>JAJPJF010000503.1 GCA_021324415.1 Nostocales cyanobacterium Centralia_MAG_434
CCAGACTTTGAGGGTGTTGTCACCGGAACCAGAAATCACGTACTGACTATCTGGGGTAAGGGCGAGTGCAATTACCTTGTCACCATGACCAACTAGGGTACGCATTTCTTCTCCTGTTTGCCAATTCCAGAGTAGTTTTCCCGTTTGCCAATTCCAGACTTTGAGGGTGTTGTCACCGGAACCAGAAATCAAGTACTGGCCATCTGGAGTGAGGGCGAGTGAATATACCTTGTCACTATGACCAACTAGGGTACGCATTTCTTCTCCTGTTTGCCAATTCCAGACTTTGAGGGTGTTGTCATCAGCAGCAGAAATCACGTACTCCCCATCTGGGGTAAGGGCAACTGCATTTACCCAAAGACTATGACCGGCTAGGGTACGCAGCGGTTCTCTTGTTTGCCAATTCCAGACTTTGAGGGTGTAGTCAAGGGAACCAGAAATCAAGTACTGGCCATCTGGAGTGAGGGCGAGTGGATATTGACCGGCTAGGGTACGCAGCGGTTCTCTTGTTTGCCAATTCCAGACTTTGAGGATGTGGTCACGGGAACTAGAAATCACGTATTGGCCATCTGGGGTGAGGGCAACTGCATTTACCCACTCACTATGACCTGCTAGGGTACGCAATTGTTCTCCCGTTTGCCAATTCCAGACTTTGAGGGTGGTGTCATGGGAACCTGAAATTACATACAAGCCATCTGGGGTGAGGGCAACTGCGTTTACCGAGTCACCATGACCTGCTAGGGTACGCAGTTGTTCTCCTGTTTGCCAATTCCAAATTTTAATGGTCTTGTCACGGGAAGTAGAAATTACATACCTGCCATCTGGGGTAAGGGCAACTGCATTTACCGAGTCACCATGACCTGCTAGGGTACGCAGTTGTTCTCCTGTTTGCCAATTCCAAATTTTAATGGTCTTGTCACGGGAAGTAGAAATTACGTACTGACCATCTGGGGTGAGGGCAACTGCGTTTACCGAGTCGCTATGACCGACTAAGGTACGTAATTGTTCTCCTGTTTGCCAATTCCAAATTTTAATGGTCTTGTCACGGGAACCTGAAATTACGTACCTGCCATCTGGGGTGAGGGCAACTGCATTTACCCACTCACTATGACCTGCTAGGGTACGTACTAAGGAACCGCCAGGGGGAGCCAAGCTGGCTGTTTGGGGAAGCAAGCTTGGGGTTTCGCATTGCTGCGCTTGGGTTAACAATGCCTGAATTTCATCTCTTTCAAAACCCAGCAACCGCCCTAATAATTGCCCTGGCAATTGCTGTTTATCTTGATTTAAAATATGCGCCGAAAGTCGCAATGCACCTTGAATTAACTGTAAATTCTCATCCTCCGGTAAAAAATCATAATCTGCTATTAAAGCATTAACATTAGTGCTCTCCAACTTCGCCTGCAACCAGCGAAAATCACACAGCAGTTGTTGTAATTCTCTTGGACTTCCCCCAGCCTGCAAGTGATAGGCTAAATTTTGATAGATATAGCCGTCATTTTCTAAACTATGCCAACCTGAGGGATATTTTTCACTGTAGGCATTTAAGAGGCGATTGTGTAAAAATCCTATCCCTTCACTTTCGGTTGCTAAGGCGGTGTGCTGCTTTCCGACATAATCAAGCTGCAAGTCATGCAACCACAAATTTCCGGCTTCATCCCGCAAAGCCAGAGATTTACTTACCAATTCATCAATCACATCTTGGCTCTCAAACTCATCTAACCCCAACGGTTGCCAAAAAGTCTGCAATACTGCTTCTGGTATTGGTGTATCTTCTCTAAAGACCGCAAAATCTAAATATCGCTGTTGGCAGTTTTCATCCAAATCGTCTACACTCACCTGAATCGCCTTGAGTAAATTCGGATAAGGATAATCGGGAAACTGTTGTTTAATTTTCTCTAAATCAGCACTACGTAGTTTTTCTAAAATATTCTGCCAGCGATTTGGCGGCTTAAAGCGCATCATCGCCCCTACCATCGCTAATGCTAAAGGTAAATACCCACATTCCCGCGCTACCAGCTTAGCGACATCATTTTGCTCTGTGGGGTATCTAATCTCCGGTTGATTTGCCCAAGAAGCCAAAAGTTCTAGCGCCCGTTGTGCATCTAAAACTTCAAGATGATACTCTTCCCCTCCCAACCCTGTAATTATCACTGCATTACGGGTGGTAACTAACATTTGACAACGTTCTCCTAACACATCAAACGCCGTTGCATCATCCAAGCGCCAAATATCATCCAAAATCAGTAAGCAAGCTTTCTGTGCAAACAACTCCCGCAACCGTGCTTTCGCCAATCTAATCTCAGTAAAAGCCGCTTGAAAGTCGCCCAATGCCTGGGCAAGATAGGATTGCCAAGTTAAAATCTGGGGTGTTTGTCCCAATGTTACCCAAAACACTCCATCATGAAACGCCTTTCTTACCTCTTCATCTCGCGCCAAGGCTGTAGCCAAGACTGTTTTTCCAATTCCGCCCATTCCTTGCACACCCACACGGCGACTTTTCCCTGTAATCCCTACAGGTTGTTTTGTTGGCGATAATACCTTGTGTTTTAAGGGTGCAAGTTCTTCGGGGCGAGGTAAAAAGTGCGGCGGTAATTCTGGGACGTTGATCAGATTTCCTGAAGGTCGGTGATGGGGAGTAAAATTGGCTTTTTTTTTAGTTGAGGAATTAACTCACCAGATACCCCAGCTAACTCAATTGCATTTCGAGCAATATTAAAAGCAAACTCTACAGGCGAACCAGAATCATATTCGCTATTGTAAGCTCCAAGTGCATCGTAAAATCCCACAACAAATTCAATCGCCGCTTGATCTTGGATAAGATCATTCATGCCAATCACATAATTAATATGTTGGGCGATCGCTTCTGCTTGGACTTGGGAGTAGCAAGCATTCAACAGCACACATTCTACTTGATTAGAAAACTGTCCAAATAGTCCAGCTAATGCAACCCCTGTAACTAGCTGTTCGTTTCCAATTTCATCTTCAAAAGCTAATCCTTCTACTCCTGCACCATGCCCAGAAAAGTGGATAATGTTTGGTCGATAATCCAAAATAGCGCGGCGAATATCCCTCGGACGTACTGCCAAATCATATCGCAACTCAAGGTTATCCCGATTTTGCGCCCTTTGCAAACCTTCCTTAATATCACGCAATTCTTCATCCAACCGCAAACGTACTGTCTGCTTGGAATTTGCCGCCAAAATTAAAATTTTTTGGGGTTTTATGGTCATTGCTGACTTTGGGAGTAGCTATTTTTAAGTATAAAGCAAAGGGCTAGCAATTTAAATGGAGTGAAAGGACTCTAGCTGTTATGGCAGAGTTCGAGGTTATCTACCACCGCCGATTTGAACAGTTAGCCTGACTGTGCTTTTACCCAACTTTTTACCGAAACTTGGTAAAACGAGAAAAATCTGACTGCTCTGACGGTAACGTTAACCCTTGTTCCATTAAGCTTTGCCATATGTCTGCTCTGGATACTTTACCCGATACCTAATCACCAAAAGTTGGTAAAATAAAAAAATTCAGCCTGCTGTGCAGATATAAAGTTTCTCATTTCTAAAACTTCCTAAGTTGTGAATCAATCCGCAAATGCTTTTCTCAAAACATTGACAAGGATAAGTTGGCAATTTTGCCAACTTATCCTTGTTGTCCCATAACCTGTTATAAGTAGCTACCTATCAAGTTAAATGCTCCCCAATAAGAGGGATGATTGTACTTCGGATTCTCCATTAAGCTTACTTGTGCTTGACGTAGCGCTTCTGCCTTAGGAAGACCATTTTTCAATCCCTTGTAAAAATTTCCCATCAAAGCAGCTGTAGCATCAGCATCTACCAACCACAAGCTTGCCAGCGTGCTTCTTGCTCCTGCTTGAACTGCTACCCCTGCCATTCCTAATGCTGAATGGCGATCGCCCTTTGCTGTTTGGCAAGCACTTAAAACCAATAATTCAATACTATTTTGCCTTAGCAAAGAATTTAGTTCCTTAACATTGATGACCTTATCCCAGGTGAGAATAAACGTTTTTTCTGGATCAGAACTGAATTGCCCGTGAGTTGTGATGTGAGTTATTGGGAATCCTTCAGATATCTTATCCCGAAAATTCTCACGAGTGAATCCTGCATTTAGTAATTCTTTTGTATTCTTACTGTTAGTCTTGATACTTGCAATTTCTGTTTGTACTTCTGGCAGGGAATTGAAGCTTAAACCGTTGAGTATTGATCTATCCCTAAAATTAGGATTCTGCTTAGAAATTCCGGCGACTAGCACTCTCAGTTGCTCTTTTTGTAAAGCTTTTGGTCGCCATAGTGATGAACCCAAAGCTATTGAAATGTTATAAGACTTAATTAAATAGTTTTTTCCATCATACAACATTCCCAATGGTAAACTTTGAAAGTAGGTGTCGGGAATAAATACTAACGTGCCTGACTCTGGTAAATACTTTTTTATCGGTGCAAAGATTTCTGTATATAAAATCTTTGAAAATTCCTGAATTCTTTCTTCTTTAGTATTTACAAATGCTGAGTCTTGTACAATATTCGTCAAACTGTTCATAGCGTCACGAATCAAGCCTGCGTTCGGCGAATAGTGATACAATTGACTATCGTGATTTTTTACAATCACCTCTATTTTCTCTCCCAGATTCATTAAATAAATAATAGGCGGAGTAGAAACTGAACTTTTCACACTGCTTGTAGCAAATCTTGGAAACCTGCCACATTGCAGAAAATTTTCCAATTCAGCTAACTTAAATTTCTCATAGGCTTGAATCGCTTGAGCTAAATTTGGTTTTTCTTTTGCCAAAATCAACTCTAAATATTCTTGATATACAGGTTCTACTTTATCTTTAAAAGAGAATTGTATTTCCGAATCAACTGACAACAGATTTCCTTGCACTTGCTCTAAGCTAGCAACTGCTGCTGCATAAGTTTGTATCGCCTTATCTATATTGCCTGACTTTTTATACAATCGTCCCATCTGTTGTTGCCATTGATAGGCAATATCCCAAGCTTGTACTGCTTGAGCCAGTTCCATTGCTCTATTTAATAATTCTTGCTGTTGGCCAAGATCTCCTAGCAACGCATATATATTGCTTATCAGCCCTAAAGAGTAAGATTTGGCTCGCTCGTTCTTTAGTTTCTCGGAGACTTGCAAGGATTCTTCTGCAAATTTGAGCGCCATCTTTAAAGTATCTCTATCGTTAGAATAAATATTTTTCTTAATTAGTCCTTTGTCTTGAGATAATTGTATTAAACTTTCCACAAAATTCAATCTTGCATAAACAGATTCAATCGCTGGTATTTTACCAAAATCAGTATTTGACAATTGATTGATTAAATTTTCAATTCCTAATTCGTTTATATTTTTACCAAATGCATACCACTTTTCTGGTTCACATAATAATAAATTTAATTCATTTAGTTGTGCTTGCAGTGCAACACTACTCTTAGTCGTAGCCAGTTTTTGATAAATCTCCAAAACATTTTCTAGCTTCGATTGTGCTAACTCGACTAGCTTTTGCTTAGCAATTGGCTCATCAACTAACTTATATTTATTTTTTACTTGTCTATAAATATTTCGTTCTGTATTTGCTAAATTTAATAACAGTTGTTCATTCTCTTTAGAAGAGAGGTTCTGAACTCTAGCTATTTCTAATGCTTTCTGTAGAGTTATTTCTGACATCTCTAGTCTCCCCAAAAGACGCAAGACGTTGCCTAAATTTTCTAATCCAATAACTTGCGTTTCTGGTGTAGGTGTCTTTTTTTGAAGTGCTTTTTGTAGTCTCTCATTTTGTTTTTCTCTATCAAGCTGATTCAGAATATTACCACTACAAATCCAATCCTCCAAATTCAAAGCCTCGACTAAAACATCGCAAGCAATATAATTCGACCCTAGCGCTTGTAGTGCTAGACTCTCATTGATTAAAGTCCCGCTTATTCCCAGTGGATTATGTAGTCGTCTGTAAATTTCGTTAGCCGCTTTCCAGGATTCATAAGCCTCGCTCGCCTGCCCTTGGTGCAATTGTGCAAAGCCTATTTTCGTTAATTGTTCAGCTTGCTGCTGCTTATCTATTGAAAGTACTGGCTTTAAAAAAAATTGACTTAGCAGAACTAGCAGTAAGCCGAGACAACCTAACAAAAATTTCTTTACCACGGTTGATACCTCAAGTTTAAATAAATTCCGTTTTCTTGCCATGTTGTTGCGTTTGAGTTATTTTTTGATGATGTTAGTGGTAGACCCCAGTCTAATCTTGCACTCAGGCGATCGCCTAGGTGATACTGTAACCCCAGCCCTAAAGATGCTAATGTCCCTGATTGCAATACAAAAGTATCTGTTAATTTTTTACTGTTGTTCCAAGTAGTTCCAACATCAAAAAAGGGTATTAGCTGCAATTGCCCAGCTTTTTCTTGCCAAATAGGAAGGTGTATTTCCGCTGAAAACAGAAATCCATTGTCAGTCAGAAAATTGTCCTGACGATATCCACGTACTGTAGAAGCCCCCCCTAATCCAAACTGCTCAAGCGCTGAAAGAGGTCTATCTGCTAATTGCAAGTCTGTTCGCAATAAGATTGATGTCTTTCCAATCAATGGATGAAGCCATCCGGCCTGCCCTCGCCACACAAAGAATTGGCTCGTAGTGTCGAAGGCTCCAATACCGATGCTGAACTGCGATCGCGCTAGTAAAACTTCGCGTTTACCTCTGTGCAACCACTCCTGATAAAAGCGCAAAGCTGATATTCTGGTACGACCCTTCGTATCCGCTCCAATTGAGAGCGGGAAAGGGATATTTAGCAAAGATGACTCGCTCTCTTGCCTGGATACCGTTAATCCCAAAGCCAGTTCTTCAGAACTCTTTGAACTTATCTTTTGTACCAGAGGCTGGCGAAAGCCAAGTTCATATACACGGGCATCAGTCAAAATATCTAGCTTACTGAAAGGCCGTTCAACAACGTGAGACGAAACATTTAGATAGCTCAAGTTGACAGTCGCATTTTGTAAATTGACCGGAATAGAATAACTTACCTCTTCACTATTACTACCATCTGTATTCCTGTATCCAAAGCTGAACTTGTCTCTGTAGCCTAGCAGATTGATATCTGATAACTGGATGCCTCTCTCAAAAGTTCCTACCGCTGGCGAGCGCGTGTTATTTAAGTCAATCTCAGCCTTTAACAGTTGCTGCGCTGCCACCTTAACTTCCAAAACAGTTACAGATTCCAGTTCCTTCAACTGTGCTGAAATTCTCTCGAGCAACGGATCTGCTTGCAGCTGCTGCAATACTTCAAGCAGACGATTTTGATTGAGCGGTGAAGTTGCTTTCTTTAATTTTGCTTGAATATATGGGTGCAATCTTGGAGCACCTGATATCTTGATATCTGCTTTCCCTTCAACTATCTGAATAGTTACTACTCCACTAGAGGCTTGTACTGCTCGGTTTTCCTGAACTGGGAAAAACGCTCCTGAGGTGATGTAACCTTGCTCGACATACAATTTGGTAATTGCTGCACGGACCTCAAGTAGTTCTGAAACTGTTACTTCTCGACCAACATAAGGTGCAACTATTTTCTCTAGCTGGTCAGTGGGAACAACAGTATTACCTTTGAAAACGAACTTTTTGATTTTGATTCTTTGACGAGACTTTGAAAACTCCGGTTGCACAGATGATGGTGGTCGTATAAGCGTTGGTTCTTTTTGCGGTACTAGAGGTGAAGGAATTTGCGGGAACTGAGGTAGTATTCGATTTTGCTCACGTTCCAAAGTTACCTGCCCTAGCAGTGGGTCAATTCTTAAATTTAAACCAACAACAATAGCTACCTTGCATACCTTGCTTAAAGCACGCAAGATTTTGGCATTTGGCATGGCTTTCTATTTTCAATGCTTCCTTTCAATTCGTATAAATGCACAAAAACCGCAGTTTTAGCCCACGCGCGATCGTCAGGGAAAAAACTCGGTTTTCGCAGTCTATGGTAGTACAACCCTAATTGCTGTAATAATAGCTGATTTTAGCAATATTTCAGCAATTTTTACTCGTTGTTCGTCTTTTTTGAAGATTGACACAAAGATTCACTTTGTGAAACTTCAGCTGGCTCAGCGACAAACCGTACTGTGCCGTCGCCGTTATCTCTCCAACTCTGTGCTCCCAATGGTTTTTGCATTGATTGGTTGGAGGTTGCTGTATTCCCTTGAACTATCGCATCCTGCCAGCCACTAGTTTTCGTGAGAACATCATCTGGGGCTGGAGGAATACCCCCGGTACCTACGTTGATCAATGTGCTTGATTGCCCCGCTTGACCTGTACATGCCACTGGAGTCTCTGTAATTCTCACTGCATCTGGAAACTGAGTTACTGGTTTTACTCCACTTTCTGGAGTGTTAATGATTACGGTTCCCTGGATTCCCTTCTCGGAACTGGCTGTAACCTTGCTATCAGGCGAGAGGAAAAAGCCTTGGGTGTTGATTCTGATATTGCCACCCCGCCCCTCAAAGGCATTAGCTGTAATCGCACTATTCTCTAAAGTCGCTAAAGTATCCGTATCAATAGTGATGTTTCCACCATTACCACTATTGTTAGCAGTAGCACTAATGATACTGTCGCGTAGTTGCAAGTCACTGGAATACAAGAAAATATTACCGCCCTCCCCCGCAGCAGTTGTTGCATTAATGCTTCCTCTATTTAATTTGATAGAATCGCTATGAACTTCTACAAATCCCGCATTTCCAGTACTGTCATTCTTAACCGAGATTTGTGCTCCATTATTAACGGATAACTGTTTGCTACTAATAATGATATCTCCGGACTTTTGGTCTCCTCCAGAGCGAGACGACAAGCCGCTTACAGTAAAGGTACTTGAGAACGAAGGATCACTTAGATCGACAGAATCAGCTGTAATTGATAATGTCCCACTTGGACCTCTTCCAAAGCTGGAAGTTGATATAACTGCTCCTTTCTCAACAATTAAAAACTTTGTATTTAGCGTTACATCACCGCTAGCCCCTGTGGACCCCGGTTCTGTGGAAGCTCCAATCGTACTCGGATACACTCTGCCTGTCTGTTTGACTGCGGAAAAACCACTTACTAGTACTAAATCTTTAGCTTGAATTGCCAGTGAACCTGCCGACCCGGCACCAGAACTACCAGACGATATTTGCGCTCCATCTTGAACAACTAATTGTCCAGTATTAATAGTCAAACTTCCCCCCGCACCTCTGGTTCCTGGATAAGTCGAAGTAAATATTCCACTAAGAACCAGACCATCTGTGGAAGCACCGCTCACAACAACAGAAGGAGAAAAAATCTTCAAACTACCTCCCGACCCTTTACCAAAGGTACCGGACGATATTTGCGCTCCATCACGAATCACTAACTTTCCTGCTTCGATTTGTACGTTGCCTCCAGGGCCAGTTGCGCCAGGATAAACTAAAGTTCCTATAGCTGTTGCAACATCCTCTATTGAAGTTCCACTTAAATCTACTAACTGTGCCCCAGATATTACTAAAGTTCCTCCCTTTTCCCCTCCCAGAGTACTATTCTCAATTTGAGAACCTCCTGTAAGCAATATCTGCTGTCCTTTTACTCGCACATCACCGCTGCCCTTACCACTGGCATCCACTGCTGTCTGTTGAGATAATTGTATTCTTCCAAGATTTTGAGCATTTTCGTAGTCCAAAGCCCATCCCTTATCTATTTTCGTCAGCGTAACAGAACCGGAAGCAACACTGCCCAATTCAATACGCCCCCCTGCTGTTTTTAGTGTGCCTCCATCGAGAGTTACATCACCTCCTATTAAGGCTAAAGTTTGGTTGGGTTGGACATGTAACCCTTCAGTCGTATCAACTAATTGAGGCGTTGATCTTAAACCCTGACCATCACCCTGCACCAAAATACTGCCTGGATTTTCGTCAAATTGCAGTCCTATTGGGATGCTGATTGTCAATAAAGGTGTTGACTGACTTGCTTTAGTGCTGAATTGAGTGCCATCAGCAAATTTCAAGCTATTAGCCGTGCTTCCCAAGAAAGAACCACCAATATCTAAAGAGGCTCCCTTCCCAAAAACAATCCCCGCTGGATTAATCAGAAATAAATTTGCACTACCATTTGCTCTAATTAAACCATTGATAGTAGAAACCGACCCACCTGTTACCCGACTAATAATGTTTTGAACATTTAGAGCATTGTTAAAGTACACTGTGCTCCCTGTTGGTACAGAAAACTGTTGGAAGCTATGGAACAGATTTCCTCCAGCCTGAGTCCCCCCCTCAATCAATCTGAAATTATTCTGCTGTATTGTGACGCGAGAGTTACTTGGGAGGGTGCTATCAGGGATAATTTGAGCACCTGCCTGTTTTGCAAAACTAATAACTGCACTAGTAACTGCGATCGCACTAGCTATTGATGCAACAAGTCTAGGGTCTGAAAAAGTTTTTGGAAATCTGAAGTCAGGCATGGAAACTACTCCCAACAGAGCATATGGGCAAGAAATACTTTATACAAACATTATTTAGTGCGTGCCTGATAACAACTGAATATTACTATAATTTAATTCTGCTTGCTCACTCAGTTTTCCTTGTTGATAGTCTTTGATGACTTGCCGGCTTAGCAAATAGTAATTACCCACTTTTGTATAAGAATCCTCTGCTTCCTCTACTCCTACAACTTGCTGAGTCTGAGGCTCTTTGAATGTTGAGCGGTAGCGAGTTGCAATATATCCTTCCGGTGTATTTTTAAACTTCAGAGTATCCACTGTCACCGCCGTTTTTCCCAGAAGACGGTTGACTTGTAAAAGCTTTTGCTTAAGCACCTCATAATGAGACTCTGTATTGCCTGTCCGCTCCACAATTTCTACGGCTCCTGTCTTTTTGTTAGTATTACCAATCTCGAAAGTACTATTTTTGTGAGCAACTTCAAAGGGAACCCGTCGGCGGTGTATAATTAGTGCTTTCAGTTGATTCTCCACAGTTTGACGTATATCTTCTTTATCAATGCCAGTGACTTCCACTGTCATATCTGGATTGACTTGAATTTTCCCACTATAATCTTCCTTGCCATCTTTAAAATGTACTGCTGCTGTATAGCCTGGAAACTGAGAATTCCAAGTATATCGATTGTCGTATGCTTCCTGAAAAATTTTGTCGGCGGTCTTTTGGTTTGTAGTATCACTTATCTGGGTCTGACCCTGAGGAGGTAACGATTGTGCTGCTGCCTGCAATTGTAAACTTAAGCTCACTAGCACAATTACACTAAAAAAACACCACTTTATTTGGCTCATCATAGTCTTCTATATCCCAAAAACACTTTACCCGTTCAAAACTATCACAGCGATCGCATAAACCATGCCCAAACCTAGAAAAAAAATACCAGCAACAACTAACTCCCAAACATTACTTGCCATCAAGCCAAAAACATCAACAGAACCTGTAGCAGATCTGATAACAGAGCCAGAAGCATCTCCAAAACCTGTAGAGCGACCCAAGCCCGTAAAGAAGTTACCAGCAGACATTCAAAAGCCTATAGTACAGGCACAGGAAACTGGAACCGAACAACAGCAACCAGAAAAACCACAAGAACAACAGGACGAACAAGAGCGATCGTCATCACTCTTTCAAGCTGTCGGCATTATCTCAGGTACTATCAGATTTAATGAATACGGCAAGACCTTAATTACTCTGGGCAATAAAGAATACCCTCTGTACTACGTTCCCAATAAAAATAAGCGCAAAGCTTACGATGGATTGCTTAAGGAAATGGCAAACACTGGGGAGTATAACCAGCGGTTGATAGTTTACCCACGAATAACACACTACCCCAAAAAAGAGCAGCTGCATAGAGTCGGCTTTCAAGTAGTTGGTTTTGATAAAGGCATCTTAAATGAGGGTATTGCTGCAGAGCTTGAAGACTTTCAATTCAAGCTTTGTGGGCTTTGGCAGTTTATCCCTGTCTGCCAAACACCTTGCATCACTGTACTCAGGAATTTTACCCCTGAGCGCTTGGACTACATTAAGCGAGAGGAAACTTCAACGCTATCAAAAGTAAACTTTATGAAAGCGTCTCATGTGCCAGTGCTTTGGAGAGATGCCCCAGTCAGGCCATTTAGGTTTAACCCTAAAGCCCCAAAAGAACAACAGGGTCATGCTTCATTTGTGGAGATAAAAGCAAGGTTTCTCCCCAGTCGGGATGTATTTGGGTTTGACTCCTTAGTAGCTCCTCCCGCTGATAAGCCACCTAAATTCTTTAAAGCTCGCAAGGAAGATAAAGCCCTTGCTATTAAAACCATCAGGGAACTCAAAGCACAAAAGTAGTATTTGTATGACAAACGTAATTTTATGTACTACAAATACCCCCCCGAATCTTTCTGTTGTCGTCGCAGGGTGCTCATTGCTTGATATTCAATTTGACGCGCTCTTTCACGACTCACATTCAGACGATCGCCGATCTGAGCCAGCGTTAACTCCTGTCCATCCTCCAGACCAAAGCGCCAGGAGAGGACTTGGCGTTGCACTGGTTTCAAACAAGCTAACAAATCGGTTAACTTTTGTCGCTGAAGTTCTCGCTCCAGCTGCTCCTCTGGGAGCGCACCCACATCTGGCAACATCTCGCCTAATTCTCTATCTGAATCATCGCCCACCCGCTTTTCTAAGGAAAGGGGTTGCCGAGACAGCCTTAGATATTCGCGAACTTGTTCGGGTTTGAGTTTTAAAGATTGGGCAACCTCCATCACAGTTGGATACCGACCTAAGCTTTGAGACAATTCTCGTTGTGCTTTCTTGATTTTGTTAAGCGACTCACTAATATGAACTGGTATACGTACCGTACGAGACTTTTCTGCGATTGCCCGTGTCATCCCCTGAGTAATCCACCAATAAATGTAGGTAGACAACTTATAACCTTTATTCGGATCAAATTTCTCTATTCCCCTGTTCAAACCTATAGTTCCTTCCTGCACCAAATCTAGAAATTCCATGTTGCGATTCCGGTATTTCTTTGCAAGCGTGACCACTAACCGAAGATTGGCAGTCAGCATTTTTTGCTTCGCCCTTCGTCCTTCATGAAGGATTGCCCGTAGGTCCGCTTCAGTTTTTCCCGCTGCCGCAGCTAATTCTGACTCCGTTGGTTCTCGCTTTAGTTGAACAGCGAGCGCTTGCCGCTGCTGCTCAATTGCTATCATCTGCTGAACTTGCCTTGCATAAGTAATTTCTTGTTCTGAAGTGAGCAGCGGAAAACGGCCCATCTCTTGCAGATAGGAGCGAACTAAGTCAGCAGTTAAGTGTTTTTCCATTACAATAATGATACAAATTAGCTAACACTCTTTGGGATATTTTTATTGATTTTAAGATACCTTTGTACAATTGCATATATCTTTAATTTCACTGCTTGAAGTATTTATACCTTCAATCTATAAAATTACCTGCTTTATTTCTCCATCATTGAGAAAGTCTACAATCATGTATCTTCATTTCTAATTACTGTGTCAATTACACCATCAATCAATTCTACTGCTGTCATTTCATAATGATAGGTTTTAAACCGAAATTCGCCTACTTGTTCAAATTGCTTTGATGGCCGGAATCCATATTTTGCTTCGTACAACTGCAGTACTAGACTTCCGATTGTCGTTTTTTGTCCGGTTGTTGCTTCCAATCCCCTTTGCCTTAATCGCTGTGCGATCGTTATGTTGGACGTTGTTTGAGTTGAAACTTTTTTAGTCTTGTTTAAAGACTGCATCTTTAAGTTGAGTTCTTCTAAAGATAAGAGCAAATGATTTACTAAAAGAGTAAATCTTTTTGCTGGCTTATTGATCGATACAGCAAGTTCTAGTGCTTCACTTTGCCCTACAGCGATGAAAGTGCCTTGCGCTCGCGTGATTGTTGTATAGAGCAATTGCCGAGTCAACATGCGGTAATTCGATTTTAGAATTGGAAAAATCACATACGGAAACTCGCTCCCTTGCGCTTTATGGCACGTTGTCGTATAGGCGTGCATAATTTCCTCGAAGTTTCCTGGATAATAGTCAACGCTCGCACCCCCTTCAAAGGCAATTCTGACTTGTTTTTTAGCCGCATCAACTAAGATTACCCACCCCAATTCACCATTCATCACTGGCGGGATGGTGTCATAGCGATTTTTGAGTTGCATGACGCGATCACCAACTCGATAGACAACCGATCCAGTTTTAACCTCGTCTTGTTTGTCTTTGTTTGGGTTAAAAATCGGTTGTAGAAGACTATTTAGATTATGTACACCTGCTGGTCCTTCCTTTTGAGGCGCTAGCACCATCAGTTGCTGGTTAATATCTACATTCTCGGCAACCATTGCTTTCGCTAACTCTACAATGGTTGCTGCTGTAGCTTGTGGATCTTCTGCTTCTATCATCGCGCAATCTGCCACATCCATCCATGCTGATGGTTGATGGAATTTTTGTAGCACAGGAACCACCCCTTGATTTATGTCATTTGCCGTGTACACAATTGGGCTTTCGTGACGCTGACGATAAATTTTCTCCAACCGCGTTGCAGGCATCACCCCCGATGCTAGCAAATCTCGCAAAACCATTCCCGCTCCCACTGAAGGCAGTTGATCTTTATCTCCAACCAATAATATTTTTGCTGTCGGTGGTAATGCTTTCAGTAAAGAATTGAAAAGGAACACATCGACCATCGAAAATTCATCGACGACCAGCCAATCAATATCCAGCCAATTGTCTTCGTTGTAAACAAATGATTGTCCCTGACCCTGCCACTGAAGCAGCCGATGAATTGTGCCCGCTTCCATAGCGATCGCATTTTGCATTCGATTAGCAGCTTTTCCTGTTGGTGCGGCGAGTGCTATTTTTGCCCCTGTAGAGTTTAGATATTCAACTAAAGTCTTCAAAACAAAGGTTTTTCCCCGACCTGGGCCCCCAGTGATAATACTAACGGGGTATTTGACCGCCATTATTATCGCACTTATTTGTTCATTGCTCAAACCTGACAATTCTCGATGAGCAGCAGATCCAAACTCTGCTAACCAGCGTTCCAGACCCTGTGTTGAGTTGCTCGAACGGTTGAGCAAAGCTTTGATTCGAAGAGCTACAGAAACTTCTGCCCGATAGGCTGCTCGCAGATAAATCCTCCCCTGTTGACTGACTAAAATTTGTCTTTCCACCAGCCCTTCAACAGATGCACCCAATAAGTGAGTCTCAGGGGTATAGGAGGGCTTCTCCAGTAGCGCTACTGCTCGCGCAAGTAATTGGGACTCTGGCAAAAAGCAGTGTCCTTCACCTAATGCCTCTTTTAACACATGAACCAGTGCTTTTTCATACCGCGCTTCACTTTGAATTGACACCCCAAGCGATAGTGCTAACTTATCCGCTGTTTTAAACCCGATACCTTCTACTTCATCTACTAATCGATATGGATCTCTTTTGAGTACTTCTGAAGTTTTGTATCCATAATGCTCACAAATTTTCAATGTCAACCCTAGTGATGTTCCTGCTCCCAATAATTGAGCAATCACCCCATGAAGAGGATTTTTTTTACTTTCTGTCCAGGCTTTGAGAATTTTATTGCTCCTATGTTGCCCAAAGCCAGGAATTTGACTTAGTTTTTCTGGGCTGTTATCCAATACAGACAAAGTATTACTGCCGAAGTAGTTGACAATAGCTCTTGCTGTTGCCTTGCCAATTCCATGAAATAGTCCACTAGATAAATACTGCTCAATTTCTTCTTTCTTGAGTTCAGGAAGCTGAGAAACCATAATTATTGGCAGTTTAGACTTTATATATTACCAACATAGTTTTTTCTTAACACAGATTTCTTATCGAGGAAAGGCAGAGGGCAGAGGGCAGAAGGGATTTATCCCTTTCTGAATGCAAGGGACCCTTTGCGCGACCGGAGGAAGCAAGGGTTCGGTGACCCCCACCA
>JAJPJF010000013.1 GCA_021324415.1 Nostocales cyanobacterium Centralia_MAG_434
ACCGATTTGTTAGCTTGTTTGAAACCAGTGCAACGCCAAGTCCTCTCCTGGCGCTTTGGTCTGGAGGATGGACAGGAGTTAACGCTGGCTCAGATCGGCGCTCGTCTGAATTTAAGTCGTGAAAGAGTGCGCCAGATTGAATACAAGGCAATGAGCACCCTGCGACGACAACAGAAAGATTCGGGGGGGTATTTGTAGCGCAATAAATTACATTCGTATTTAAAATACTACTTTTGTGCCTTCATCTCCCTAATAGTTTTAATGGCAAGAGCCTTGTCTTCCTTGCGAGCTTTAAAGAATTTAGGTGGCTTATCAGCGGGAGGAGCCAGTAAGGAGTCAAAACCAAATACATCCCGACTGGGGAGAAACCTTACTTTAATTTCTACAAAACAAGAGTGACCTTGTTGTTCTTTTGGAGTTTTGGGGTTAAACCTAAAGGGCCTGACTGGGGCATCTCTCCAAAGCACTGGCACATGAGAAGCTTTCATAAAGTTGACTTTTGATAGCGTTGAAGTTTCCTCTCGCTTAATGTATTCTAAGCGGTCAGGACTAAAATTTCTAAGCACAGTAATACAGGGTGTTTGGCAGACAGGAATGAACTGCCATAAGCCACAAAGCTTAAACTGAAGATCTTCTAACTCTGCGGCAACTCCCTCACCTGAGCGGCCTTTATCAAAACCGATTACTTGAAAGCCAACTTGATGCAACTGCTCTTTTTTGGGGTAGTGCGTTATTCGTGGGTAAACAATTAACCGCTGGTTATAGTTCCCAGTGTTTGCCATTTCCTTAAGCAATCCATCGTAAGCTTTGCGCTTATTTTTATTGGGAACGTAGTACAGAGGGTATTCTTTATCGCCCAGAGTAATTAAAGTCTTGCCGTATTCATTAAATCTGATAGTACCTGAGATAATGCCGACAGCTTGAAAGAGCGATGACGATCGCTCTTGTTCGTCCTGTTGCTCTTGTGGTTTTTCTGGTTGCTGTTGTTCGGTTCCAGTTTCCTGTGCCTGTACTACAGGCTTTTGAATGTCGGGTAGTTTCTTTATAGGCTTGGGCAAAGCCCGTTCAACAGGTTCTAATGTTGGTTCTGGCTCTGTTACTAGATCTGCTATAGGTTCTGCTGATGGCTTTGGCTTGATGGCAAGCAAGGTTTGGGAGTTAGTTGTTGCAGGTATTTTTTTTCTAGGTTTGGGCATGATGTTTTTTTTGCTTATTGTACCTAATATCAGCAGATCGCTATCTATCATTAGTATTTGGTAGGCGACCCTTGCTTTAGCACACCGCCCTGGAGGGCGAGCGCTGTGTACAAATGTGGGACAACAAAGTACAAACGTATGACTGTAACACGTTATAGACTTTGTAAACGACACAACAACTTTTCCTTGTTGTCCCAAGATGTGTACCTAATTAGTCATGTGATCTCAGGTTAGGCACTTACCAGTAATAAAATGAAAGCGCCTTATTACAACGAATAACCTACTGCGCTCTGGAATTAGGCCACTTGAAATTGGGCAGCCTTGTTACACCACTAACTAGTTTGAACACCAACTGATTAACCTTGAAGGCGTGGGAGCCGATATCAAGGGAAAGGGCAGGCTTCATTAAAACTAATCAATCAGAACACTAAACAAACCAACAATCCAAGCCTGCCCTTTCCCAAAGGCAAAATTCCAAACCCTTTTTCTCGGCATCGGCTCCCTCACAGATCAACCAACAAAGGCGCTTTCATTTTATTTGATAGAGTCGATGCCCTTGTTACCAAGGGACATCTCTCCTTCAAAACCGGACATGCGGCCTTTAGGTGCATCCGGCTCCTAGCATCGTATGGAAGGATTTTCACCTTATTTCCATTCCCAGAGTGTAGGGTTTGCATCCTTTAAGAACTTGTTCATTACTGAACTTTTCTTAGTTGGGTTACTTATCTCTAGGTTTTCTCTGTGGACATCAATAAGCGTGCCTTTCTACTCGCCTTGGGTGTTCTTAACCGTTCGACGTTTTCCTATCGCCTTTACCACCGCTCTCGTTATCGGAAACACAGGTTTTCACCTGTTTTGGTCGGTTGTACTTACCTGTACGCAGTATTAGGTATCTTCGCTACTTATGAGAGTGCGTCTAAGCATCCAGCAAGTCGATGTGCATGATTCTGCGATGCCGTGGGCAGTTTCATTCCCACATCCTACCCGTACCTTTCTGTTAAGCGGTTAATCATGCCGCTCCACTAGCTCTCTTGGGACCCCTCCCATCTCAGTATCTGAGTAGGCTAGAAGTTGGGTACGTTTTTCGGAGTTCCGATTGATAGATTGTTTTACCGATTTAGGTTTCTCCAATTCGCCCACTAGTTTCTCAGGACTGCATCTTTTTCTAAAAGAAAGAGTGCGAGAATATATCTAGTGTACAGGGTGGGTGTCGCTAGTACTGACATCGGTTATCCCTGTAGGGAGTAGGACGCTTTTTTAGGAGATTCGCTTATGCTAACCATGTCGGCTCCCTATTAGCACGGCTTGTGACCTCAACCGAAGAAGTCTCTGATTGTGCCCTGCTACCAGCTTCGTTTTGATGATTAACCTCCACGTGGTCAGGTAAGGAGTCACGCTGTCCTTAGCGGGTGAGATTTTCACTCACATCCATCAATCAGTTATGAGATTTTCAAGGTTCTAACTTGACGTTCTCACCTAGAGCTATGTATTTACTCTAGAACGAGTCGCACTTTGGATCTCCCTTATTCAAAAAAGACTAAAATATGATGATCTCAACAGCCCACGAACTGGTAGTATAGCCAAAGATAATGTCTAGCAACAGAGATCGATTGTTTTAGATATGAAAGAGTTTCAATTGCAAGGGATAAATCATCTGGCTTTAGTTTGCAAGGATATGGAAATTACTGTAGACTTTTACACCAAAACCCTTGGACTTTCTTTGATTGAGAATATTGAGTTACCAGGCGGTGGAAAACATTTCTTTTTTGATATTGGTAATGGAGATGCATTAGCTTTCTTCTATTTCCCGAATGCACCAGAGGCTGTGCCGGGTGTTGCCTCGATGAGCTTAGATATGTTCAAAACTGGTAACATTGTTACGGCGCATGGGTCTATGAACCATGTAGCGTTTAATGTTCCAGTGGAAAAGCTTGAAGAGTACCGAAACAAGCTAGTAGCTAAAGGAGTTGAAGTTACTCCAGTTATACAGCATAAAGGTGATTCAAAAGACAATTCAAAAAGCGTTTTTATTTCTTCATTTTATTTCTTTGATCCTGATGGAATATTGCTAGAATTTGCTTCTTCTGTTCGCGAGTAGTGTAGAGACTAAATGTATAAAAGACATTAATTTCATGAGTATCAACCAACTCAA
>JAJPJF010000291.1 GCA_021324415.1 Nostocales cyanobacterium Centralia_MAG_434
AGTTATACTGCAGGCAATATTTTTAATTTACTGCGTCATTTAGGAACAGATTTAAGTGGCTATGATTTTTCGCATCTAACTGTTTGGCAAGCTGATCTGCGAAGGGTGAAATTGCATAGTGCTAATTTTGCTTATGCTGACTTGGCTAAGTCTGTTTTTGTCGAAACCTTTGGCGGTGTGTTATCAGTAGCCTTTAGCCCCGATGGTAAACTTTTAGCCGCAGGTGATACTAACGGTGATATTTACATACGACAAGTTGCAGATGGAAAACAACTTTGCACTTATAGAGGTCATACAAATTGGGTCGTATCACTAGCCTTTAGTTCTGATGGTAGTACTCTTGCTAGTAGCAGTACTGACTACACTATAAAGCTGTGGGATATAAGTACAGGTGAATGCAAAAGAACTTTTAAAGGGCATGATAACGATGTTTGGTCGGTTGTCTTTAGTCCGGATGATCAGATGTTGGCAAGTGGCAGTGATGACCAGACGGTGAAGTTATGGAGTGTCAGCACAGGTGAATGCAAAAGAACTTTCAACGGACATTCTAATTGGGTGCTGTCAGTAGTTTTTAGTTTTGATGGTCAGATGCTGGTCAGTTGTAGTGACGACCATACAGTTAAATTGTGGGATATTAATACAGGTGAATGCAAAAAAACCTTACAAGGACATAATGATGGGGTACGATCAATCTCTCTGAGTCCAGATGGTAAGACACTAGCAAGTAGTAGTGATGATCAGACGATTAGATTGTGGGATCTTAGTACTGGTGAGTGTCTAAAAGTTTTCCAAGGGCATTCCAGTCGAATATTTTCAGTTACCTTCAGTTCAACAGGTAAGATTCTTGCAAGTGGCAGTTTTGACCAAACTGTGAGGTTATGGGACTTTAGCACAGGTAAGTGCCTCAAAATTTTACAAGGACATTCCAATTGGGTGTTTTCAGTTGCATTTAGATCAACAGGTGATATTTTGGCAAGTGGTAGTTATGACCAGACGGTGAAGTTGTGGGATCTTAGTACTGGTGAGTGCCTTAGAACTTTTAGAGGATATTCCAATCAGGTTAGCTCAGTTGCTTTTAGTCCAGATGGTCAAATGCTAGTAAGTGGTAGTCATGACCATACAGTCAGATTGTGGAATGTGAGTACGGGTGAATGCAAAAAAACCTTACAAGGACATTCTAATCAGGTTAGTTCAGTTGGCTTCAGTCCACAAGGGCATATAGTTGTTAGTTGTGGTGGAGATCAAAAGGTGAAGTTATGGAGTGTCACCACAGGTCAAGTCTTGAAAACTTTTGATGGACATCGGGGTTGGATCTGGTCAATTGCCTATAGTCCTGACAGTCAGACATTGGCCAGTGGTAGTGATGACCATACAATCAAGTTGTGGGATACTAACACTGGTGAATGCCAAAAAACTTTAGAGGGACATAGGGATGCAATTTGGTCTGTTGCTTTCAGTCGTCAAGGTAAAATCCTAGTAAGTGGTGCTTGGGATCAAACGATCAAGGTATGGGATGTCAGCACAGGTAAATGCCTCAAAACTTTGCAGGGACATACAAATTGGGTTTGGTCAGTTGCCTTTAGTCCTGATGGTGATACTTTGGCAAGTGCGAGTGTTGATCACACAATACGGCTATGGAGTGTCAGTACAGGTGAATGTCTCAAAACTTTGCAGGGACATACAAATTGGGTACGGTCAGTTGCCTTTAGTCCTGATGGTAAAATGCTGGCTACTAGTAGCCATGATCGTATGGTTAAGTTGTGGGATGTCAAGACAGGACAGTGCCTTAGAACTTTACAGGAACATACGAATTGGGTTTGGTCAGTTGCTTTTAGTCCTGAGGGTAAGATGCTGGCTAGTAGTAGCGAAGATGAGACAATTAAGCTTTGGGATATAAGAACAGGCCAATGCTTGAAAACGCTAAGAGTGGAGAAACCTTATGAACGTATGAAGATTATGGGAGTTAGAGGTTTAACTGAAGCAGCTATTGCGACACTAAAAGCGTTAGGGGCAGTTGATTAAACTGAACTACCCTTTTTGTATAAGGAAGGTATAAAAGATATATCAGGGGAATGGATTTGTCTGTACTACTAGGTTAAATGCTAATATGTAGCAATCTTAAATCATTCGAGAAAAATGAGAATCCCGGTTTCTTGGAGAAACCGGGATTTGAAACTTTTGATTTTTACAACTTATAACTTATATAGAATTACTTTAGCAATCCTATCATGTTGCTATATTAGCATTTTATTGATTGACAACGGATCAAAGAATAAAATCATCAAGTACGTGGCCAAATTCTAGGAAAAAAATCACAATTTATAAGACCACCAGCGTTAAGACTATTAATTGAGTCAGCTTCTTTAATCCCAAGCTTATCAATACAACTGAGAAAAGTGTTTGGGCGAGGATCGTAAGTAACACCATCACCAAACCAACGAGTTGCCAAGGCACGTCGCCGTGTACTAGTAGATGCATTTCCTGATGCACCATGAACTGTGAGCCCATGGTGTACTAAGCAGTCCCCCGGAGCCATGTCCCAAGAAAGCAATTCGATCAATTCTGAGTTAGCTAATACTTCTGCAAGGTCATCTTTTTCACGAATCAACTTGTGCCAGTGGTGAGAACCTTTAATGTACTGTAACCCGCCACTGTCTTTAGTAACAAAATCGAGAGCTACCCAGAGGGAACAAATTTTCCATCCTTGCACAGGCCAATAGGGCTGGTCATTGTGCCAAGGTGTAGATTTTAGAGTTCCAGGCTCTTTTACTAGCAGATGATCAAACAAGAAATATAATTGTTGTACTCTAAGTATTTGTGCTACAACTGAAGCTGCGGGAGACTCAAAAACAAAAGCACGAAAGTCATCATTCCTAGTCCACATGAAAGCATCTAAATGTAAGCGACCTCCCAGCATTAAGTCTGTCGCAATTGGACTGGGGTAAGCCATATTCCATTCAACTGCTGATTGAAGTCGTTCCAACCATACATCATTAAACAGACCTCTCAAACAAACAACACCATCTTTTTCAAAAGCTTCAATTTCTTGATCAGTAATTTCCGGTATTTTTACTAGACTCATGTTTGTTTCTTTGAAATTAGTATTCCAAGATTTGCTGCTCCTCTCTATATTCATATCTGAAGTTCCCCTTATAGAGGAACTTCAAAGAGGTTAACTCTGAATTATCTTATTCAAATAGATGAGTGGAATCTATCACAAACCAACTAACTCAAGCAGTAATCCTTGCTCAAATTCATTGGCTAAGATACTTTCTAAATCAATTTCGATGTCTTTTAAGACCTTGAATAATATTTCAACATTATTTTCAACTAGATGTTGAGTGAAATCCTGTCTTAAAGACTGTTGTTCAATATTTGTAGCCATTGTTTTCTCCTTGTAGTTATCGTTGTTATTTTTGAAATTCAGACTCTATCACAAACCAACTAACTCAAGCAGTAATCC
>JAJPJF010000295.1 GCA_021324415.1 Nostocales cyanobacterium Centralia_MAG_434
ACCCTTCGCAGATCAGCTTGCCAAACAGTTAGATGCGAAAAATCATAGCCACTTAAATCTGTTCCTAAATGACGCAGTAAATTAAAAATATTGCCTGCAGTATAACTTTGCTCTTGTGGTGATGTCTGTCTGAGCGTTGTTAACATTTGTGTTAGCTGAGTGACTACTGCTGTTTTGCTTCTCAATACCGTTAGTAAGCCATTGATAATTGGCTTTACAATTAAGCGAATTTGGCTCTCCCTAATGTAGTCTTTGGCTGTCGCCTTCATCAAAGCATGACACCTAAACAATTCCAACTTCTGGCTTTCAATCTCTTGACACACATGCTCTATCAAACGATTCGTCACATACTCCATCACCACCGCTTGTTGTGTAAAGCACGATTCACTTCTCTCTATTAGCGATCGCCTTGCTAAAGACTCCACTGCTTCTAGAATTTTTTTGGGTGTGATTGATGTGACTATGTCTTGTTTTAACTGTGATAATGACACTGGCTCACGATTGATTGCCAACCAGTACATGATGTCCTTTTCTAACTCACTCAGGCGTACAAACTGCTGCTCTAGCAATTCGCTGATGTCCCCAAATACCGTTGTTTCTTCCTGTAAAAATTCCCCAACATCTCCACTAAATAAATCTCGGATTGTTGTTGCGACCACCTTCAGTGCTAGGGCATTGCCTTCATAGCGCTCTACTAGTTTTTGCAGTTGCAACTCCTGGGCACATAACCCCTTCATTTTTAATATTTCTTTTCCTGAGTCTGAGTTAAGACCATAGAGTGTCAAGGAGCGAACATCTAATGTCTCTCCTTCTAAGATTGCTACTTGGTGTGGTTTTTCTCTGGAAGTCACTAGCAAGCTACTTTGATGCTCTGTTTCTCCCACTCGTCTGATGAGTTCCCCATACTCCTGATACCCTGTACGATATACTCCCGCCCGATTCCCGCTCTGTAGTATCGACTCCAAATTATCCAGGATCAATAAACACCGATGCTCTCGCAGATATTCAATCAGTCGTGATATTCTCTCACCTGTAGTTTGGGGTAAGTTGGCTTGTGTTTCTCGCTCATCTGAGACGAATTGCAGCAGGTTGGCTAATAATTCTGTTGCTGGTGGTGCTTCTCTAAGCGAGCGCCAGATGACGTACTCATAGTGTTGTTTGATCTGATGTGCTAGCTTGACTGACAAGGCTGTTTTGCCGACTCCCCCCATCCCCAAGATGGCGACGATGCGGCATCTGTGTTGCAGCAACCATTGCTCTAGGGTTGTCAATTCTTCAGTGCGTCCATAAAAGGTGGACACACTGATTGCCTCTCCCCAATCTTGACGCTGAGATTGGTCTGCACTTGTGTAGCAACCTCTATCTAGTTCTAGACCAAAGGCATTGAAAAATAGCTCTAGTGTGCGTTTATCTACGGCTTCATCACCTGAGAGCACTTTGGAGACTGTAGCTGTGTTCACTCCCACACGCTCACTTAAGTCTTCAATAGTGAACCTATTGCCGTAATTTTGTTGATTCTCACAGGTGATTTTTGCTGTTTGTAGCTTTTGCATGCCCTCTGGTGTCAGGTGCAAACCCCGTTTGCGTTTTTGTTTGGCAATCGGCTTGTTCATTTTCCTCACTACCTTTCGTGTTGTTCAATCTGTTACTTCCAACTACTGTTGCATGCATTGATTACTATGCACATTATCGTTCCACAATCACACAGCAAACTTATTTGCACTGTCTGAACCAACTTCCTAATCAAGATAGCATCACTTATATCAGCTAGAAATCACTATAGTAATCTCACGATTCTCCCAAATTGCTTTTGCCATTGCTACCCTTACACTTTGCTTATTATAGCTTATTCTTAACCTGATAGCTGCCAACTAATTTCTAATGACTATTGGCTTTTAAAAAGCCTCTTTTAAAAAGCTTTAGTTTATAGGAAGCATAAATAACTGTGATGTCATCACAAATTCTATGTACATTCTAATTGTATTGTCAGGTGCAAACCCCACTTACGTTGTTGCTTGATGATTAGCTTGTTCATTTTCCTCACTACCTTGTTTAATACAAGCACTACATAGCTAACTACCATGTTTTTACTAGTTTACTGAACATACCAGCTAATGCACTAGTACTTTTATCTTCTTGATTATACATTTTATAACTAGATACATGCTAGACAGTCAATTTTGTTATCTCTGCGTTGGTCAATTCGTAAACAAAAGGGGTAAGAAACACACTGGAACCCAGTTATACCCTAGACCACTGGAGAGACAAAGAGGATAAGGGGGAAATTTGTATCAAGAATCTTCTGACATGAGATCAAAAGTCTTTTCAACCTATTGAGAATTGCTATCTGTTTTTATTAGAGCTTACACCATTTTCCAAAAGACCTAAAAATCGATTTTCTTAAGAAAAAATTAATTTTTTGGACTGAACAATTGGTAACAAATCCAGTTTTTAATGCAAATGTAACATGTCAAGTTTAGTGTACTGCATGACTTGATGAACTCTCAAAACAAGCAACTATTCCCTCATACAAATTTATTGAAGGTTCTCAAGATTCCGAAGTAGATCCTCTTGTCTGTACCCATTCAGTGATAAGTGTATACAAGATAAAGCGTATTTTAACTCGTTTTTGTGTGCAGAGAATTTTGAATTGAAGCTTAAGTGATTGTGGAATATATCCTTTAACATCCTCTAAGTCTTCATTAGATATATAGACAAAAGATTCAGGAATTGGCGCATCTGCTTGTATCCATTGCTTAATCAAATCTTCCAGCACCTTACTCATCTGCAATTCTTGTTGTACACATAGAACCTTGAACTGAAGCTTAAGACTTTTGGGTATGGCTCCTTTGACAACTACAAATTTTTCACTGTCTTGTTTAGTCACAACAACACAAAATTTTACTAAAGGTTATAAAGTACTCCACCCTCATTCCTACTTGTGCACGAGAAAGAAAAAATCTTATTCACTTCCTGTTTACAAGTAGGGTGAATGTGGGGTTATTGTAAGAAAGAGGAGTTCTTTATTGTTCCAATTTCCTGCTTATTAAATAATTTATTTAATATTATGTATATTTCAAATAAGAGCCAGCTAAAAACAGTAAGATAGACTGGAAATTTATATTAAATTTAATAATTGATGAAGGCACAAACAGTTAAGACTATTCTGGTAAGAATTTCATTTTTATTCAACATTTTTCTCTCCTAAGGGAAATCAGTGAACAGTTAACTGTTCACTGTCCGCTGTTCAATAATTTGTTCTCATTCCTCTATCGGATTAATTAGCATGGAGAAGAGTGTTGGTATGGGCAACCTGTCCTTTATAAATGTCCATGATATTGCCAAGTAAAGACAGCGCCTCAGACTTAGAGCGCTGGAAAGAGTTGCGTCCCATAATTGAGCCAAATCCACCCCCTGTATAGATGGAGCGTATCTCATTGAGAATTTCCTCATCTCCTTGAGTTGGACCGCCAGAAAAAATGACAATCCGCCGTCCATTGAAGGTACTTTGTACAATATGACGGACGCGATCGCTCAATGTAGTAATTGGAATCTGCTGTTCTTCATAAACCTTGCGTGCTGCCTCCTGTTCAATGTGCTCAGTTGGTAGTTTAACTTTAATAATATGGGCACCAAGTTGTGCCGCAATGTGGGCAGCATAGGCGGTGACATCAATTGCCGTTTCCCCTGCCTTACTCAAACCAGAACCACGAGGATAAGACCAAATCACCACAGCTAAACCGTGACGTTTTGCCTCTTCAGCATATTCGCGTATTTGTTGATACATTTCAAATCGATGTATCGATCCTGGATAAATGGTGAATCCAACACCAATACACCCCAAGCGAAGAGCATCTTGCACACTCCCAGTCAGTGCCTGAGTCGGGTCTTTCTCTTCTAGCAATACATCATGGTCATTCACTTTGAGAATCAGCGGAATTTCACCTGCAAACTCTCTTGCCCCAGCTTCTAGAAAACCCAGAGGTGCAGCGTATGCATTGCAACCAGCCTCTATTGCTAACTCAAAATGATACCGAGGATCATAAGCTGGCGGGTTAGGTGCAAAGCTTCGAGCTGGTCCATGTTCAAAGCCTTGATCAACTGGTAGGATAACCAATTTACCTGTACCAGCGAGCTTACCATGGTTCAGCAATCGTGCTAGGTTGGTCAGTGTTCCCGGATTGTCGCTGCCATAGTAACTGAGAATTTCTTGGACTCGTTGTGTCATCTTTTTTCCTTTGTAATAAGTCGGGTTTTCTGACTTGAGTTAACGGCATTTCCTGCCAGCATGTTCGGCAAAACCAGTACACTCGATGATGGCGAATATGTTGCAAAAGTTTGTCACAGCAGCAAGGGCAAACTTTTAGATGAGCATGTGTGTCAGCATTAGCTACTAATGGCTGACTGCTGAAGGCTGTTTTTGATAACTTCATGAGAAACGTTATTGCCCAGAATAAAGCGCTCTACTGCGTTGGCAAACCCCTCATCTTCGTAGGAAGTTGTTACGTATTGGGCACGATGTTGCACGTCTAAACTAGCATTACCCATTGCAATACTGAGACCACTACGCTCAAACATTGGCACATCGTTAGGCATATCCCCAATCGTGGCAATTTCTTGAGTGGGAATAGAGAGCAATTCAGAGAGACGATCAACCACTGCACCCTTGTTGGCACGAGGATGAGTAACATCCAAATAGTAGGGTTGACTGCGAGCTGCAGAAACCTGAGGTCCCCCTCCAGAACTTGCTCCTTTTTGACAGCAAACTTGTTCTGCAAATTCCTTTTGAGTGTCTGCTTCGCATCGTGCTACAACTTCTAAGTCATCACTAACACCAACAATTTTGGCGACATGATCAAGTAAATCATCAAATTTTGATACAACTGTTGGCTGAAATTTGACGGTCCACTCTTCACGATCAACATGTGGACCATGACGTTCATGCACAAACCAGTCATTACCGCGATATATCCAAACGTCCAACCCATGAGAGTTAATGATTTCAACAACACGCTGGGCGATCGCTATTGGTAGTACATTCTGCTCAATAATGGAATAATCAGGACGTAAAAAAATTGCTCCATTAAAAGCAGCAATAGGTTCAGTTAACTGTAATGGGTCCACCAGCATTTTCATTCCTAGAGGTGGACGACCACTGGTAATTGTGAACCGAATCCCCTTTTGTTTCAACTTCAAGACAGCAGCGCGGGCTCGATCAGTCAATACTTTTTGTTTTGTAACAAGGGTACCGTCCACATCAGCAAGTAATAGAGAAATTTTTGGAGGTTTAGATTGAATAATTTGGTTCATCAGCCTGATTCCGCTATGGTATAAATAAATACAATGTCACAGATTTGTTCGCCACTGGCGACCATCACGCTTTAGCATATCCTCAGCGCCTTGTGGTCCCCAAGAGCCAACCGCATAGTTAGGGAAATTCCGAGGGGGTAATGCTTTCCATACATCTAGAATTGGTGTGACTACACTCCAGCCCAGTTCCACATTGTCAGCTCGTTGAAAGAGAGTTGCGTCACCAATCATGCAATCATAGATCAAAGTCTCATAGCCTGTACTCGGTGTGGTGCCAAAGTAGTCTTTGTAAGCAAAATCCATCTGCACTCCACCCATACGAACGCTAGGACCTGGGATTTTTGCTCCAAATTGCAAGCTAATCCCCTCATTTGGTTGAATACGGATCACCAGAAAATTTGGTGTGAGGCTATCGACTGAAGTCTGACGAAACAGTAACGAAGGAACACGCTTAAACTGAATAGCAATTTCAGTCATACGTTCTGTTAAGCGTTTACCGGTTCGTAAATAAAATGGAACATCTGCCCAACGCCAGTTGTCTATCGTCAGTTTCAGTGCCGCAAAAGTTTCTGTGACAGAATCTGCTGCAACGCGAGGTTCTTGACGATAGGCAGGCAGTTGCTTATCATTAACTGTCCCCTCACCATACTGCCCCCTAACTGTATTCGTTAAAACCTCCTCTGGAGTGAAAGGTTGCACTGCTTTGAGTAACTTAGACTTCTCATCTCTTACGGCGTCGGCTTCAAAGGAGATCGGAGGTTCCATAGCCACCATTGCCAGTAATTGAAATAGGTGGTTTTGCATCATGTCTCGGACTGCTCCTGCTCCTTCATAGAAGCCACCTCTACCTTCTACTCCCACAGTTTCAGCTACCGTAATTTGCACATGATCAATGTAGCGATAATTCCATATCGGCTCAAATAATCCATTACCAAACCGGAAGATTAAGATATTTTGAACTGTCTCTTTACCTAAATAGTGGTCAATGCGATAAATTTGACTTTCTTGGAGAGTGCTGCTGATATTTTTGTTCAAGTTACGGGCAGATTCTAAGTCGTGCCCAAAAGGCTTCTCAATGATGACACGCCGCCAGTGTCCATTCTCTTCCTTAGTCAGCCCAACAGAACCAAGTTGCCAAATAATGTCGGAAAAGAAATTAGGTGCAACTGCCAGATAATAAAGGTAATTACCTTGGGTACTGTGCTCTGTGTTTACCTGAGCTAGCAAATCTTGTAACTGGCTGTATGTATTAGGATCTTGAAAATCACCCGCCAGATAATAAAGCCGCTCACGAAACCACTGCCAGAGTTGTGTGTCTACTGGAACAGTGGCAAACTCTTGGATATCCTGACTCAGTTTGGTGCGAAAGTCTTCATTACTGATTTGAGCACGCGCCACGCCAACAATTGCAAACTCTTTAGGCAATAAGTTGCTACGCGCTAAATTATACAGTGCAGGTAACAACAAACGCTTAGTCAAATCTCCAGCTGCACCAAAAATAACAATCACACAGGGATTTGCAGGTTTATCTGTTTCACTAGTCATGATTTTATTGCTGAGGGAAGGGGGGAGACAAGGGAGAGGGGGAAGACAAGGAAGAGGGGGGAGACAAGGGAGAGGGGGGAGACAAGGAAGAGGGGGGAGACAAGGGAGAGGGGGGAGACAAGGGAGAATATAGACTTCGTTGTCCCCCTTGTCCTCCTTGTCCCCCTTGTCCTCCCTGTCCTCCTTTCCTTTTCCCCTAGTCTTTACTTATTTTTCCAGGTGTCCGCCAAACTGGAAGCGCATGGCAGATAGTAGCTTGTTGGCAAACTCTTCAGCGCCTTGTGAACTGAAGCGCTGATAGAGTGCGGCACTCAGAACGTGTGCTGGAACTCCTTCATCAATTGCTGCGGCTATTGTCCAGCGTCCTTCTCCAGAGTCTGATACACGACCTGCATATCCTGCTAAGTCTGGTTGTTCAAGGAGGGCGATCGCTGTCAGATCTAATAGCCATGAAGAGATCACACTACCGCGACGCCAAACCTCTGCAATATCAGGGAGATTAAAGTCATACTGATAGTGTTCGGGGTTCCGCAATGGTGCTGTTTCTGCATCGGCACTCCGAGTTTGTTTACCAATATTGGCTTGATGCAAAATGTTAAAACCTTCTGCATAAGCTGCCATGAGCCCATATTCAATGCCGTTGTGAACCATTTTCACGAAATGTCCGGCACCGTTTGGTCCACAGTGCAGATAGCCTTCCTCTGCAGTACTATTAACTTTCTCCCGTCCGGGTGTACGGGGAATAGAGCCTCGTCCGGGTGCTAGTGTCTTGAAAATCGGATCGAGCTGCTTAACCGCTTCTTCAGGTCCACCAATCATCATGCAATAGCCGCGTTCTAATCCCCACACACCGCCACTGGTTCCAACATCAACGTAGTGAATGCCTTTCGGTGCAAGTTCTTGAGCGCGTCTAATATCTTCAATGTAGTAAGAGTTACCACCATCAATGAGAATATCTCCTGCTTCCAGCTTTGGAACCAGTTCCTGAATGATATTTTCTGTGACTTGCCCAGCGGGTACCATGAGCCAGACGGCTCGTGGCTTGGTTAATTTGGCCACAAAGTCGTCTATGGTATAAGCTCCTTGTGCCCCTTCCTCTTCGAGCTGCTTCACTTTATCAGGAGTACGATTGTACACTACACAATCATGTCCGTTTCGTAGTAGACGCCGTACAATATTGGCACCCATGCGTCCAAGACCAATAAGTCCAAGTTGCATCACTTCTTTCTCCAAGCTTGAATTGGTTTAAAAGAGAATTTCCTGAATCATGCTTTGCAGGGCTGCTAAGCCTGCCTGAACATCAGTTCCTAAATGCACTCGCAATGCTCTCCTATTACGGTCTGCTAGTACCTGAAAGTCACCTCGTGCTTGTGCCGCTTTTACTATACTAAAGCTGTATTTCTGTCCAGGTACAGGTAAATTTATGGCATCATCACAAGTGATTTGTAAGAAAACGCCACTGTTGGGTCCACCTTTGTAAGCCTGTCCAGTGGAGTGTAAAAAGCGGGGTCCAAACCCCAAGCAAGTTGCAACCCGTTTAGCATCACGGACAGTTTGCCGAATTGCTTGTAATGGCACCTGATGCAGGTCATTTCTCTCAATGTAAGCCAGTAATGCAAAATAGTCTCCAGTTTGGACTCGATTTAGATGAGCACGTAAATAGCTCTTTAAAGATTGATCATTCCCTGCTAACTTTTTCAATTCCTCGGCATTTTTCTGGTCAGTAAACAACTGAATGCCAGCCTCTACAAGAATAGGTATTTCAGATGGCAGTGATCCAGTTTTTTCATATTCAGCAGTCAATTGTCTTGTAACCACTTTGCTGGCTTCAACGTCTGGTTGGTTAAAGGCATTGATCCCAATAATTGAGCCAGCAGTTGCTGTTGCTATTTCCCAACGGAAAAATTCTTGTCCTAACTGATAAGGCTCAGCAATTTTAATGCGAACTACTGGATATCCTGCTTGCTCTAGTGCATCCACTGCTGCATCTTGAGTGAGATCTGGTGCTTCTTCCAAACGAATGTAGACAAAGAGGCGATCACTACCATAAACCTCAGGTGTCCCCAACGGCTCTTGATCAATCGGGATTAAGCCTTTGCCATCTTTCCCTGTAGATTCTGCCAGTAATTGCTCTAACCATGCCCCCAAGTCAGCAATTCCTGGTGATGTTATTAAAGTAACTTTATCTCGACCCTGATTTGCCAGTACTCCCAAAATTGTTCCCAAAACCACACCGGGATTCTCAAGCGCAGGAACCGAAGGAGCACAGGAATGAACCATCTCCTCAGTAGAGTTTAAAAACCTAGCAATATCTACTCCCATAAGGGTAGCTGGTACTATGCCAAAATTTGACAAAGCAGAATATCGACCACCGATACTAGGCACACCAAAAAAGATATGACGAAAACCATCACCCTCTGCAATCTGTTGAAGTTTGGAACCAGGATCAGTAATTGCAATAAAGCGGTTAGCAGCTGATTCTGCCCCTAAGATTTGCTGCAACCGATCAAAGAAATACTGTTTGAAGATGTTCGGTTCTAAGGTACCGCCTGACTTACTGGAGACAATGAATAGAGTTTTTGTGAGGTTTATTTTGGCTTCAATAGCTTTGATTTGTGCAGGGTCAGTCGAATCTAACACTAACAAGGTTGGATATCCAGGTATTCTGCCAAAGGTGAGCTTCATCACTTCTGGACACAATGATGATCCACCCATTCCTAGCAGCAGAATATGAGAAAACTCTAAATCTCTCACTTCTTGCGCCAGTTCCCTAAGATGTTTAATGTGAGCGAGTTGGTCTTCCGTAATCCCTAACCAGCCAAGCCAGTTATTCTCATCTGTGCCAGTCCACAGTGATGCATCTTGTGCCCATAACCGTCGAATTTTGCCCTGAGTTTGCCAATCTTGAAGAGATACTTGAACGCTCTTGGTAAGTTCTTCTGGTAGTTTGTAAGTGAGCAGATCAAGCTTTGAACCCAAAACTGCTTCTCGTTTTTTCTCGACTGCAGCTAATAGCTGATCAAATGCATCCATGAAGAGCTGCACACCTTCGGCTAGTAATCGGTCAGTGATCTCTTGCCATGAGATTTTTGCTTGCTGTGGTTTGAGCATTATCTTCTGTGCAAGATCAAGATCCTCACTCAGACTAGGGCGGAGTTTTCCGTGATCGCGAAAAGCTGCTAGTGTTCCTGGAGGAATCGTATTGACTGTGTCGCGACCAATCAGTTCTTCTACATAAAGCACGTCTCTATATTGAGGGTTCTTTGTGCTTGTACTTGCCCACAATAAGCGCTGGGTTTGTGCTCCTTTGGCTGCCAGTGCTTGCCAATTTTGGCTTTGGTAAATTTCCTGATAGCGCCCGTAAGTGATCTTGGCGTTGGCAATAGCAATTCTACCTAGCATTATGCTGAGTAAATCACGTTCTTCCTTGGCTGTTGTTGTTTTTAGACGAGCAGTAATGAGGTTATCAATAGCAGTATCAATACGGCTGATGAAGAAACTAGCAACACTAGCGACCTGACTAACATCTCCTCCTTTGGTGGCTAGTGCCTCTAAACCTGTAATGTAAGCATTAGCTACCTGTTCATAGACTTCTTGGGAAAACAAGAGGGTGACGTTAACATTTATCCCATCACTGATAAGTTGCTCAATTGCTAAAATCCCCGCAGGTGTGGCTGGCACTTTAATCATCAAATTGCTACGTCCAACAGCTTGCCAAAGTCGCCTTGCTTCTGCAATTGTTTTGTCGGTATCGTAGGCAATATAAGGAGAGACTTCTAAGCTAATGTATCCATCCCGTTTATTTGTCTGCTCATAGACGGGTCGCAAAATATCTGCTGTAGCTTGAATATCTGCGATCGCCAACTCCTCGTAAAGCGACATCACATCTTTGTCTTGACGGTTTTCTATGGCTGTCAAAGCAGCATCATAGTCTGTACTTCCTGCGATCGCTTTTTCAAAAATGGAGGGGTTGGAGGTTACACCCCATACCTCACCAGAATCAACCATCTGCTGGAGTTCACCACTAGTAATTAGGCTGCGACGGATATAGTCAAGCCACACGGACTGACCATACTTTTGAAGAGCTTGTACGGGATTGGAAGAAACTGCTTGTATCGAGGTCATATATTTGTCCCAAAATTTCAGTTATGTCCATGCAAATGGTCGTTATGGCTGCTCATATAAAGCCAATCTTTTCAATTCCATGACGGAGGTTTGAAGCTCCAATTCACCATAATTTTGAAATTTCTTAGTAATTTTAAGTGGTAATGATTGACAGGTTAAAAAGAGGTTTTAATTCCTTTTAACTCACAGAAATGCTGACAATTATCTTGCGAAAACTTCATTTTAAAATTCTTTAAAGTATATTTCCATGGTCAATGTTATTGTGGTAGGTTTATATTTTTTCGGTATTGCTTAATAAATCTAGATAACCCTTAAAAGACATTAAAAACAGGAAAAATAAGGATGAGTTACCAGGATATAAGCATAAATTTCTCTGCATAATCTTTCCTTCTTTACCTTCCATGGAAGTATTTATCTTAATTAAGGGCATTGAAATAACTCAAGTAAATAGCGTTCAGAAATATTGTTGACTATTTCGGCAGATTTAACTAGTGAAGATTGACAAGTTATGAAAAACTTAAGCACTCTAAGTATCATTACCCAAATAGGTCAATTCTAAGAATGCTTGGTGCGTTATGGAAGCCACAGCTGATACCAATTCTTTAAAATTCAGCAACAGTTCTAAAATCACCAACCTTTGTTAAATAGAGCTTTCTTAATTTTGAATTGGTATTCATCTTCTTGAGAATAGCAATTGTGCTTTTGCCATACTTGACTATATAGGCAGCCCATAGGATAAGCTTGAGAACTACCCAACCTAAAGTTTAGTCTTAACTTATTGATTTTGCTGAAAGCCACTACACCTACACAGTGATAGAAACATTTACTCAAATACCACAGTCCTATCATCGTAAACTAATATCCGATTCTGTAAATGCGATCGCACTGCTCTTGCTAGAACCACCCGCTCTAAGTCTTTGCCTTTACGAATCAGATCCACTACATCATCTCGATGACTAACCCGTACCACTTCTTGTTCAATAATCGGACCTTGGTCTAAGTCTGCAGTCACATAGTGAGCAGTTGCTCCAATAATTTTAACTCCTCGTTTATATGCTTGCTGATAAGGATTTGCTCCGACAAAGGCAGGTAGAAATGAATGGTGAATATTAATTGTATGCGGAAATTGGGCAATAAACTCCGGGGTCAAGATTTGCATGTACTTTGCCAACACAACCAAATCAATGTTGTACTGTCGCAGGAGTTCTAACTGTTTGGCTTCTTGCTCAAGTTTATTCTCTTTCGTAATCGGGATGTGGTAGTAGTCAATGCTAAACTGCTTAGCAATAGCTTGTAAGTCAGGATGATTGCTGATCATCAGCGGAATCTCAGCGGCTAGATCTCCTGATCTCTGTCTCCAGATCAGATCCAACAAACAATGATCCTGACGACTTACAAAAATGGCAATTCGACGTATGCTGTCAGAGAAATAAAGTTGCCAGGTACATTTCAAAGGTTGAGCAATGGCATTGAAAGCTGGACCAATCAATTCACGGGATAGATTAAATCCATCTAACTGCCATTCAATACGCGTCAAAAATAATCCGGCAGCAAAATCGGTATGCTGATCAGCATGAATAATATTACCGCCATTACTGTATATAAAATTGGCAAATTTTGCCACTAATCCTCGTTGATCCGGGCAAGAAATCAAGAGAGTGGCAGTATTCTTCGTCATATAACTTCTCAGTGAGCCTAACTTGAATTGCTGTAGATTTTATCCTCACACTGTAACAGATAATCTATTGTTTTGAGGCTACTCTACTTCAACACATCAACGAACATAAATGATTCGCAAACACAGAGAAACCTAGTTTCTTTAAGAAACCGGGTTTCTGAGGGCTAGCAAATTTGTAACTTAAATAGGATTGCTATAGATAGGCTATCGGATACCTCTTCTTTAAAGAAATTGCTATTTCTTATTGTTAGGTACTTCCAATTTATATTCAATAGCTCCTAACTTTTTCAAAGAGGTAATCATCGCTTCTGTTAATCCAACAACCCCAGTGAGATTCATACCTTCATAGGGTTTTTTGCTTAACAGACTTTTAATGCACTCACCAGTCTCTAAATCCCAAATCCTAATCGTCTCATCTTCACCACCACTCATTAGAGTCCTATCCTGAGAATTGAAGGTAACTGATAAAATTCCCTTATGATGTTGCTGTAAAGTTTTCAAGCACTTACCACTTGAGACTTCCCATAATTTCATTGTTAAATCCATACTGCCACTGCTGAGAAGTTGTCCATCTCCAGAAAAAGCGACTGACCTAACTGCACCAGTATGTCCTCGTAAAGTTTTGATGCATTGACCAGTCTTAACATCCCATAACTTCACCGTATAGTCATGACTACCACTAGCTAAGATTTGTCCATCTGGACTAAAGGCGACTGACCATACCCAACTCGTATGTCCTATCAACGTTTTAATGCACATACTATTTGAGATATCCCATAGCTTTACAGAGTGATCATGACTGCCACTTGCTAATCTTTGACCGTCAGGACTGAAGGTCACTGACAAAACTCCATGGTTTTCTGCATGTACAGTTTCCAAGCACTCACCATTCGAGACATCCCAGAATTTTATTGTTTGGTCATGACTGCCACTTACTAGTATTTGATCATTAGGACTCCATGCAATTGACCAAACCCAACTTTTGTGTCCTTTTAAAGTTCGGTAACAGTTATGATTATGAATATCCCACAACCTAATTGTCCTGTCATCACTGCTACTTGCCAAAATACGACCATCAAGACTAAATGTCACTGATCTGATAACATTTTCATGTCCCGTGAAAGTTCCCAAACATTGACTATTTTGAATATTCCATAGATCCACTATCTTGCGATCGCCGCCACTAGCTAGCATCTGTCCATTGGGACTCAAGGCAATTGACCAAATTCTATCGCTGTATCCCTGTAGAGTTCTCAAACACTGACCAGTAGAAACATCCCATATTCTCAATGATTGGTCATCACTGACACTCACCAGCATTTGACCATTAGGACTAAAAGCAACTTTTCGCACCAGATGATTATGACCAGGCAAAGTTTTGAGACATTCACCAGTACTGATATTCCATAACTTTACTGTTTGATCCCAACTGCCACTAGCCAGAATTTGTCCATTTGGATTAAAGGCAACTGACGAGAGCCAACCAGAGTGACCTTGCAAGATCATCAAACATTGACCAGTTTTGATATTCCACAACTTCACTGTTTGATCACTGCTGGCGCTGGCAAGTGTACAACCATCTGGGCTGAGAGTAGCCGACCAGATTGCTTCATCGTGTCCTTGGAAAGTCTTAAGACAATCACCAGTATGAACATCCCACAGCTTCAGCGTTTTATCTACACTAGCGCTAATGAGCACTTTGCTATCAGGACTAAAGATAACTTGTTGCACCATATTATGATGTCCACGCCAAGTTTTGAGACATTTACCAGTACTGACATCCCATATCTTGATAGTGTTGTCATCATCTCCACTTCCCAGTATTTGCCCACCTGAGTTGAAGGCAATTGACCAGACACCCTTTCTATGTTCCTGTAAAATTTGTAAACATTCGCCAGTCGTAACATTCCAAAACCTGATTGTTTGGTCCTCGCTACTGCTGGCAAGAATACAACTATCAGGGCTGAAGGTAAGTGAAACAACCCAATCCGTGTGACCTCTACAGGTTAATAGTTGTGTCCAATCACCAACTTGATAGAGGCGAATTTCACCATTTATATCCCCTGTAGCCACAAGTTTTCCATTGGGGCTAAATGCTACCGACAACACACCACCAAAGGTCTCTACAAAAACACATTTGGCCAAATTAGCATTTTGAAAACTTGTATTGTGCAACTTTACCCTTCGCAGATCAGCTTGCCAAACAGTTAGATGCGAAAAATCATAGCCACTTAAATCTGTTCCTAAATGACGCAGTAAATTAAAAATATTGCCTGCAGTATAACT
>JAJPJF010000294.1 GCA_021324415.1 Nostocales cyanobacterium Centralia_MAG_434
CAGAAAGCAATGGAGCAGGTTCAAGCCAGTTATCATGTGATGAATGCAGAGAATCTGCTCACAATTCAAGTGACTGATCGGGGCCACGGTACGGAAATTGGAGGGGTAATAAACTTTTTTACTGAACACTTACGTCATTGTGTACCCTCTGAGATCTCAGTTCCTGCCTATCGAGTGTATGTTGATTCGCCCACTAGACTAGAAATTCTAGAAAAGGTTGATGATGCCCTAACAACTGGCAGTTTGACTCTCGGAAAATACGGTCGTCAGCTAGAGTCAATGGCACAAAAATGGACGGGAACATCTCATGTACTGGCTGTGCAATCGGGAACCTGCGCTCTAGAAATCTGTCTGCGGCTGTTGAAAATTGAAAATCAGACAGTTTTAGTACCTGCAAATACATTCTTTGCCACTGCTAGTTCTGTCCTTCATGCTGGTGGAAAAGTCAAATTTGTGGATATTGAGCCGGAAGGATTGGGAATGGACCCTGATGCCTTAGCAGTGGCTTTAGCAGAAACTCCCGATGTGGCAGCGGTGATTGTTGTCCACATTGCTGGGATTGTCTCTCCTAGTGTGCAGCAAGTGATCAAGCTGTGTTCTGATCGTGGTATTCCTATGTTGGAAGATGCTGCTCATGCCTTGGGCAGTCAATTAGATGGGCGTTTCGCCGGCAGCTTAGGTACTTTTTCTGCTTTCTCTTTATACCCCACTAAAATTATTACAAGTGGTGAAGGGGGCTTTGTCTGTGTTAACTCTGAGACAGATTTTTACGAAGCAGCTTGCTATCGAGACCAAGGAAAACAGAGCTTCACTGCCAATGTACATGATCGCCTGGGTAACAATTGGCGTTTGAGTGAAATACATGCAGCGATCGGCATTGGACACCTCAGTCATTTGGGGGACTTCATTGCCGAACGTCAGCAATTAGCCCAATGGTATGACTACCACCTGCAAGATATACCAGGCATTCGAGTCCAACCAATACCAGCTAATGCCCACAGCAATTACTATAAGTATATTGTGCTGTTAGAGGCAGGGGTAGATCGGGAAGCGCTAAAACAGCGTTTACGGGCTAATCACAATGTCACTCTTTCTGGTGAAGTTTATACCATTCCTTGTTGTGCCCAACCCTTCTTTCAAGATCAGTACCCCGCACCAAAATTTCCCCAAGCCTACCAATTTTGCGCCCAGCACATCTGCCTGCCCCTATTCCAAACCCTAACAGAAGCTCAACAAGCTCACACTGTCACAGCTTTAAAGAAAGAGCTTTAGTCAGCTTATAATTTTGATACGGAGAACGGAAATGGTGATCGGTGAGCAAATTCGGTGGGGATTAGCAGGATATGGAGATTTAAGCAGAAAAAGATTAGTGGATGCCTTAAATGGCCACGGCTATCGGCTGGATGTAGTCTGGGGAAGGCAGCTGGTAAAAGCTCAAGAATTTGCCCAAAAATATCAGATTCCTCGTGCTACGGATGACCTGAAAATCTTGATGCAGAATGTGGATGCGATTTATGTCGCTACACCAGTGTATAGCCATGTACCAATCACGGAAATGGCTCTAAGTCAAAATTTGCAGGTCATTATCGAAAAACCCCTCAGCCCTCTAGTTCATCCTACTGAGCATTTAGTCCAAATTGCCACCCAAAACAAAATCAGGGCAGCAGTTGCCTATTACCGTCGTTGGATGCCAGCAGCGCAGTATGTCAAGAATTTGCTTGCAAATGGTATTCTAGGAAAACTGCACAAAGTAACTGTAGAGTTGCACAGTTTATTTGCTCCTGCTGTTGATGATCCTCAAAGGTGGCGCTGTGATCCAGCAGTGGCTGGAGCTGGTGTGATTGCTGATGTGGGTAGTCACAGACTTGACTTATTATGCTGGTTTTTTGGGCTACCACAAATGCTCAAAGCTTCTCTATTAGAGCCTTTTCCTGAAGGTTGTGAACGAGTAGCTAAATTGGAATTGTTGTGGCCTGACAATTTAGCAGCATTCTGTCACTTCTGTTGGCAAGCTAATCAAATCCAAGATTATATCCAGTTTGATTTTGAATATGGTCAGCTGCGCTGGAGTCCTCTAGATACTGGATACCTGCGCTTTGTTGGGGCACAAGAAACTTGGGAAAAACACTTACCACCAGCAGCCAATCCGCATGCGGCTCTTGTCGCTGCTTTTTGTGCAGATTTGCCTTGTTGCTCTATTCAGGAAGCGGCATTAGTGGATTTAATCATTGAAGCAGCGGTGAAGTCAAACCGAAATGGTAGCGCTTGGATTAACCTCCACGAGCAAAATATGAATTAATTTCCAATCATTCACAAAATAGACATAGTATGCGTGGATTCAAATTAGTTGATCGTCGTCAACTCACTTATCACGAAGACCTACCCAAGCCTACGGCAAAGGAAGATACTGTCGTAGTCCAGGTTAAAGCCTGTAGCGTCTGCGGTAGAAGTGATTTAGTGTATTATCATTACCTGGGATTGCGTGACCATTGCTCTCAGGGAGTGTTTGGCCATGAAGTTTCAGGAGTTATCGAAGAAGTCGGTTCTCTAGTGACTCGATTCCAGCCGGGAGACCGGGTTTTTCTGCGTTCACCCCTACAAACTGGTTTCGCTGACTACACCTCGGCGCGGGAAGTGTGTTTAGGACGTTTACCAGAATCGATTCCGTTTGAACAGGGTTCGATTTTACAACTTCTGCCCTTGGCTGTTCACGCTACACGGGGTGTGCGTTTGGGAGACAATGTACTGATTGTGGGTCAAGGGCCTGTCGGCTTGATGGCATTGCAGGTAGCGCGATTGCGGGGTGCTGCATCAATCACTGTAGTAGATTTGGATGCTTGGCGATTGCAGTTTTCCAAAAAATTGCAAGCTGATCAGACAATTGTTGTGACTCCTGACACTCTGTTAGAACAATTGACAGAGATGTCAGGTAAATTTGATGTGGCGATCGATGCTGTTGGCACTCCTTTGGTAGTTAACACTTGCACGCAAATCCTACGTCAGCAAGGTTTATTGGTTTTGTTAGGCAGTCATCATGTAGATACTCATGTTGTCGTGGACTTGGTGCTTTGGGAAAAGAAAGGTTTACGTATTCACACTTCCGCAGAACCTAACGATCAAGCACGACGTGAAAGTATGCACATAGCGCAACGTCTAGTTGATACTAATCGCATCCAACTTCAGCCTTTACTGACTCATGTATATCCCTTAACAGAATTGCCCACAGCGATCGAAAAACTTTCTCATAATCCCCTCCTCTACGCTGAGAAGGAAGTTACACCAGTCGATAAACCACCTTTCCAAACATTAAAGGTATCGATTTGTCCATGAAGACTACTAACTCTTTTCCCTCAGCATTAATCACCACCACTCAAGAAATCAAAATTTTGCGCCAGGGGAACTGGTATAAATCCCTGGATTCTGTTCTCGTACCTTACACCAATTACCGCCTGCATCTGGCCTCGTCTTTAATGATGGTAGATGATGCTAAAAAGTCCAAATCTTTGGGGCAGATAGCATCTGGCACAGTGTTGGAACGAGCCGCCTTACTAGAAAAGGCCTTAACTTTGTTTAATTATGGTAATGTGCTTGTAGAAGGCTTAGGTAAGCAAAAACCAGAAGATTTTGCTCATCTACTGTGGCAAGCACTGGGATTACCTGATCGCTTAGTGAGCCAATGGGATAAGATTTTAACTGAGCAATTAACTGGTCAATTGGCATCTTTAGCAAATATTCCTGAAAACCAGGGAACTTGTTTGGTATCTTTACCTGCCAATACTTTTGTTTGTCTCGATGCTTGCTTTCAACCGTTGCTGTCAGGGATGAATCTGTGGATACGTCCCAGTCAACGAGAACCGTTTTCTGCTTTGCGTTTTTTGTCTTGTTTGTTAGAGGTAGGTTGGAGTGCAAAGTCTCTCAGCTTTTATCCCACTACCCACTCTACCCTAGTCTCCGTAGCTTCCCGTCTGGAACAGTCCATCATTTACGGTGGAGATGATGTAGAGTGTCTGTTTGCTGGGCAATCGAATATCACTGTTCATGGGCCAGGGCGAGCATTTGCGATCGTTGAGCAAGTCTCGGATCAAATCATAGAACAGTTGCTAACCAAGATTTTGGTAGGTGCAGGGCGGTTTTGTCTGTGCTTAGGAACTATCCTCTGTGAAAATTCTGCTTTGGCACTTGGAGAAACCATCGCCTCTATACTAGATCAAGTACCCCTAGAACCACAAATAGAGACTAACTGGCCTTTAGCTGTGCGTCCAGATGTAGATGTCTGTGAACGACAGATAGAACGTCTCCAAGGGTTGATGCGTGAAGGCGATCGCGTTCTAACTCAACGCCCCTGGTTGGTTCCGATTGGCGATCGTTTTATTCCTGTTCCTACATTGGTGTATCTCGAACAAACCAAAAACCATCCTCTACTGGGTGTGGAAGTTGATTTTCCCTTTGCAGTGATCGGTGATATTGACCAAGCAGCTGTTAATCAATTAAATTCACAATCTCGATTTTCTTATCGATTGGGTAAAAATTAACTCTGAATACAGAGGAATATTGTCATGAGTAGAAACGGCACTGTTGCCACCAAAAAATTAAATCCCCAAACTATGTACGCTGAAATGCAGCATCGCCTGCCAATTTTGCAACTATCACCCGAAGAATGGTTGCAAAAAATGATGCGCTGGCACTTTGATGAGCAAACTGGCTCACCCTATTGGTTACGAAAAAAGCAAACTTTAGATTTTGACCCCATCCGTGATATCCGCACATTAGAGGATGTACAGCGATTTGGGTTATTCGATAAAACCGATTTGCAAAAGCTGCCTGCAAGAGAGTTTCTACCACGTGGTTTTGCTAATAGACCCCATCGAGTTTTTGAGACAGGTGGTTCAACGGGTAAACCTTGCCGTGTTCTTGATATCACGACGGGAATGTATAACGTGATCATTTATGAAACTATGTTAGCAGCCCATGGGCTAGATCATGGTGATGCCATTGCTATGACTCCAGCTGGACCCCATGTCTATACTACTTTCGTCAATCGCTTGATGGACCGTTGGAGTGGGCAAGTTTATGCGATCGATTTTGATCCTCGTTGGGTAAAATCTTTAGTGCGCCAAGGTCAGTCTACAGAGCCTTATGTTGAGCATTTGCTAATACAAACCATAGATCACTTAGAAACCCAGCAAGCCTCATTCCTATTTTCCACCACCAAGCTGCTGATGGCTTTAATCGCCAAATTGGAAAAGCCTCTTTCTGAGTACGGTATTAAAGCTGTCTGTACAGGTGGTACTAGCCTCACAGCTGAAGAAGCACGTTACATTCGAGAAAATCATCTGGGTGACATTTATTGGTTTGACACCTACGGAAATACCCTAATGGGTCATGCACTCCAAGCCGAACCTTGGGAGGGCTTATCAGATAGATCCTACTACCTCCCTCCACCTTTAGCATTTATCCGTGTTATTGACCCCAATAACTGGACTTGCGAAGTAGAAAGAGGGCAAAGAGGACGTGTACTATTGATTACCCTTTTAGAGGATTTATTTCTACCTAACCTTTTAGAGCGAGATTCTGCTATTCGAGTCGGTCCTCATCCTTGGTATCCTTGGGATGGAGTAACAGCCATCTCTTCCTATGTAGATTCGCTGGAATACACAGCAACCGAGGGTGTTTATTAATTCGCTCTTTAAAAAGAATTAAATACGCCTTACCGAGAAAACGGGTGTAGGTGATAGGGTGTGGCGTGTAGAGGTAAAAAGAAATTCTTGAAGAAAATGAACACCTTACTCTACACCCAAGCTGGTAGAAAGCTCGTGAATTTATTTATCTAGATACAAATTCTCTCTCTTGTCTCCCTTCCCTTATCCTTCTTAATTCATAACTCAGACAACTTATGGGTGAAATTTTTTTATCTTCCAATGGTTTATCAATTCCATTTACTGAACAATATTTCTGTCCTTTAAAGGATTGTACACATTTACTGAATCATCCCTCAGCATTAATTGATTTTTATCAAAATCATCATTATCTTTATCTCAAAAACTTTTTGAATAGAGAAGATGTTTTAGACATTCGTGAAAGGTATTTTCAAAAATTTGACACGCTTCTTTTGAAAGCAGGCACGACTCCTAGAGACGGAATTTTTTCAGGATATATTCCGCCAAATTTGCCTCGTTTTGGTACTCGCTCTCATCCTGCTTATGAAATGGTACGTGATGGTGAATTTCATAATTTTGTAACTCAACCAAAGTTGTTTGAATTAGCAAAATTACTACTAGGAAAACCTAGCAAGCAATTGCAACGTAGGCCCTTACGACACTTTATCAAAAATACTAAAACAGCTTCTCGTGCTCATATAGATGCTATTTATATTGCAAGTGAGGGAAGACCTTTTCTCAGCTATTGGATTACTCTTGGCGACTGTCCACTAGATGCAGGCGGGCTCATTTATCTGGAAGATTCTCATCAAGAAAATTTAGAACATCTCAGGCAGTTAATTGGACAACGGAGCGATCGCCATTGGGATACTCGACCTTTAACCCACGATTTGAAGCTACTAGCTGAAAAAACGGGACGGCGCTGGTTGTGGAATAACTATCAGGCAGGAGATTTAGTAGTTCACAGTCCCTATATTGTCCATGCTTCTTTGGATTCTTCTAATGATCTAATGCGAGTATCAACAGATATTCGCTTTCTACCAGAAGACGACCCTATTGACTGGCGTTGGAGTAATGATTGGTCAGCTGATGATACTTATTGAAAGAAATAAAAATTCTTGACAATACCATTTGCAATCAACGAACAAACTTAAGTGAATTTCATCATTACTAAGAATTACGAATCAGGAAAACTATTATGAATATCATCGTTAGCGGTGGAGCAGGATTTATTGGTTCACACGTTACAGACTATTTATTATCACAAGCGTATCGTGTCATTGTTGTTGATAATTTGCTCACAGGTAGAACTAGTAATTTACCTCAAAATCCATACCTGACATTCTTGCATCAAGACATAGTGACTTGTAGCCCTCATGATTTTTTCCAAAATTCTAGTCAGAAAATTGATGCAATTGTGCATCTAGCAGCAATTCCTTCTGTGGGACAATCATGGGAAGAACCACAGAAAGTTAATGATAACAATTGCTCTAGTATGCTTAGAGTGATTGAGTTGTGCAAAGAGTTAGAAATTCCTAGACTTGTCTTTGCCAGTTCTGCCGCAGTATATGGAGATCAGCAGGATATGCCAATCTCTGAAGATCAGCTTAAATTACCCCTATCTCCTTATGGGTTACAGAAATTAGTCTGTGAAAACTATGCTCAATTGTTTGCACAAAAATTTAACTATTCTTGTATTGCTTTGAGGTTATTTAATGTCTATGGACCAAAGCTCAGAAGTAATTTTCGTGGTTCAGGAGTTATTGATAGTTTTGTCAGATCATTTTTAGATAATTTACCTATCAATATCTACGGTGATGGTAGTCAAACTCGTGATTTTATCTTTGTTACAGATGTGGCAATAAGTATCAAACAAGCCTTGGAAGCACCTCTAAAACCAGGTAAATTTGAAGTCTGTAACATTGCTAGTGGACAAGCTACTTCCCTAATTCAACTGATTGATCATCTACAAATACTCTTTCCTCAGTGGAATGGCAAAGTAATATATAAACCTCTCAGAGAAGGAGACATCAAAAATTCACAGGCAGATATTTCCAAAGCAAAAATGCTACTAAAGTTTAGTCCATCCACTTCCCTTACTATGGGCTTACAGAAGTTAGTATCTGCTGAATTAAACCCTCTGATAAATTCGTTTCCCAAAGCTGTGGAAGTCCTAGCTAATTGTGAGTAAAATCCGCCTGTAACAAATCTTTCAATTTCTTACCGAAAAAATGGGTGTAGGTGGTAGGGTGTGGGGTGTAGGGGTAAAAAGAAATTCGTTAAGAAAATGAACACCCTACTCTACACCCCACACCCTTCTTAAAAGCATCTGGTAGTAAAGCACTAAGAAGTTTTTCTAATTGGGTGAAGATGAGGAGGTGAGCGTAGCTCACCTCCTCATTTAAACTGATGCTAACATCTACCTATAAACCAACACTTCGATTAGGAAAACCAGCTACATCAAAGTAGCGAGTTTTATCTAATTCTTGATATTTAAGAATTGTACTCAAGCCGTTATGTGCTGGTTTAGATGTGATGCTCTTAGTAAAGAAGCGAACTTTGTCTGGTCCTCCTACAAGAGCTTCCTTAATCACACGACCAATTAAGGTTCCTTTATTGTTAGGAATTGGAGGATTGAGACCAAGAACTTCAGCGATGGTTACAGAAACATCTGCATTACTCACTGGAGCCTTGTCCACATACCTTTGTTTAAAATCAGGACCCATGGCTGCCATGTAGTTAAAGGTATCAGCACGATTAAAACTACCATGCACCCCCTGTCCCTGCTGAAGAGGAGTGTCGGCGACTTCTACAGTACAAGCAAGAGGATTATCACATTCGGTGGAGAAGGAACGAAAATTAACAGCGATCGCAGGAGTTGGAGTCAGAGCTGATCCCTGTAAATTAATCAAGTTTAGAGGGAGTGTTCCTGGAATAGATCCTAAAGATTCATCAACAAACAGACCACTGACGTAATCTTGTTGCAAGAGCAAATCCACGATACGTCGAGCCAGAATTTTTTTATCACTATCACCAGGTAAATAAATCAAATCTGACCCGCCGTTAGCTGCAACTATAACCCTAGGATTGCTGGGATTATTGCCAATCAATCCGTTACCGAACTGGGAATGGGGTATTGTGCCTGAACCTGGAGTGATTAATTGATTTTTCTGATCTGGGTCATAGAGTGGTAAATCTAAACTTTTAGCAAGGTCAATAGCAACAAAACCAACAGGTAGAAATTCTGGATTGACATCTGGATAGGAGAGTGTCGCAGCATAGCTAGTTTTACTACCCTTACTAATAGTACTAAAGCCGTGATCTGCTGTGACAAAGATATCTGTGGTTGAATCGAGATCCAGGTCATGTAAAGCAGCTAATATCTGAGCAAGGTTATTATCAGCATTTTTTATGGCTGCTTTAGAGGTAGGACCGTTAATTCCTGGAACGAGAGAGTTAAGGCTGTCCCCTTGGTTATGCTGAGTTCCATCAGGATCTCGTGACCAATAGACGATGGTAAAGGGTTTACCTCGACTCTTAAACAGAGGGAGAATTGCTTTTGTGAGACTATCAACAAAATACTGTTGTTGAGTTAGGTTAGCAGCTTTTGTTCCTGGAGTTGTATTAGTCCCTGAAAAACCGTTATTACCTGATTGGTCTGAGTCAATTGATGGAACATTATTTGCCCGAGTGGGAGCAATAGTAGGTAATCCTACATCAGTTAATGCCGAAGAGATATCGAAGTTCAGTGGCACCCCCCCAGTGTTGCCAGTTGCATCATCAATGACAATTGTCGTTGGTGGTGGGACAGTCCCAGAGATTCTATTTCCTTGGGTGACATCCTGAATGAGAGTAGGTCCAAGTTTTCCAACCGCTGCTGTGCTGTATCCAGCTTTCCTAGCAGTAGCTAATAGAGTTTCCTCATTCAGGTAGTTACCGTTGTAATGCTCATCTATATCAGCTAAGTTTGGATCATTTTCTAAAAAGGGAGTGACACTATTGCCAGAACTAGGGATAGGAAAACCTGCATAAATAATGTTACTGAAGTCACCAGTATCTCCTAAATAATGACCTGTAGCGATCGCAGAACCATTGGCAGTGGTCAAAGTAGGAAATAAGGAATGACTATTGGTAAAACGTACCCCTATTTTACCTACATAATAAAGTGTTGGTGTGTCAGTTTCATTTACAGAGCTAGGACGCAAACCATCTGCTACAAATATTATGGCATTACGTGGTGAGGGTATCTGAGGTATCGTGTGATTATTTGGAAACGGTATACTTCCTAGTGCAATGAGTGCTAATGCCTTTAGGAGTATCAGGTAGTGATACATGATGAGGATTTGAGCGTGTAAACTAGCGTTATAATAATGAATCAAATATCAGACCACGTCAATGTAATTATCAAGCGATTTTGACAACGCTAATGCTTGACGCACTGAGTGAGAAACTCGTTGATGTAAAATGTTGTTAAATCGTTCAGTGTAGCTTATATGACCGCTATCCAATTTGTAGGCGTTGCACAATTATTTAAGTTGGCAAGGGAACAATACCGTTTTGAAGCGATAATAATTGTGCAGGCGATCTAGATTTGAAATGACTAAATTGAAACCGGGAGTGATTGAAGGCTTTTTTGGTAAACCGTGGAGTTGGGAAATGCGCCGCAATTATGCGCAATTCCTCAAGAATATCGACTACGATTTTTATATTTATGCTCCCAAAGCAGATAAAAATTTACGTAGAGATTGGCGACAAAATTGGTCCAATGATGAACTACAAGAATTAATTCATCTTGGCGATAGTTATCATCAAGAAGGACTCAAATGGGGAATCGGCTTTAGCCCATTTGAGATTTACCTAAACTATGGCAATCAGGATGTCCAAGATCTAGACAAAAAAATTCGTTACTTTAACGATCTCAACTTAGATATATTGGCAGTTTTATTCGATGATATGAGAGGAGATTGTATTGAAATTTCAAAACTTCAAGTTGATATTGTGCATAGAATCGTAGATTTAAGTAACGCTAAGATATTTATTATGTGTCCTACATATTATACCGATGATCCAATTTTAGATAAAGTCTTTGGGAAGAGGCCAGATAATTATTTACAAACCCTAGGTAAGGAATTAGATCCTAAAATTGATATTTTTTGGACTGGAACTGAAGTTTGTTCAAAATCCTATCCAGAATCTCATTTAAAAGACATAGGAGAACGGCTTGGTCGTCTCCCTTTCATTTGGGATAACTATCCAGTAAATGATGGAGCGAAGATCAGCTTATATTTGCATTTAAGAGCTTTTGAGAACCGTCCTTATCAAATGTCCAATTTGGTCTCCGGTCATGCTGTTAATCCCATGAACCAAGCTTATTTATCACAAATTCCTCTGATGACATTAACGATGAGTTATCAACATCAGGAATTTTATTCTTCTTCAGATGCTTTCCTGGAAGCAGTCGAGCAATTATGCCCTAAAGAACTAGCTCATGCTTTAGTCGAAGATGTATCTCTATTCCAAGATATTGGTCTTGATCAACTTGCTACAGATATTAAGCAAGATTTAATCACAAAGTATGAAGCTTTTGACAGCCCCTATGCTAACGAGGTTGTGCAATGGCTGAAGGGAGAGTATGCTTTTTCTCCCGAGTGTTTGACGAATTAAGTCTTAAAAATGTGCCTAAATTAGACACATTTTTAAGACAACTAGTAGTACTAAGTTCAAAAGGTTTATTTTCTCTAGGTATTTAGAAATTGCTTGATATCCTACCTATAGATAGGTAGGATAAAAGAATCAAAGCAACTAATACCAAAATCCAAATTCTCGATGTTGGCTCGAGTTGAGGGTGGATCAACTCAGTTTCATCAAATTATTAAGCAATTAACACTGCTGGTGAAAGGCTAATTTTTTATCAATTAAACATCCAACTAATAGGAAGGAAAATCAGAATTTTAGGTACAGAACAATGAAATTTATTGAATAAGTCAAACGGTAGGAACAACAGGAAGACTAAGAGCAGGAATAGTAGGAAAACTAAGACCAGGAATAGCAGGAAGATTAAGAGTAGGAACAGCAGAATATGGTGTGGTAGTTGCAGGAGTGGTATTTGCAGGAGTAGTATTTGCAGGAGTAGTATTTGCAGGAGTAGTATTTGCAGAAGTGCCAGTAGAAGGATTGGCAGCAGGGTTAGCAGGATTTCCACCTAAATCATAAATAATGACAAAGGGAGAATCACCACCCATAACAAATTGCTGTTGTTTGTTAGATAACTCCAAAAATAACTTAGACTTTCCATTTTCGTCTAACATGGTTTAAAACCTCTTATTAGTTAACACTAACTTTAAACGTCTCCTAAATATCTAATTTTCAATTCATGGAAATTTTCAGACTGAATTAATAATTAAAATAGATGCTTATTTTGTTAATTCCTACAGAGTTTTTACCTAAAAAACACTTATCTTTTTAAGTAATATTTTCATTTGCTCCGACTAATGACTTTAGCTTTTAGGGAGAATACTCAAGTCCCCACCCATAGCCGTAGGTTTAGGTGGGGTGTTCTCAAATCATTAGCTAATAGCTACAATCTTGGCACCAGTAGATTTTGTTGTGTTGTTAATTGCTGTGGTGAAAGACTTTGGCTCTCCACACTACTAATGGCACCTACCCTTGTTACCCTAGGGGTTAATTCACCACTTCTTTAAAGGGGCGATCGCACTCAAAGTACAAAGGGGATGTCGTTAAAGTAGTACAAATAAACTATGTTATTGTCGCGATGAGCAGTTCCAATCCTTTACCATACACTACAGTGTCATCGAAAAGAGAAGCAGAAAGATTGAACGCACCTTTTTTATATATTTACGAGCTATCTTGACACCATATAAATCCTTAGTTACTATAAATTTAGAAAATTTTGTTTATAAGGAACTAGGTGATGAGTCGCCAGTTATCAAAAACTGAGGAACTTCACAATACTTATGTAGATGAGCGAGTTCAATACCTGTTACCCAAATTTGAAGCATTAGCACCTTATAAGATCAATCAGCGTAAAAAGGGTGTGGCGAATCTTGATGGATGGGAGCAATTAGCCGTCTATGAAACTAGACTTTTAAAGCTGACTTACCCTGATGACAAACCAGAGCACGAGAAAACCTATGGGACTTGCTTGGCTCAGATCACAAAACTTAAGAAAGCTCTCAAGCTGGCTACCAAAACACAACTGAAAGATGAAAAGCTCTTTCACTCGGTCAATACAATAATCACCCATTTTGGCAACGCTCTAAGTTTTCAATTTCGCCAGTACAAAATAGAGCAAAATACTCAATATCGCGAGAAAGTTGAAGAACGGCGTACCGTTGAGAACCGCGTTGAAATAGACCTAACCAATTCCCTGAGATTTTCCAATTCAGTACTAAGAGCAATTAAAAATGGTGAGGATGCTAACTGGATGGATGTCAGCAGTGCGATCGCTTTATGCACTGGAAGAAGAATGTCTGAAGTTCATTTATCCGCAAGTTTTGAGCAAGTAGGTGACTATGAGGTTATTTTTAAAGGACATCTTAAGGGTAAAGACAGAAAAATAAAAGTGGCTGATAAGAAACTTGCAGTACGTAATTACGGTTTTAGAATCCCCACACTACTCCCAGCCGAATTAGTTTGTCATGCCTTGCAGTGGCTGGATGAAAAAGGTAAACGCTTCCCAGTCACAGAAGATCCTGAGCGCGTTAATCGTCGCTGGTCCAAAGTGCTAAATCTACATGTTAAAGATTGGGACATCTTTCCACCCGATGAGCGTACTTATCACAAGTTTCGTGCAGCATACTTTCGAGCTTGTGTCGAGAATGATCCATCAGTGGATAAATATGACTTTGTTGATTATGCTCAGCGCATACTTGGGGACCAAGATGAAACCACAATTAACAGTTATAAGCGCTATGTCATTAAGCCTAGAACAATTACCAAAATCTAATAAAGTCCCTATACAAGAGCGCTTGACATAATATAGCAAGCTGCCTAGTATAGGGACATCAAATGAAATACCACTTTGATTATGCCTAACAAGACTGCCAAAAACCCTTCAATACCTGAACGTACCCAAGTTATAATTAACAAAGCAATTGAAGATCTTAAATTAGCTAAAAATGAAAAAACTATCAGAGAGATCATCATTTATTCGTGGCAAGAGCTAGAAAAATTAGTTCCTAACGAAAATTCCTTCCGTAAAATACGTAAAGAGTTTAGAGACGCTTTAAAAGCTACATTCCCTTCACGTGACACTACCAAAGCAAAACCTAAAGGTTACTACCGCACATCTGCTGGTCAAACGGCTGTAGAAGGTGGAGACCGCTATGAGCATTTAAGTTTGTGGTATGCCACGACTAACAAACAACGTTGGAATATTATCGGAGATATTGCACGTACAAAATACTTTACAAGTCTTCCCAAGCTTCCAAACAACGAGCAAGTACAAGAGCAAGTTAAGCCACCTATAAAAACAACAGTAGAACAGCCTATAGAACAGCCAGTAGAACAACCGACACAAGCACCCCTCACGCTTGAAACGATAACCCTGGAAGATCTAAAACTCGACCCCGAAACAACTAAAACTGTAACCGCAGCTCTTGCTCATTCTCATATGAGTCTCTCAGACTTTTTACAGCAAGCTTGTAAAGTCTATGCAAAAACTGTCATGGGTCGAGTAGCGCAAGAGAATGATGATCTCTCAATAGTGCCTACAGAGGAACTTAAAGAAGCTTCAAAGTACAATACTCATCCTGGTAGAGCAACAGAACTTGTTAGGCGTGCTATTAAAGCAATAAAAATACACAATGCTGCAGCAACAGAATTGGCTTATAAGTGGGCAATTACTCAAACCTTGCTCCAAGAATTAACAGGCTCTCGACCTGGAAAAGTCAAGGAGATTTTGCAACAATTTGCTAGTGACATAGAAAACTACAACGCTCAATTAAAGGCTGATTATGGCTTAGATGATACCAAGTTAAAGTACTTGAACCGTAAAGATAAGTCAATTCAAAAGCCTGATTTAGTAACACTTGTGCCCGATGGGTTGGATATTTAACTGCTTACCATCCTCAGTATTATCTCTAGATAAGTGGTTGTACTTAAACATTCATATTTTCGCTGCAATCTAAACCCATCTTTTCAGCTAAATGACCTACAAATCCAAAACATCAACACAAACGTATAACTTAAGTCGAATCAATAAGTATAGAGTTCATTACTTGCCACCCCTATAACAAGGGGGTGGTATTTCGATTAGTCCTATGCCTTAGAGCCATAAGCACTAGAGTTTGGTAAAGCGCCTTTTGTTGACCAAAGTAAGCGCTCTTTCTTAAAAGAATTGTACTGGAACAGAAAATGGCACAATTGAGTCGAATGGAGACTTTGCTGATTTTATCAAGCCAATTGTTGATACCCTTGATATATACCATAACTCTGGTGTTGACCTAAGGGCGATTGCGATCTCCTTATCTCCTTTAAGCAATTGGCAGAGAATCACCCTGATGCAGAGCTTGAAATTGTGGCCATGGAGAAAAATAATATCAACACTGGTGGCGGCAATTACAATGGAGTATTGAAGGTAACTATTAATTTTAATTTAGTGGTAAGAAATTCAAATTTTGAGATGTCAATTAGCTTTGTTCCAACGAGAGGAGAAGCATTTTTTATTTTTTCATGGTTTTAGCTATAAAAACCTGCCTACTCCCGAACAAGGCAAAGCTAAATCCAGTGAAATCGCTCAAGAATATCCACGCTTGTTCGGATGCTTCAGTAATAACCATAAAATAAGTTCCCAATAGCCTCTGGGTTCTCCCCACAGAATTCTTTTATAAGCTGTAAATACTCTTGTTTGGAAATATAACCATCACCATTGGTATCGAGTCGTTGAAAAATTTCTTCATATCCACTCGCATCAAAACCAAATGCCGTGAGCAATTGCTTGTATTCCTCTAAAGCAATTTTCTCGTCACCATTAATATCTATTACGTCAAACAAAGTTGCCATCGGCTGTTCCCAAGCTGATACTGAAGAGTCCTTATCTACAGCGTATTGCTTGCTGTAACTTTCAACGAATTCATCTAAGGAAACTTTGTTGTCTTGATTAAGATCGGCATAAATCCAGTATTTATCCCACATTAAGAGCAGCTGGTTATGCAGATTTTCATAATCGGGTGAACCTGGTTCCCAACCACGTATCCGCGCAAGATTACTAGCAATTTTACCAAAATCGTCTCGCTCTACCACTCCGTTTTTATCGACATCTAATCCTCGAAAAAGAACGGTCAATTTCTTCACAAGTAGTTCACTTATCACGAGTTAGACCCCTCACAAATATTAATCCTTGTTTTTAATTTCAACCAATACCATAAACGCTGGTACTTTTATTTTTTGGAAATCCTTAAAACGCATTTAGTCATAGTACCGGAAAAATAGTTAGTGTCTGGGGACCTGCAATGCTGAACAGACCCTGAGTAGAGCAAGCTGCAACATCCGTTGCTAAAAGAGTTATGGTTCTCTGTACCGTTCTACCTTGAAACAAACCATTAACGACGGTTCCGCTAGAGGTTAGGATCAGCAGACCATTAATCTGATTACTAGAAGTAAAGGTGTATTGCACTTGGCTAGATTGCCCAGTGTTCCAATTGTATGTAATTGAATACGTGGGGAAAATTCCAATGTTATTACACGAGGTTGGACCCGTAACCGAGAAGTTATAAGTTCCTGAGAGAATTGGTTGAGCGTTGAGGCATTCACCCACAGAACCTTGTATGGTAGCAGTGGTATTTTGTACTTGGTTTGTCAGAGGTGGATTGTAGATAGTTGTCTCCGAGCCTACTGGGCAAGTCACAGGGGCAAGTTGGGCTTGAGCAATTGATTGAGTTGCCACGAAATCAACACCTATGGTTGCAGTCGCAATAGCACAGGCTAATGCTGAAAGTTGGTAGCGCTTAGCAAAATTATTTTTCACTGAAGGTATCATCGACAAACTTTCCTTACTTTGGTAGATGTATGTAAAAAATTACAGAGGGATTACGATCTTTTTATTAACCGTGTTTTAAGTACCTAATTGATTGTTATAATACGGTAAGTTGTTTGATAAAACAACTTTTTTTTGATTTGTTATTTGTATCAATTTAGATCTCCCTTTACACGCTCAAGCTTTTTAGATCTCCCTTTACACGCTCAAGCTTTGGTGATTTCGCTCACGTGCAGAACTCACATCGGTGTTAGCACTACCCAAAACGCTCTTAATTGCTTTATTACTAAGCTTAAATACTTAGCGGAACACCTTTTATGACTTTATCAACAGCATATTTAATGTTTAAAAACTGTATTTATGACGCTTGTCAACTAACTTAGGATACTTTTTATTGAGAAAAACTCACCATAAAGTCTGGTGGTATAAGTAATCATTCTAAAAAAACTGCTTATAGACCTTTATCGTCGTTTAAAATGCCAAAATATTCTTTGAATCACACTTTATCAGCTATAGCCTGTGCCATTGCAACCGCAATCATTGCAATCGATTTTAGCAAGGGTGGCAAGCCTGCTCACGCTGATGTTGTTGATCTGAGTTGCCCAGTCGGAGGAGAAACAGCTACATATTCCCCAGGAATTACGAACACGCCACAATCAACTACTGTCAAAGTAGATGGCTCACATACTACATGTTTATCCTTAAGTGATCCAACAATCCACTCAGCAGGATATAATCTTACAATTCAAAGAGATTTTTCCTGCGTGGATTTTACAGTCCCTATCTTTGACATTAAATATATTTTTAATAATGGTAAATCCAGCACGGTACATTATGTCACGAGCGAGACAGCCAATGTCGAGGGTGAAATTGTCATAACATCAGTCGGAACCGTCACCTCTGGTGAGTTTGTTGGCGACATGGCCATTCGGACAATTACTGATACTACCCTGTCCCCTGAACAATGTCTTACTACTCAAGGGGTCACCAGTGTTACTGGTGTTGTGACATTAACATTTAGCAGATAAATATTTTTTTTACGACCTGAAATATTCTTAATAATCTTCTGAATTCGCAGTCTGATACCATTTCACGTCGATCATCATAATAAATACGTTGGTAAGAGCATGGTAATGCTATACCCTCTACAAGTGAAATTTAGTCAAGCTCATCTCTAAACTCTTGCTCTACATAGATTTCAGGTTTTTCAATCAAGCGGGATGAGGAGGGGAATATTATTGAAGAGTAGCACGCTAACACATATGCAAGTTAGATGGAAAGCTTAAAAAGTATTATGATGTGCGATTACAGGAATTGATAATTAAGGTTTCCTATGTCCAACCACTCTTCAACACCATCACCTGCACTATTTTTAAATACAGTCAACGCTTATCAACGTACAGCGGCAATTAGAGCTGCAATTGAACTTCAGATTTTCACTACCATTAATAAAGGAATTGAGTCTGTGCAATCACTGGCACAAAAATGCCAAACCTCCGAGCGAGGAATGCGGATTTTATGCGATTACTTAGTTATCATTGGCTTTTTAGCTAAGGAAGCCCAAGGCTACAGACTCACGCCTGATACAGCCATGTTCTTAGATCGACATAGCAAAGCTTACATGGGGGATGCAATTGAGTTTTTATTGTCTCCCTTAATAACTAATGGGTTCAATGACCTTGCTGCCGCCGTTCGCCAGGGTGGAACCGTAGTATCCTCCGAAGGAACTCTATCGCCTGAAAATCCAGTATGGGTGAAATTTGCTAAAGCCATGTCACCGATGATGGCAATGCCAGCACAATTAATCGCTCAAATGGTAAATGGGGATTCAACTGAGCGCATAAAAGTGCTGGATATTTCTGCTAGTCACGGTTTATTTGGTATCGCTTTTGCTCTGCATAACCCTAATGCTGAGATTTATGCGGTAGATTGGGCACCTGTTTTAGAAGTAGCTAAAGAGAATGCACAGGCACAAGGTGTTGGCGATCGCTACTATACAATTCCTGGCAGTGCATTTGACGTAGACTACGGTAGTGGTTATGACTTAGTTTTACTGCCAAATTTCTTGCATCACTTTGATATGGAGACGTGTGAACAGCTTTTAAGAAAAATTCATCGAAGCTTGAGTGTTGGTGGCATAACCATCGTGTTTGAATTCATTCCTAACTCTGACCGCCTTACACCACCATCAGTTGCTGCTTTCGCTTTGACAATGTTAGCGACCACACCAAGTGGTGATGCTTATACCTTTGCAGAATACGAACGTATGTTTAACAATGCAGGTTTTTCCCATTGCCAACTCCATTCACTTCCACCTACTGAGCAGCAGGTAATTATTGCCAGTCAATCGCGATAGTACTTGTGGCAATTTGCAATAATTTGCTGTGGGAATAGGATGGCACTAGCAAAAGATTAAGCAGCAGTCGTGGAAAGACAATTAGGCGCACGTTTGCGACGTAGTTTCTGAACGGAATATAAGCGCGGATTATTGCGCGATCGCGCCAACGAAAAAACAAGAGTTTAAGGGTGCTAAACTGTTAGTATTTGACCGCATAAAATCAATTTCTATCATAGCAGGTATGATGAAAAACTGCTTGCGGATTACCCATCAAGGTGAGACAATACAGCTTTCCTGGCAACGCGGACAATCCCCACCTCGTTTTGCTAATACAGTGAAATTTGAGCATCCTTTTACTCAAAAGGTATTGGAAGATTTACGCTGGTATCTAGAAGATTATCTCAGCTTCCCATACGAACTCAAATTGGAAAAAGCCAAGAAAATTGAGCAAAAGTTTCAAGAATGGGGAGAGACTTTATACAATCTGGTATTTCGTAGTAGTGAAAAAGCGAGGATTTTTTTTCAGAGAGCCATCAGAACGGGGTTAGATCACTGTGAACTAGCAATTAGCTCCGATGATCCCACCATACTTAACCTGCCATGGGAATTATTATACTCTCCTGATTATGGCTATTTAGTTCCATTGCTTGCAACGATGTTTCGTAGCCTCAGCAGTCAACCCGTCTGGGTGGAACTGGGGGATATGCCTGAAGACCGCTTAAATATTCTGCTGATAATTGCCCGCCCCCATGGAGAGTGGAATGCTTCGTTGCGTACCATTGCCCATCCGCTTCTAGAAGCACTAGTTACTATCCGCCCCCAGGTTAGCATCAAGCTGCTACGTCCGCCAAGTTTTCAGCAGTTCAAGCAGGAACTCAACACCCATAAGGGTTTTTATCATATCGTTCATTTTGATGGACATGACTGTTTTAACTCTAATAGCCAAGCCTTACAGCACACCCTAGCTAATCCAGGGCAAGGGATACTAGTTTTTGAAAAAGAGGATGGTTCACCAGAATTTGTCACTGCTGCTCAAATAGCTCAAAATCTTGTCAGTTATCGGGTACCAATTTTTATATTAAATACTTGCCACTTAGGACAAATCGGAAAAGACTCGTTTTCTTTGGTGGCAACACAGCTAATATCATTGGGGGTAAAGAGTGTAATAGCAATGGCTTATTCGGTCCATACCGAAGCTGCCAAACGCTTTATCGGAAGGCTGTATAAGCAACTAGTTTTGGGTGACAGCCTCTCCAGCGCTATGGCAGGAGGACGGCGAGAAATATTCAACAAGCGCGATCGCCCCAGTCCTAAAGGTTGTTTACCCCTCTGTGATTGGATAGTGCCTGTACTGTATCAGCAGGAAAGTTATACACCCTTTCCAAAACGGTTGCAAAACACCAACTTTGAAAACATCATGTGGGGATTTAAGGATGCAATGCCCCAACAGAAAACTGTACCTCAAACCCCAATGAATATCTCAGAAGCTGGGACCTACGGCTTTGTTGGCCGCGATTACGAAATACTGCGGCTGGAGAAGGCATTTCGCCAGAATCAGATTATACTGCTCCAGGGCACCAACGGTGTAGGAAAAACTGAGTTAGCCTTGGGGTTTGCTCGTTGGCTGTGGGACACCCAAGGGCGTACCGGGGGCATTTTCTTTACCTCCTTTGCTCATGGTGCCACATTAAACAATGTAGTCAACCAAATTGGTCGGACCTTGATGGGAGATAGTTTCTCCCAATTTCCCTTTGCTCAGCAACGTGCTGAGGTACTACAATACTTGCAAACAAATCCCTGCTTGCTGATTTGGGACAACTTTGAAACTGTAATTGGCTTTCCTCAAGGCAACAAACCACTGTTGACGCAAGAGGCACAAGAGGAACTCAAGCAGTGGTTGAAAGAAATGCGCGGTCAAGATAGAAAGGGGCTGTCGTGGGTGCTAATTACCAGTTGCCAGGAGGAAACCTGGCTAGACTGTGACCCCCACCTGGAGAATCTAGGCGGGCTTTCACTAGCAGATGCAGAGGAACTAGCGGCCAAGATATTGCAATCAGTGAGGGTGGATCGGGCAAAACTGCCTGATAGATATCTGGAACTACTACAACTACTAGACGGTCATCCCTTCTGCCTACGCGTGGTATTGCCCTACCTGAAAGCGCAAAGTCCCACAGAGATAATTGAGGCCTTGCACCAACTTGACACCTTCCAGGGGTCAGAGGAGGAATGTAGAGCCCAGTTGCTAACGGTATCGCTAGATTATGCTTTCACTAAACTCTCTGAACGCGCTCGCCAACACTTACCTTTCCTGGCATTTTTCTATGAACGAGTGGATGCCCATTGGCTTCATGCTTTCTCCAGTATGCCTGATCATGAGTATGGACATGCCTATTGTGCAGTGTTCGGGGAGAACCTGCAAAAATCCGACTGGCTGGCTTTGCTGAACGAAGCAGCGTCAGCGGGCATTTTGGAAGATTGGTTTGACACTATTTACACGATTCATCCAGCATTATCCTGGTATTTGCGACTGCGTTTATCTGCACACCACATTGAAACTGAGGTGAACAACCTGGAAAAAAAATTGTTAATTTTCTATGCAAGGTTAGCGAATAAATACAATCGTGAATTTGTCGATAAAGCTGAACTGGCTACCAATATCCTATTGATTGAAGAACCGAACCTACTTCAATACCTGCGATTAGCAGAACAGCAACAAGACTGGGCAAATGCCCAATTCATCCTGCAAGCCTTAGGAGAGATGTATCAACATATTGGTAACAAAGTGGAATTCTGGACACTGCGCCAACGAGCACTCACTCAAATTGATAGCCTCTTAGTAACAGCTAAAGCTAAAAGGCAGGATGCTTTGGACTTTTGGATATATTTGCAGGATGTGGATGCAAATGAGGCTTTGCAAACGGCTGATTTGGAAAGGGCAAGAGCAGTTCATCAGAAAATTCTCAATCAACTAACCGACCCAAGTACCCAGGACGGTTCTGCTACAGAAAATTAACAGTACGCGAAAGTCCCTACCCGAGAGCCTAGCAGGGTAGGGATAAATAGCGACTACGACGAAAGCATTTGCCGACAGAATAATTTACCAGCATTCAAAGAAGCCTGACAAACAAATCAACTCTCAAGCTGCAAACGCATAGGCAGCCATGCTGAGCACACCATAGGTGAAACTAGAGTGTAACTGAGTACCTTTGACCTCTGGACCACCTGCTCCTAGTGCCACAAACAGGGGCAGCAGGTGTTCTTCAGTAGGGTGGTTTTTTGCAGCATAGGGAGCCAGTCTGCGATAGTTCAGCAACGCATCAAAATTGTTATTAGCAATTACCTCTGCTAACCATTGATCAAACTGCGTCACCCAATCTGGAGGAGGAGCATCAAAGGGATAAGCTCCAAAAGCTCTTAGATTATGGGTCGTCGTGCCACTTGCAAGGATTAATACACCTTCCTGCCTTAAAGAAGCTAGAGCACGCCCTAATAGTCTGTGATGGTTTGTCCCTAAATGAGGCTGGATAGAAAGCTGCGTCACGGGAATATCTGCTTGGGGATACATCAACATCAACGGTTCCCAAGCTCCATGATCCAGTTCTCGATCAGGATAAACTTCATATTCAAACCCAGCTTTAGTCAAGAGTTTCGTCACCTGCTCTGCCAACTCTGGTGCACCAGGAGGCGAGTAGTCAATCTGATAGAGGTCTGCGGGAAAGCCCCAGAAGTCATGGACAATCTTTACCTCTGTTGCAGTACTCACGGTGGGAACGTGAGACTGCCAATGAGCTGAGACAACAAGGATTGCCTTCGGCTTGTCCAGTTGAATACCAAGTTGCTTAAGGAAATCAAGAGATGGACTAGGCTGCAAGGGCAGATCTGGGGAACCATGAGAGACAAAGACACTGGGAAAGGTAGACATGAGGGGATACCTTCGATTAAAGCTTCAAAATTTTGCTTTGATTGTTGTTTTCTGAAAGTGACAAAACAGGATCAAGCACTACTCCATCTTGCAGAGGTTCCAAGTTAACCTAACAAATCTACACTTATAGAAAATGAGAAAAGTTAAGCAACAGCTTTTGTCGGCATTACTAGATAGCGATCGCGGTCGTGGGGAGCATTAAAATCAATCGTTGGTCCTTTTGGAATGATACGACTGGGGTTGATTTCGGCAAGACTTCCATAGTAAAGCCGCTTGATGTGGTCGATGCTGCATACTTCTTTCACCCCTGGCTGCTGATAAAGATCTAGAACATAGTTCCACAGATTCGGGTAATCCCTCAAGCGTTTGACATTGCACTTAAACAGTCCGTGATAAGCAACATCAAACCGAAGCAATGTTGGGAACAGACACCAATCAGCTTCGGTAATTTGATCACCAACCAAGTAGCGCTGGTTTTCAAGTACTTCTTCCCAATAGTCAAGCGCAGCAAACACTTCCGTCACTGCTTCATCATAGGCAGCTTGGCTGTTGGCGAATCCGGCACGATAGACTCCGTTGTTAATTGGCTGGTAGATGGCATCAATAGTGCGGTCAATCTCCGACTGCAATTCCTGAGGATAAAAGCTTACTCCAGCCTCAGCAAAAGCCTCAAACTCGGTATCCAACATGCGAATAATCTGGCGGGACTCGTTGTTAACAATGGTGCTAGTTTGTTTATCCCAAAGGATAGGGACAGTAACACGTCCGGTGTAGTCGGGTTTAGCTTTGACATATATTTCCCAAAGATACTTGGCCTGATTCACCGTGTCAACCAAGCAACCTGGTTCGTCGGAAAACTGCCATCCAAAGTCACTAATCTCAGGCTTGACGATAGACAGAGAAATGACAGATGCAAGGCCCTTCACAGAGCGCATAATAGCAGTGCGATGTGCCCAAGGACAGCCCAAGGAGACATAGAGATGGTAGCGTCCTACTTCAGCCTTAAAGCCGCTAGAACCGGACGCCGTTATCCAATCATGGAACTTAGTAGGCATACGCACGAACTTGCCTTGCACATCTCTTTCAGTCCAATCTTTTACCCATTGTCCTTGAATCATCATTCCTAGTGCCATAATTTTTTGCTCCTAAATGATTTAAACACTACGACTTTGCCACGCAAATTTAGTAGGTGGAACTGACATGGAAACACACAGAGAAGGAAATGTGAAGAATAATCATACTTATCATCATCTCTGTGGTCGAGTATTACAGATTGCCCAATGTTCAAAGATTAAATGTACTCATCTTTACTTTTAGAGTGAACTACTTGCTTGCTAACAAACAGGGCGGATTTGCTTCTAGAAAATTTCTCTGAGCTTCTTCAACGCCAAATGGATTTGTTCCAACTCCTGTGGGTTTAGCCGTTCAAACCTCTGTTTGAGATGGGCAATATGAGCTGGGAAAAACTGCTCAAACACCCATTCCCCAGCAGGGGTAAGGACGATAGTGAAGCTACGTCGATTGTCAGAAGGTACTTCGCGCCGTACTAAACCCTTTTTTTCTAGACGGTCAACAATTCCGGTCAGTGCACCTTTGGTTACTAACGTTTTCTCCGCTAGCTTATTCATGCTCATACCGGAAGTATTGCCCAAGGTACTGATAACGTCGAACTGAGGTGGCGTTAAGCCCAAGGTCCGCACATGAGCATCAGAATAATTGGTAAACGCTTGATAAGTACGGGCCAGTTCGCGCATGAGTGGCATGAATGCTTCTTGGGCTGCGGCTTTGGTTGCAGAGTGAGATGCTGTCTCTGTTGCTTGCTTGGTCATTGTTTGTTTTACGATAGTTTTACTTTTAACCATACACACTTTAATGCTTGAGCAAACAACTTTTATTTAGACAGTCAACAAAGCAACCTAAATACAGATGCTGGTTAATTGGGAGACACGATTAACAACGTCTACACGATTTCTTGACACCGAAATAACTTGTAGAGTTGTCTGGGTACTGTTAACTGTTTGCTCTTTAGGGATCAACAGTCAACAGTCCACGCTCATTATCTTTGACAATACAACTTGATATTACTTGTTCAAACTCACAATGAATCTTCCTGGTCCATTTTGAATCACCATTAACAATCCACCTAAAATGGCCAAATTCTTCAAGAACATGATGCTTTGAATTTGATCAGAAAGGTTGTGATGGAAAATCAGAGTCGTAGGAATTAAGAACACTACTAGTATCATTGCTCCCAAACGAGCTTTGTAACCCAGCAACACCGATAGACCACCCAGAATTTCAATAACAATTGCACACATTAGAAATAGACCTGTGAGGACCGTCATCCCATTGGCCACCATGTACTGCATGGTAGCAGCGGGATGAAGAATTTTGTCTAGAGCGGCTGCAAGAAAAATCGCGGACAATAAAGCTCGCGATACTCCAGACAGGATATCATCACCTGTAATAGCTCCCTTCGCTCGCGTCTTTTTTGCAACACCATTTTCGTTTCTATTTCTGGAAGCTACGAACTCAGAAGGGGTTGCGAGAATTTTGAGTTTCATGGCGTTTGTCCTTGTTTGAATCAAAAATGTAATAACACGAACATTAAATTAACTTGCTGTTTATCCACAAACAAAAATCGTAAAAAAATTAGGGAGTTTTCCCATGGAGCCTTAATAGCAACTGGGGCCTTAAGGCAGAAGTCAGCATTGGTTCTTTCGGTAGAACTAGGGACACCCCATGCTCACGGAACAGATAGCAAAAGATCCAGTTCATTAACACTAAGCAGCGGTTGCGAAAACCACTCAACTTAACTAGATGCACTACCTGCCACAACACCCATGCAGGAAATCCAGCAAAGGTTAGCTTGCCCAACTGGGCTACTGCAGCATGTCGTCCAATAATCACAAGATTGCCCAAGTTTTGATAGCGAAAAGGCAATGGACTCCGTCCCTCTATCTGCCTTGCGATGTTTCGCGCCGCGGTGATTCCTTGTTGTATTGCCACAGGTGCAAGCATTGGTAGCTTCTGCCCATCTAATTTAACAGCAGCGATGTCACCAATGGCATAGACGTTGTTGTAGCTCTCCACCTGTAGGCTGGGTTTTACCGCTACTTGTCCCGCAGAGTCTGTTGGTAATCTGGCCATCAAGTCTGATAAATTGCCCTGTACTCCCGCAGTCCAGATTACTGTTTCTGTAGGAATGAGCCCTCCATCAAGCAGATGTACTGCTTCTTGAGTAACCAGGTTGACTCGCGTTTTTAAATAGACTGCAACTCCCAATTGACGGAGCTTTCGCTCTGTATAAGTCTGCAGCCATTTAGGTAGGTGGGGCAGCAGGCTGCTCCCAGCTTGCAGAAGAACTACGCGCACTTGTTGAAAATCCAGTGTTGGATAGTCCTTCAGCAAAGTGCTACAAATCAATTCAACCAAAGCACCAGCAAATTCCACGCCTGTAGGCCCACCACCAACAATTACAAATGTTAATAACTGTTGACGTCGCGATGCATTCGGTTCATGCGCGGCACGTTCAAAACAATTCAGGATATGATTGCGCAGAGATATGGCTTGTTCAAGGGTTTTCAAAGGAAAGGCATAGGTACTAGCTCCGGGTATCTCAGAAAATTTTTCAGTACTCCCGGAAGCCAAAATCAGAAAATCGTAAGGAATCAGAGCGTTGTTGGTGACCACAACTTGCTCAACTAAATCCAAACGCTTTACAGATGCCATCAGAAACCGAACATTGGCTAGTTTTCTCTGGAAGCGGTGTAAGGGGTAGGCAAGAAGCTCGGGTTCTAGTTTCGCTGCTGCTACTTGGTAAAGCAACGGCAGGAAGGTGTGGTAGTTGTTCCGGTCAAGAAGCACAACTTCGACCGGAGAACGAGCAAGCGCGCGGGCTGCTGATAACCCTGCAAAACCAGCCCCTACTATGACGACTCTCTGGAGTTTACGCGCTTTCATTAGCCTAAAAACTGCTAGAGGCTAAAGGCTGAGATTGTGCTGGCTTCCAATCCGAAATTTCTATCATTTGGGGCGATTCAAGTTCCAGTACCAGTGGCTTAAAGGCTGTGCCTTTGTGAGAACCATCGCAATACGGACCATTCTGGCTATAGCCACAGGTACAGATATAATGGGAACCCGCTTCTAGTGAAATGACAAAAGTTTCTTTGCTCATGATGCGTTAGCTCCAGTTGTGTTATGCAAACTGTTTCAACTTCATCATTAAGTTAACATAAATACTGTTTAGATGTAAACAGTTTTAGTTGGAAATTTTAAAATAAGTTCCTTAACTTTTCTAAAGCGGCTTGGATCTGCTTTAATTCATGCCTATCAAGCTTTTCAAAGCGCTGCTTAAGATAGTTGATGTGGAGGGGAAACGTCTCCTCGAAAACCCGCTCACCTTCTGAGGTAAGTCTTGCAACAAAGCTGCGACGGTCATCTGCTGGGACTTCACGTCGTACCAAACCTTTTTGTTCTAGACGATCAATGATTCCAGTCAGAGTTCCCTTGGTAATTAGAGTTTTTTCCGCCAGCTTATTAAAAGTTATGCCCGGAGTATTGCCCAAGGTACTAATAATGTCAAACTGGGGTGGCGTTAGACCCAGAGCGCGGACGTGAGCATCAGAATAACTTGTGAAAGCCTGATAGGCTCGGACTAATTCGCGCATAGTTGGGATAAACGGTTCCTTGGCTGCCGTTTTGGATTTTGGCTCAGGTGCAAACTCCCTTGCTTCTCTATCTTTTTGTGGCTTCACGTTGCAGTATGAGGTCAAGATGGATAGTTGTTCTATAATAGTTCTAATATAAACTAAACCCAGGCTTTAACCATCAGAAGTTTAAGTTTATATATATAGTTTGGATGATTCAGGAGAAGTGAGGCGGGAAATTGCTTGCAAAATCTCATCTGTTCTCTATTTTTCGGTAGATCAACTCAACGTGAAGCTTCTGGGAATATCACTAAATCTACTATAACAAGGATTTCGTAAACATTTCTTCATAATCCTAAATTTAGGTTAGTTAGGTTCTAAATTTTTGTTAGTTGGACTACTTGTATAGTTGTGGTTAAACAACTATCCTTATATATAGAAAGTCTAAACCGCGTCTAATAGGATATAGACTTTTTCTGTCTAAATAGTTTGAGTTTAGACTTTTCCAATATAAACAGAAAAAATACTATGCTGGATCTGCAAACACATTGTATATCTGCGAAAGATGTTGTAGACTTGCGTTCGGCTCTAGCATATCTCTCCACTATACCGAACCAGCTTCTCACTACGGAGGAGCCAGTCGATCCCCATGCGGAGTTAGCGGGCGTTTACAAACTTGTCGGAGCTGGAATCCCAGTTGCTCCACCAACCCGCATCGGACCTGCAATGTTATTTAAAAACGTCAAAGGTTACGATATGCAGGTAGTCACTGGAGTACTAGCTAGCCGAGAGAGGACTGCACTGTTGTTGAATAGTTCGGTTGAGCGCTTGGCGTTTGACCTACTTGAAGCCCTGAATCATCCGATTGCTCCAGTGGTTGTTTCCCAATCCCAAGCACCTTGCCAGGAGGTAATTTATCGCACCCCAGACTTGGACATTAGCAAGTTGATTCCAGCGCCAACTAATACCGTCCGGGATGCTGGTCCATATTTCAACCTAGGTTTGTTGCGAGCAGAAGATCCAGAAACTGGCGAAGCAGACGTAACTATTCATCGACTATGTGTTCAGGGACCAGACTTGTTGAGCGTGTATTTTGTCCCAGGACGGCATATTGACCAGTTTCGGATCAAAGCCGAACAACTAGGACGTCCCTTGCCAGTTTCTATCAGCATGGGGTTAGATCCCGCCATTTACTTGGCCGCTTGTTTCGAACCGCCAACTACCCCTTTGGGGTTCGATGAACTGACTGTTGCTGGAGGAATACGCCAGCGACCAATAGAGCTAGTGGATTGTGTGAGCGTTCCTGCCAAGGCAATTGCACGTGCTGAAATTGTAATTGAAGGAGAAATACTACCTCACGAACGTCTGCGTGAAGACATCCACACCAACACTGGGTTCGCCATGCCGGAATTTCCCGGATATTTGGGCAAAGCCCAACTCGAACTGCCCTTGATTCGAGTCAAAGCCATTACTCACCGACATAATCCTATCTTACAAACCATCATTGGTCCTGGAGAAGAACACACCAATCTAGCTGGAATTCCTACAGAAGCCAGTATCCTGCGATTGGTAGAAAATAGTATGCCTGGACGACTGCTCAATGTCTATGCCCATTCAGCTGGTGGTGGGAAATATCTTGCAATCCTACAGTTCAAGAAATCTTCGATTCGAGATGAAGGTCGTCAGCGGCAAGCAGCATTAACTGCTTTTGCAGCTTTCTCAGAGCTCAAACATGTAATTTTGGTAGACGAAGACGTCAATATTTTTGATACTAATGACGTTTTATGGGCAATGACCACCCGTTACCAGGGAGACAGAAGTACCATCTTTATCCCAGGCGTCCGCTGCCATCCCCTAGACCCATCACAATCTCCAGAATTTAGCCCTTCAATTACCACAGAGGGCATCTCCTGCAAGACAATTTTTGATTGCACAGTACCATATCACCTACGCGACAAATTTAAACGGGCTGAATTTATGGAAGTGGATTTGGCGAGATTTCTTGGCTAAATAAGACACGTGAAAACCATTGTCGTCAATGTACTCTATTGGAGGTTTCCAATGCCTTTAAATCTTAATTTGTGTACAGCAGTTTTACCTAAGTTTTCATTGGAAGATGCAGTTGAAATTGCCTTAAAATCAGGTTTCCGAGGAATTGAACTTCGGGTGAGTGATGACTACCACAAAAGTTTGGAGGAGTTGAGCAATACAGGCACTTTCCTTAAACGACAACTAGAACGGGCCGGTCTATTGGTACCAGTGCTGAATACATATATCCCTATTGAGGATAACAAATCCGTAGAACAGCTACTTGAATGTTGTAAGAAAATGGGTGTCCCAAAAGCGCGGTTGGTTCTGCCTAAAAGCTGCAGTGCATCTGTTGCTAAAAGTGCTAATGTCAAGGAAATTATCCCTTCATTTGAAGCAACTAACCATGAACCAATAGAGTTAATGGAGATCTTAAAGAAGACACTGCGCCAGTTGGAACGCAAAGCCTACAAAGCAGGGGTCAAGCTATTACTGGAATTGCATTGGGGAACAGTTATGAGCAGTTTCAGCAGTGCTTATCTGTTAACCCACGATCTTGATCCAAGCTGCATCGCGATTACTTTCGACCCCGCTAACATGATGGTCGAAGGCAAAGAAGATTGGGAATTTGGTCTCAAGTTAATCCGCTCCCACATTGACAACGTGCATGTGAAAAATATGTCTTGGGTTTCCGGTGACCAAGGTTGGTCTTGGGAATGGGCACCCATCACTGTCGGCATGGTGAATTGGCTCGACCTCATCTGCCTACTCAAACGCAACCAATATTCAGGCGACTACGCCATTGAAGATTTCCAGGTTCCTAACTACAGCAAGCAAGCAGCAATCACTTATCTATCTTGGGTACATAATGAATTCAGCGAAATTTATGAACATATGAACGCCATTGCTTCGCCAGCGATTGCTAGTTAAGCAGTCTCTTCTATGCTTAACTGTAAGAGCATCAACTGTTTACACTACAAACTATCCCTTTTTAAGCACTCTAGGGAGAGAATAATCAAAGCTAAATGCCAAAAGTCAGATTTACTTAGGAATTTAGCGAGCACATATTGATAGAGCCCCCGAAACAAAGATGAACAGGCTAAATTCGGACTAGTAAAAGATTTTAAATTTTACTCCGAAAAGAGCAAAATATCCTGTTTTGTCACTTTCGGACAACAATAATCGAAGTGAAATTCGCAAGTTTTCATTCATCAAGCATTGAGCCTTGATTGTCTAACGGAAAGTAAAGCTTCCATAGACTTTCAAGAATAGAGTTCTCCCTGGCTGACCAAACAGGGTTTTACAGATTATCCCAAATTATTCCAAAGGAGTTTGCCATGTTTGTTATTACTAAGCCCAATACTAGCTCTGAGCAAATCGCTACCCTTCAGGCTATGGTTGAAGATCTTGGTTTACAGACAATGATCATGCAGGGTAGTCAAAAAACAGTAGTTGGCATCATTGGCGATACCAAGCACGTTCCTGAGGGAGCGTTCTTAAACCTAGATTTTGTTGAGTGTGTCAAATCCGTTTCCAAGCCCTACAAGCTAGTCTCCCGCGAATTTCAAAAAGAAGATACCATCGTCAAAGTTAGAGGCATTCCCATTGGTGGTAAAGCGATTCAAATTATTGCTGGTCCTTGCTCGGTGGAAACGCCACAACAAATGCAAGCCTCTGCCGAAGCAGTGATTGCTGCTGGTGCCCTATTTATGCGCGGCGGTGCCTTTAAGCCACGCACTAGCCCTTACACCTTTCAAGGACATGGAGAGAAGGGTTTGGAGTACCTGGTAGAAGCGGCTAAAGAGTATGATTTACCGGTCGTCACCGAGTTAATGGACGTGCGCGATATTGACAAGTTCTTAAAGTATGAGGTTGATATCATTCAAATCGGCACCCGCAATATGCAAAACTTCCAATTGCTCAAAGAAGTTGGTCGCTTAAAAGTTCCCGTCATCCTCAAGCGGGGAATGTCGGCTACCATCAAGGAATGGTTGATGGCAGCGGAATACATTGCCGCAGGCGGTAACACCAACATCATTCTTGCTGAGCGGGGAATACGTACCTTTGAAAGCGCTTACCGCAACGTCTTAGATGTCAGCGCCATTCCCTTCCTGAAGCGCGAAACTCACTTGCCCGTGATTGTAGACCCCAGCCATGCTGGCGGTCAATCCTGGATGGTATCAGCCCTGTCTCTTGCTGCGATCGCGGCCGGGGCTGACGGGTTGCTCATCGAATCTCATCCAAATCCCGATCAAGCTTGGTCTGATGGCGAACAAGCACTCACCCCTACTGAACTAAAAGATCTGATGAATGAACTACGACTTGTTGCTCGTGTCCTAGGTCGGGACCTTGGACAAAGAAATGTAGTGCCAGTCAGTGCTTACTCGCTTGACAAAACGACACAACCTTTAGCCGCATAACTTGTCATCTGGGCAGACGCTAACACTGCGTTTGCCCATCCAATTAGAATAGCGCACTTAAAGGGGGCAATTATGAGCCTAACCAAGGCAATTAAAATCTATCCACTAGTAAAAGCCAAAGGAAAAACAACCGAGTTTTTCACACCTCAGACAAGTGACGAGACGATTTTAGTGCAGATTCGACCAAGAGCTGTTGACGATTTGTTTGTGCATCACTTTCAAACTGACCAACTCTTGGTCGTACGGGGTAGTCTGGTACTAGTAGTGTTGCAGAATCGCCGCTATCAGTACATTGCCCTCTCGCAACACCAACCCACAGTGGTCAAGATTCCACCTGGTGTACCCTACGGTGCTATCAATCTTACTAAACAGCCATGTGTTCTGGTGAATGCAGTCTTACGTCATGGCCCAATCCACAAGTGCGATCGCCGAACGCTGAAGCCACCGTTTCCCTACGACCTGGTAACTGCCAAGGCATTGCTTCAGTCAGTTCAGTCGCAGCAATTCATCCCAATGGCTGTATAACGTTGATACGCCTATAACAACTTTAAAAGCAGACAGATTATTTTATGACAACTACTAACTTGTTGACAAACTATGGACAACGAACCAAACTCAAAAGACTGGTGCAAAAGGTAACTTCTCCACCTCATCACCCGCTCATCCTTGGCGTCTCTGGAGCCTCCGGTCTGATCTACGCAGTACGGACCCTGAAGTTTTTGCTCAGCAACAACTACTCTGTCGAACTTGTGGCTTCCCGCGCCACTGCCACAGTCTGGCAGGCAGAACACAACCTGCGTATGCCCCTAGAACCCGCACAACAAGCGCAGTTCTGGCGAGATTTGACTCAAGAACAAGGTGGTCAGCTCAGTTGTCATCCCTGTGGGGATGTGGGAGCCACGATTGCCAGTGGTTCTTTCCGCACCTTGGGAATGCTGGTGATTCCCTGTAGCATGAGTACTGTTGCCAAGATAGCCAGCGGTCTGAGTTCAGACCTACTAGAACGCGCTGCAGATGTCCAGATCAAAGAGGGGCGTAAGCTCGTCATCGTTCCCCGCGAAACGCCCTTTAGTCTGATTCACCTCCGCAATCTTACCACCTTAGCCGAAGCTGGGGTGCGGATTGTCCCAGCGATTCCCGCTTGGTATCACCAGCCACAGACGATTGAAGACTTGGTAGATTTCGTGGTCGCTCGTGCTTTGGACCAGTTTGATATTGATAACTCCTTGATCGAACGTTGGCAGGGACGCTTGTAACTACTCCTTTTTCACCCGATTATCCTTCTGCTGTTACAAAAAAACTATCTTCTACAAAACTATGACTTCTATCATTCACGTCAATTTAGCACAAGACTCTTACAAAATTGTGAGCGCCGCTGGCTGTTTGGATAACCTAGGTGCATTGATAGCAAGCACCCATACCCAGTCTCGTGACTTGGGGCGGTCTGTGATCGTTGTGTCTAATCCGATAATTTTTCGCCACTATGGTCTGCGGGTGATTAACTCTTTAGAAGCAGCAGGTTTTACAGTCAACAGTTGCATCTTGCCTGCAGGAGAACGTCACAAAACCCTCGCCTCAGTGGAAAAAATCTACAACACGGCACTCAAACACCGCTTAGAACGCTCCGATACCTTAGTTGCTTTGGGCGGTGGCGTAATTGGAGATATCACTGGCTTTGCAGCAGCAACCTGGTTGCGAGGTATCAATCTCGTGCAGGTTCCTACCAGTCTTTTGGCAATGGTAGATTCTGCTGTCGGTGGAAAAACCGGGGTAAACCATCCCCAAGGAAAAAACCTAATAGGCGCTTTCCACCAACCTCGCTTGGTAGCGATTGATCCAGAGGTGCTGTCTACTCTCCCTGCACGGGAATTTCGCGCTGGACTGGCTGAGGTGATTAAATATGGCGTCATTTGGGATGCAGCCTTATTCTACCACCTCGAAGCTGCAACCAATCTGAGCCAACTCCGCTTTTTACGACCAGAACTGCTGCAGTTGGTCATTGAGCGCTCTTGTAAAGCCAAAGCAAATATTGTAGAGCAAGACGAGAAAGAATCAAGCTTGCGAGCACTGTTAAATTATGGACACACCATCGGTCATGCCATTGAAAGCTTAACTTACTACCGCCAATTTAAGCATGGGGAGGCAGTGGCACTGGGAATGCTGGCAGCGAGTGAAATTGCTGTTGCAAGTGGCACCTGGTCGAGAACCGAAGCTAAAAAACTGCTAGCCCTGATTCAGAAAGCCGGATTACCCACTGCTATCCCTGCTGAGTTAGATGTTTCGGCGATTGTCAAAGCCTTGTCTTTAGACAAAAAAGTCAAAAACGGCAAAGTCCGATTTATTTTGCCTGTGAAGATTGGAGAGGCTTTCATAACCGACCAAGTATCCCCCGAGATTGTGACTCAAGCTTTGCATAGGCTGCGATCGTTAACAGTTGAACAAAATAGTCTCTCGGCTTTAGATTTACTGCCTGCCTGATTTGCTAATTTGGGTATGATTGCCTGAAAATCTTGCATAGCAAAGATTATATTTTTTCTCTGGTGAGAGTGTAGGAAGTGTAGACAATGACAATCAGAATTACAAACCGCACTATCAATCCAGTAGTGCTAGTCATATTAGATGGTTGGGGCTATCGCCAACAAACGGACGGCAATGCCATTGCTGCTGCTAGAACACCAGTTATGGATAGTTTGTGGCAGACTTATCCTAGGACTTTACTCCGGACGGATGGTGAAGCAGTCGGTCTATCTCCAGGTCAGATGGGTAACTCAGAGGTTGGTCATCTGAATATCGGAGCAGGTAGGATTGTGCTTCAAGAATTGGTTCGTATTAATAATGCAATTTCAAATGGTAGTCTACTGAGAAATCATGCTTTAGTAGAGGTTTGCCAGGCTGTTCAACAGAGTGGTGGCAAGCTGCACCTCACTGGTCTTTGTTCTGAAGGAGGAGTTCACTCTCATATTAACCATTTGTTTGCATTACTAGATCTAGCCCGAGTCCATGGAATTTCTGATGTTTGCATTCACGCCATAACTGATGGCCGGGATACTCAACCCACTGAAGGCAAGAAATCGCTTCAGCGACTCCAAGATTATATCGACCAAGTCGGCATTGGGCGCATTGTTACCCTTAGTGGTCGTTACTACGCAATGGATCGTGATCATCGCTGGGAGCGTACAAGACAAACCTATGAAATCATAACTCAAGACGAACCTAACAAGGGTCTTTCTGCTATTGAGGTTTTAGCAGATGCTTATCAAGAAGGGATCACGGACGAATTTTTACCGCCTACTCGCATTGCACCTGGGGTTGTAGAACCTGGTGACGGCTTTATCTTTTTTAATTTCCGACCTGACCGTGCTAGACAGCTAACTCAAGCCTTCGTAGATCCAAACTTTGATGGATTTGAACGACAGCAAATTTTTCCACTTCATTTTGTGACTTTTACTCAGTATGATTCTAGCTTGCCTGTATCAGTTGCGTTTGAGCCTCAGAACCAGAGCAATAGTTTGGGCGAAGTCATTGCCAAACACGGCTTGAAGCAGATCCGCATTGCTGAAACCGAAAAGTACGCCCACGTCACTTACTTCTTCAATGGTGGGGTTGAGGAACCCTTTGCTGGTGAAGAGCGGGTCTTAATTCAGAGTCCCATGGTCTCCACTTACGATCTCGCTCCTGAAATGTCTGCTAGTGCAGTCACCAAGCGTGCGATCGCCGCCATCGAAAAGCAAGTTTATTCGCTGATTGTGATTAACTATGCTAACCCTGACATGATAGGCCATACGGGTCAGATGGACGCAACAGTGAAAGCGATTGAGACTGTTGATAGCTGCCTTGGTCAACTTCTAGAAAGCATTGCCAAGGTCAATGCAACTATGATTATCACAGCCGATCATGGCAATGCTGAATGTATATGGGACGAACAGGGCAATCCTTGGACAGCTCACACAACCAATCCAGTTCCCTTTATTTTGGTAGAAAGGGAAAGATTAAAAGTTCCGGGACAGGAAACTAATGTCACGCTGAGAGCAGATGGCTGTCTAGCAGATATTGCACCTACAATTCTAGAAATCCTGAGACTGCCTCAACCGTCTGAGATGACTGGCCGCTCTTTGTGCAAGCAGCTAATCCCATTGAGAAAATAAAACATCATCACATCCCAAGGTATCTTTGGGTTGGAGGAACGTAATCCGGATTTTTACTGCTGCCATCATGACGACCACTGTTATTCTGCCAATGGCTGCCATCACTATGAATGAGGGTGTCATATGTATAGCCAAGTTTCCTGAAATCCAGAACGTCTGCAGGCGTGACAATATCATTTGGGTCAAAATGTGGTAATAAGGATAGCGCATTCCCCTGGCCAAAATTCCCTGGGATGGACTGACCTCCGTCCCATGGCCACATTGGGTCGTTAAGATTGTGTCCATAAGGCTGACCAGAAGCAGGATAGAATTCGCTGCCCATGTGTCCATTATCCTGCCATTCAGCCCAGAGGCGATCCACATTGGAATGATTCAACCAGAATGCTGGTTCATAGGGAGAACTCGTGATATTGTTCATTGTGCCTAGAATCTTGGTCCAATTATCCGGAGACGGGGTTGCATTTATGTCCTTAACACTAGCCCCACCGATCACTCCATGCATATAGTTATGAAGCTTCCAATCAGGAGTTGAATTACCCTTCTCATCAACAGAAACCCATCCTTCTAAAGCAGCACGAAAAGTGAGATAGTCATCAAGACCAAGAACTCGATTTAGATATTCCTCAGACACAGGATACTCATCTAGAGGAGGTACTTTTATAAAGCGAGTGAGTGATGTGCCTCGTGATTCCAGCGTCAAATTGTCAATATTTATGCCTGCGTTTAAAACCCATCCATTGGCTTCCGAGAAAGGACCTGATATCACAGGTCCCCCTTGGAAAAACCCCTTACCTGGAACTTCAATGGTTACACCTTCACCATTTGGTCCTAAGAAGTCGTCTTGAAACATAACGTCAAGTGCCTTTGGATCAGTCCAATCCCAGTATGGAATTGTTACAGTTGGATCTACTAATTGCAAAGCTTGTTCAAGTCGATATACAAGTTCACGATGCCATGGTAGGAATGCAGGCAAGTCATGGGCAGGACTAAACCCAGCAGCTGGACCTGTTGGTTTAAACTCTGACATGAATCCCATTGCTTCCACATGCAAGTCAACAATTTGGTCATAAACACTGACTGTACTGCCTTGGGTGAATGTGTTTTTTGTTGCTTTTATAGCATTGACAAATGCTGCTTTTTCATGCGATGTCAGGGACTGAATGTTCTTTCTAACAGCAAGCTTCTTTCTAAAATAGCCTTGCGCTTTAACATAAGATGGTAATGTTGCCACCGCTACCCCGGTAACAAAGCCACCAGTTATCTTCAAGATTTGACGTCGAGAAAGTTTATGAGACAAAATAATTTCTCCTCTTAATCTGAAAACTTCTCATTTTGCAGCTAAGCCGTTGCAGCACCATTGCTGCAAAAAGTATTCGAGGAACAAGGATTTCTCGCACACTTGCACACTTGTTGTGTAAAACATAGGATTAGCTAGCAAATAAATTTACGACTAAAACCTAGGAAAAAACATCTATTAAGGCTTAAAATCCTTTCCATATAATTGGTTTTACAATCATTTTTTCCTTAGATAAGCAACTTCATCTGCCAACAAAGAAGCAAATTATGACGTTATTTATCTTCCCTTGTCAGTTTCTAAAATAGTATTTTTTGTACTATTTGCTTAATAGGTATTTTCACCTTTATTGCGGAAATTCCCGAAAATAGACCATTATAGGGCTTTCACTAAATAACAATGAACTCATAAAAAACAACGTAGGATTTTTGCTGCTAAAACATTACAGTTTTTTATATATAACTGCCAATAACTAATTTTTTTAAGACTAACCATTCTTTCGCTTTTTTTTGGGGACAATAGCATTACTCTTGTTTACATAAAGCTTTGTTAAGAATTGCTTTAATAAACAAAGACATTTTAAAAATATAAAATTCCTATGGAAATCTGTGTCCAACCCCTGCGGGGTATGGACACGGTTGAATTTTACAACTTAAGTCTGATTATTATGGTCACGATGCGCCCTTCTCCAATTTTGGGGAGTTGTCCCATGATATTGGCGAAACTGGCGGAAGAAATGAACTGCACATTGATAGCCCACCTCAACAGCAATCTTCTCGACCCTTTCATCGGTTTCCAAGAGCAAAGAACATGCTGCGGCCATCCGGCGCTGGATTATCCAGCTTTGCACAGTTTGTCCCGTCTGGCGTCGCACTCGATCAGTCAGGTAGGCTGAGGAGTAACCAACTGCCTGGGCCACATTGCCAAGAGTGATTGGTCGGTGAAAATTGACATCAATGAAGTGGAAGACCTCCTTCATTAAGGGATCGTGTGCAAAGATGGATTCAAGATCTGCGGATTTTGTGGTGTCAGCTAATGGTGGCTTTGGGACTGACTGGAACTGTGCAGTGTACCATTTTTGGAGAACAGCTCGTTTTTCCAAACAGGCTGCGATCGCCCTTACTAATTCTTCTAAAGAGCAGGGCTTGGTGAGATAATCATCCGCCCCCATCTCAATGCCTTTACGAATATCAGCCCGAGCCGTTTTAGCACTGACAAAAATCAAGGGAATAGTTGCTGTAGCTGGGTTTTGACGCAGCGCTCTTAGAACGCCGTAACCATCAAGTTTCGGCATTATAATATCGCTGATTATCAGATTGGGTAACTCTTTTTGTGCCACATAGAGACCGATAACACCGTTCTCAGCACCTATAGTAAGGTAACCTTTAGCTTTAATGCCTTCTAGAAAAAGATTTCGAGTTGAAACTGTATCTTCAATCACAAGAATTTTTTTCTTTGAGTAAATATAGTGCATACCTGATAGAACATAAGTTATCGTCTTGACTTAACAACACATAGTTAGGCTTTAAACATGTGTAAAAGTCATTAATAAAACTTTCATATTGGCATAAACCTAACTATGCGAATTTAGGCTAACTTGATTTGCAACAGTAAAAACCAATAAGATTTACTTATTAATAGTAACAGAAGGTTGTGACCATGTTTTCTTGCTTTTATTTAAGGTTTTTCAAAGTGAATTGTAAGCTGTTCTATATTTAGTTTGCAATACCAGCATTCCCCTTATTTTTAATTTACCGAAAGTTGTAGACAAAAGCCTTCACAGTAAAAATAGGTCTCCCCATCACCGCACTAAGAGTTCATTGAGACCTCATTTAAGCCAATACAGAAGCTGAGAAAATTCTCAGTATTAGGGTGAAAGTTAATCTAATGAGAACAATGAAACAACAAAAGCTATTCATGTACCTGTTTGACCCCCTTTGAGTACTTGAATTTTTCACTTCTGGATAAAACTAGGTTAATAACATTTGCTATTACTTTTAATAGTTGGCAGTGAAACCAGCTTATGCAATGGTCAGTTACAACAATTAAACATATTAATTGCTTAATTTTAGATGCTTAGTTGATATTTGCTTAATTTTAGCTATCTATATTTCAATTTCTGATTTAAAATGAAAGGCTCAATAGTAGGTACTATTTCGACTCAAGTATTCACTTAAGATTTCAAAAGTTTAATAGCCCAATCAATTAGCTTCTCAACATTGAAGTAAGGACTTTGGGAAAAACCAGGTCGAGGGAGAAAACAGAAGTGGACTGAAGTTGACATGAGGTTTTTAGAAAAATGTTTAGAATAAGAACCACTCACATACGAAGCATGTTCAACTAGCTCAAAGCTCTCTTCAATATATATTGCACTGACTCTTCAATAAGTACAGCTAATAACCCATATAAATTAGTGCAGTAGTTTCTATTAAGACAACAAGTGTGAATCAACCCGAAGAATACGAAATCAAGAGCAAATGCAGCGCAGCAGTTAACCTTTGCCACCTCACCCGTGGCTTTCACCTGTCCGTCGCCATGAAGTGTTATACCATTTCATGAAATTGTTGATACAAATCCATCCCCTTGTCCTCCTTGTCCTCCTTGTCTTTCCAGTTGCCAAGCGTATCAAATTTATAGTGAATTGGTATAACATACTAGAGCAATTTCCTGAGAATGTGCTCAGACCTTAGAATCAACTCGAACAAGAAAAGATAAGGGATTGCTCATATCTGCAGCAAAACCAAGGATAGCGCGATCGCG
>JAJPJF010000372.1 GCA_021324415.1 Nostocales cyanobacterium Centralia_MAG_434
CCTGCGATCGCTTTTGCTAACAAGGTTTTACCTGTTCCTGGTGGTCCAACTAACAGCACTCCTTTAGGAATGCGTGCACCAACTGCGGTGAATTTTTCTGGTTGTTTGAGAAAAGTAACAACCTCTTGTAATTCTTCTTTGGCTTCTTCAATACCTGCCACATCGTCAAATTTCACACCAGTTTTTGCCTCCATTTGGAAGCGAGCTCTGGTTTTGCCAAAATTCATTGCTTGGCTAGAGGCATTAGTGGATCGACGTAGGAACAGGAGCATTAAAGCAACTAACGGCAAAATCCACATGAGATTAATAAGAAGACCGATAGCAGCTCTACTGTTAGCAGAGGAAACTTCCTCAAAATCTACTTTCTTCTCTTTGAGTTTGTTAATTAACTCTGTATTTTGATCAAAAAGTCTTACCTGTATTGGCGGTGCATCTGGCTTTTGTCCTTCTAGATACACTCTTGCAAGTTGATCAGTTTCATCTAATTCTACTTTTTTTACCTGCCCTTGCTCAGTTTTTTTAATCAATTCACCATAGCTTAGGGTATCACGCTCTGCTTTTTGTGCCAGTGCAGGAGCTCCCCCTAACATTCCTGGCAACATTAGCAAGCTGGCAACCAGCGCTCCAGTAAAGGCTGCACGCTTTGTCGGTTGCTGTTTCATCATCTTTTTCTCAAAAGTTTTCATAAATAGTTACCCTTTTTCCACTGCTCCATAATTGAGCGCTAGTTTCTATGCCTATTTTTCTAGCAAGAATCGAAATAATTGTTTTCTAATCTCCTAGTGTAGCTTCCAAAAAAACCATTCCCACGTTCCTCAGGATATAAAGCGCTTATCACCTGCGTTACTTGAAATTACTCTAAACTACAGGCGCTTCCGGAAGTTATAGGCGCTGATAAAACCTCATACTAGTCATCTGCTGTCTTCTAGTAGTTATTGTGACAAAAAAATGAGGACCACTGGGGAAGGGAGGGGGACTAGGGGGACAAGGAGGACTAGGAGGACAAGGGGAGCCAGTGACGGGTACGCAGGGGAGCCAGTGCGTTGCGGAGGCGTCCTCCGTTGAAGCAACTGGCGTGGTCTCCCCAAGTGGAGCAACTGGCGTGGACTAGGGGGACTGGGGGGATTTTTGAAAAAGAGCAACTCTAGGGAGTGGGAGTTTGACATGCTAGCACAAAAATAGTTAAGATATTCGCATAGTCGTAATGAGTCCGTTTATCAAAAACCTATCTTTTGTGTCAGGTTATTGAAACGAATTTATATAGTGAGTGGATGAATTATGGTTAAGTTTGTTGGTATCGGTGGTAGTTTAAGAGCAAATTCTTATACCCATATGGCTTTGGGTATAGCTGCACAACGGGTAGAAGCGCTAGGGGCAGATGTAGAAATTCTTGATGTTCGGCAAATGAACTTACCCTTTTGCAATGGGGGAGAGGAATATCCAGATTATCCTGATGTTCAGAGGTTACGTGATGTTGTAAGTCGCGCTGATGGGCTCATTCTAGCAACCCCAGAGTATCACGGTGGTGTTAGTGGTGTTCTTAAAAATGCCCTTGATTTGATGAGTTTTACGGAGTTGTCCGATAAAGTGACAGGATTGATTAGCGTTCTGGGAGGACAACCAAACAGCAATGCACTGAATGAACTTCGCCTGATCATGAGATGGGTGCATGGTTGGGTTATTCCTGAGCAAGTAGCAATTGGGCAAGTATGGAACGTTTTTAGCTCTGAAGGTAAACTTCTAGATGACAAACTCTCCCAACGCTTTGATCAATTGGCTCAAAGTCTAGTGGAAAACACTCGTAAGCTACGCGGCATCAATTAAGTCAGGAATATTTATTATTCTCCCTTCCCTTGTCTTCCCTGTCCTCCTTGTCCTCCTTGTCTTCCCCTGTCCTCCCTGCCCTATTCCCCAAAAGGAAACCCTCATTAGGTCGAGTGCCAAACTAACGAGGGTATGACGAGGTAACCAATTTTGAGCAGTGGTTACGACGAATTTCAGGTTTTCCATTCAAGATGCTAGAGGGCAATTATGAGAAAAATATGTGGTTTGAGTGTTTTGACATAATTGCTCGGAATCAAGCGATCGCATAAGTTCATTTCAATGGCATCTATAAAAATGCAGCATAGCATTCACTCTTGGTTTTCTTGCCCTCCGGAAGTGTTCTGGAGGCTTTTTCGTATGGCAGCTGGTTTTACCAAAGTATTGGCGCACAAAATACCAGACGCTGCCACAGCCGGAACACCAATTCCTGGCATAGTGCTATCACCAACACGATACAAACCTTGTATGGGCGTATGGGGTCCAGGAAAGGTGCCTTTACCAGCAGCGATCGCTGGACCGTAGGTTCCCTGGTATCTACGTAGATAGTGCGCATGTGTCAGTGGTGTGCCGATGAGCTCCAAGACGACACGTTCTCTAATATCTGGGATAATTCGCTCTAGAGCGTAATATAAAGTCTGTACTTTCTTTCGCTTATTTTGTTCATACTCATTATTCCGTTCCCATCCGGCATAAGGCTCTAGGGTATAGGCATGGACGACATGATGTCCAGATGGAGCCAGTGTTGCATCCCATACACTAGGAATCGATATCATACAGGTATTCCCTGGTGTTGTAATGTCCTTAGTCTGATCGTGAACGACTACATGGTGTCCTGCTAAATTGTCTAACCCAGAGGCTTTGATACCTAAATGAAGATGCATAAAACTATGAATAGCAGATGTATTTAAAGCCGCTTGACGGAAAGAAAAAGGCAAATCATCCGGATGTAGTAGTTGAGTGTACGTATCCCAGATACTCGCATTTGAAATGACTACAGGTGCTTTCAAAATTTCCCCATTTTGCAAGCGCACACCAACAACTTTATTCACAGAAGTTAGATGCAACTTTTCTACAAGAATTTGCTCGACATGACATCCTAACCGTAATTTACCTCCCCAGCGTTTCAATCCACGTACTAAGGCATTGACAATTGCGCCACTGCCTCCTAGAGGATACTCAACTCCCAATTGGGAACGTTCACCTAGCATAAAAGCTATCTCTGGAGTGATAGTGCCATGTGCCTTTAAGCCGGATAAAAGAAAGCATTCCAAGTCAATGAGTCGTCGAACCCAAGGGTCTTGTACTGTTGCATCCATCACGTTGCCTACAGATCCTTGGATCATGGGAAAATAGGGAAGTATTTTCCACAAAGATGGCAAGTAGCCTTTAAGTAACATGGGAATCAATTGCCAGTCAGCTCTTAAACCCAAGATTGGAATTCCTTTCATTGCCTCATACAATGGCAACAAACTTTCCTCAAACTTCTCTAGTTCTCTAGCTCCCTGGGGTGTGATCTTCGCTACCTGTTGACGGTAAGCAAGAACATTGCTGTAAACAGGAAAAACACCTTCTGGAAAATGGTAGTATCCCAGAGGTTCATAGGGTAAAGTTTCTAGGGATTCATCTAAAACATTAAGCACCTGTTTAATAGGATTCAAACTTTGAACATGAGTTAGACCACAATAAAAGGAGGGACCAGAATCAAATTCAAATCCACGCCGTCTAAAGCTATGAGCAGCACCTCCAGCAATTGTATGGCTTTCACAAACAATAACCTGCCGACCATAACGAGCGAGTAACGCTGCAGCTGTTAACCCGCCAATACCGCTACCAATAACTATGACATCACTATCTTGCATTGTTGCCTTTTGTGAGTAGTTAAGTAGTTAGTTGTTCATTTCCATTAACAATGGTACGGGTGAAGGGCTATTCTCCCCTACTTACCACTAACTGTTGATAATTCGACCCATGACTGAAGCATTGATTGAATTGAAAGGCGTTTCTAAGTCCTTTGACAGCAATAAGGTTTTGGATAATGTAGATTTGACGATTAACCGAGGAGAAGCACTTGGAATTATCGGTCCTAGTGGTACTGGTAAGTCAACAATTTTACGTATTATTGCTGGGCTGATAGAACCCGATGCTGGAGAAATTTATGTGCAAGGGTCACAGCGCGTAGGGCTGATAGAAGACTATGGTAATCCTATTGGTATTGGGATGGTATTTCAACAAGCGGCGTTATTTGATTCATTGACAGTGGAGGAGAATGTGGGATTTTCCCTTTATCAAAAATCGACATTGTCCCGCTCACGGATTAGAGAACTTGTCAATCAAAAATTGGAAATGGTAGGGTTGTCGGGAACAGGCGATCGCTATCCAGCAGAGCTATCTGGAGGTATGCGAAAACGAGTTAGTTTTGCTCGTGCAATTATGTCCAATCCTGATGATCCTAAAGACACACCAGAAGTTTTGCTATACGATGAACCCACAGCAGGGCTTGATCCCATTGCTTCAACGGTAATCGAAGATTTAATTGGGCAGTTGCATTGCACAACAGGAATTTGTAATACCTATGCCATTGTCACCCATCAACATAGTACAATTCGTCGAACATCTCGAAAAATTGTGTTTCTCTATGAGGGTAAAGTGCAATGGCAAGGTAAAGTTAGTGAAATTGACACTACAGATAATCCTTTAATCAGACAATTTATTAGTGGAAGTGTTGAAGGTCCAATTCATGTAGTGGGCTAAGTTGATTTTGGATTTTAGATATTGGATGAGGAATTGTTAGTAGTTAGTAGAGGTACGGCAGCATTTTGCCCATAAAGTTATTAGTAATTTCAAAAAAATATCACTAATTCTTCACTAGTAACCATTAGCCAATACAAAATCTCAAATCCGTAGAGGGAGTTACAAAAATGCGATCGCGAACATTTCGAGAAGGCTCTGTAGGGTTATTACTCCTGCTGGGATTAGGGGTTTTTGCCATCATCATCCTGTGGTTGAACAGATTCACTGGCGGTCACAAGTCATACAAAGCCATTGTAGAGTTTGCTGATGCTGGTGGAATGCAAAAGGGCGCAGTTGTGCGATACCGTGGTGTAAAAGTAGGTAATATTTCTGCCATTCGACCGAAACCAAATCACGTTGAAGTAGAAATTGAGATTGGCCAAGCTAACTTGATTATTCCCAGAGATGTGGTAGTTGAAGCCAATCAAAGCGGATTTATTGGCGGTGAAACAGTCATTGACATTACACCAAAAACTCCGATTAAACCTGGTACTGTCATTGCTAAACCACTAGACAATAACTGCAATAGTCAACTGATTGTCTGTAATGGCTCTCATCTTGTGGGTCGCATTGGTATTAGTACTGATGCACTCATTCGATCCACAACTGAACTGTCAACTAGATACAGCGACCCCAGGTTTTATGAAAATGTCAATAAAGCCGTTGAAAATACCTCTTTGGCAGCAGCTAATGTTGCTGAATTAAGTCGCAACGTCACCCTTTTAACCAAGAGCTTACAACAACAACTAAACGGATTTTCCGCTACTAATACCTCAATTCAACGCGCGACAAATCAACTGACTACATCCAGTATCCGAACCTTAAATCAAATCGGTGGCACAAGCAATCAATTTAGTACTACTGCAAAGGACGTTCGGTTAACCGTCAATCAAGCAAATAAGCTAATTACCAATCTTGATAGTTTACTGACGAATAATCGATCTTCTTTAGTTACCACACTGAATAATATTACCCAAACTAGTGAACAACTAAAATCAACTGTTAACAGCCTATCACCTGCTGTAAATCGTGTTACACAAGGAGATATACTCAAAAACCTAGAAACTCTGTCTGCCAACGCTGCACAGGCTTCTAATAATCTACGTAATGTCACAAATGCTCTCAACGAGCCAAAAAATCTGATGTTAGTGCAGCAAACTCTCGATTCTGCACGTGTAACATTTCAAAATACCCAAAAAATTACATCTGATTTAGATGAATTAACTGGCGATCCTACCTTTCGAGAAAATCTCCGACAGCTCATAAATGGCCTCAAGAGCTTAGTATCTTCTACACAGCAAATGCAGCAACAAGTACGGGTTGCTAATACTCTCGACTCCCTAAAGTCCTCTGTAAGTGCTGTTAATAACTCAAACACTGCTATCTCTCAACTAGATGAGAATCAAAAACAGATGATATTCGATCTCTCATCTAATGCTTTAAAGAGCGTAGACAAAAACTCGCAACCCACTGCTATTATCTTTACCTCATCCCAAGAAAACTTATTAAGGCAATTGAGGGAATACGGGGATTTACGGAAGCAGCAGAAATAGGGGGTTAGGAGTTAGGAGTTAAGAATGGAGTAGAGGGGATAAAAGAGACAAGGGGACAAGGGAAGGGGGACAAGGGAAGGGAGACAAGGGGGACAAGGGGGACAA
>JAJPJF010000453.1 GCA_021324415.1 Nostocales cyanobacterium Centralia_MAG_434
CCACATTGAGGGCAGCAGCACCGTATCAAAAAGCACGACGTCAACGCCATGAGGTGAAGACTTCCTCTTCCAACTTCTCACAACAAAAGCGGGTATTTGTCGAAGAAAGTGATATTCGCTCCAAACGCTTGGTACGTAAAGCAGGAGCCTTGGTTGTATTTGTAGTAGATGCTTCTGGCTCTATGGCACTGAACCGGATGCAGTCAGCTAAAGGTGCGGTTATGCAACTGTTGACAGAAGCTTATCAAAACCGTGACCAAGTGGCATTGATTCCCTTTCGGGGAGAACAAGCAGAAGTGTTATTGCCACCAACACGTTCCATTGCCCTAGCGCGTAACCGTTTGGAAAGATTGCCTTGTGGTGGTGGTTCGCCGCTAGCTCATGGTTTAACTCAAGCTGTACGGGTTGGGTTGAATGCCCAAATGAGTGGAGATATTGGGCAAGTGGTGATTGTTGCAATTACTGATGGACGAGGGAATATTCCTCTAGCGCGTTCTTTGGGTGAACCTATAGAATCAGGGGAAAAACCAGATATCAAAGCAGAATTATTGGAAATTGCTGCTAGAATTCGTGCTTTAGGGATCAAGTTGTTGGTTATTGATACTGAAAGTAAATTTGTCTCTACTGGATTTGCCAAGGAGTTAGCAAACACATCTGGAGGTAAGTACTACCATTTACCAAAGGCAACTGATAAAGCTATTGCAGCTATGACCAAAGGCGCGATCGCAGATCTCAAGTCGCGTTGAGTCAAAATCTAGCAGTAAGACTGAATATCTTCACCACAATGATCTACTAGGTAACACAAAGCACGAAAACGTAATCCTACAAATTGGTCATATAGTGGATTTAGCTTACACAACGGTGGGATGTGAGCTATTTTATGACCAAACAACAAGACATCCTGTTCAAAAGGACATTGAGCAGGAATTAGTTTAGCAATATATTGCGCTAACTCCCGATTGGAAATCTCTATAGAATCAAGCCATAGGCGTAATGGTTGTAGCAAATCAAACTTACGCAGAGCGCTTTGTTTTTGACCCAGTGTTTGATAACTTTCTAAATTTGAGTTAACAAAAGCAGAGAAAATAATACGCTGATTGTTTGTTTTTAGCATGTTTATAATCGTTTTTTGTAATAGAGCAAAATTTGGTTAGTCAAGACATAATGACCCTGTTGCCACAGCCTGTGGTTGTAGCATCGACATGAGATCTTGAACACCCTTTTGTAGATACCGTGTGACTGTCATTGGACTAGTACCAATTGTTTTGGCAGCATCTTTGCGAGAAAGTTCCTTCAAAAAAACCATTTCAACTGCCATTCGGGGCTTTTCTTCTAACATACTTATTGCCCCTTGAAGTTGTTGCCGTTCTTCTTCTTGTTGTTGAAGTGCAACTGAACGAGGACAGGGTAGTGCTTCTCCTAAAGTTATTTGGCAATCAACGTAGTGAACCACAGTGGCATCTAAGCTTAAAGGCAAACGGTTTTGAGCAGCTAACTTAGTTTCTTGCCATTCTTGTACAGATACTTGAAGAATACTAGCTACTTCTGTATCCTTAGGAGGACGACCCAATTTTAATGCTAGCTCTTTACGAACCTTTTGACCTTCGTTATACAAATCTTGCCAACGACGAGGAATTTTTAACAGAGTGCTGCGATCGCGCAAAAAGTGTAGCATTTCACCCCGAATGTAAGGTACCGCAAAGGAACTAAAAGCATATCCTTGGCTTGGGTCGAAACGTTCTATTGCTCTAATCAGACCAAAATAACCAATTTGCTCCAAATCTTCATAAGGTTCATTGCATTGATGGCTAAATTTATGAGCCATCTTTCGCACTAAGCCAGTGTGTAACTGTACAAGCTGATTACGCAGTTTAATAGAGGGATTCTGGTGGTACAGGCACAATAATTCCATACCCTCAGACCGCACAGAGGACTGATTCGATGCCATAAAACATCCTTTGTGACAATTCGTTTTTCTAAAAATTCTTAATTGAATGAAACTTCATTCAATCTGAAATTATTTTCCTTAAGTCAAGCAGAAGAAACCATCGTTGTTCTACTGAACTTATCAATGCCCTACCCCTCTATGTCAGCATTTATACGGAAATGTTTAATCAGCTTGAGTGGAATATGGCATGATTGTATTTATGCTCATCTCATTTCAAAAGCACCGAGATTCTACGTCATTTATCATCTTTTATGTTGCAATAGAGATTTCTGCATCTCAGTTCAACATGAATTCATGGTTATTACGGAACATCAAGTGATAGCCTGAATTATATATAAATGCAAAATTGCCCTTTTTTATTACTAATTTCCATATCCTTCTCATGTATTCTCCACGAAACCTAGTTTATAAAGGATTCAAATTTTCACGAACTAAATAGTATTGCTATAGAGCTTTTGAGCTTTGGCCTTTTTCAGTAAAATTACGAATTGGCAAAATTTATATTGTCTTAAACTATCACCAATGCTTATGCTGTTCGCAAAAATGAAAATCTCGGTAACAATGGAAAGAAACAGCAACATTTGACTCAAAAATCGTTGTAATTAAAGATATGAGTAATACGAGCAACTTCCGTGACGCAATTCGTGAAGCTAAAACGCATGCTCTTGTTGGTCCTAATGTGATTGCTAATGCCCTACCCTTTGTGGGTGGTGGTTTAGTGCTCACTGCACTAGGAACATATGGCGGACTAGGCATTATCCGCACTAATCCCCAACTTTTCATGCCCACCTTCATTGGTGCAGTCATCCTAGAATTAGTCTTGTTCTTCGTTGCCCAAAACATTGCTGAAAAGGGTAATAAAACAGTTGCACTACCCCTGCTAGCAACCTACAGCCTCTTGTCTGGATATACTCTTAGTGGTTTAGTCTATGTAGCATTGAGAACCCCTAACGTTGGCATTGCAGGCATTGGCTTTGCAGCTCTTGGTTGTGGAGTGACTTTCATTGCCGCCCGTCAAATTGGCTCAAATCTCTCCGAACAAGACGGCATGGCGTTATCGAAAACTCTCAGTCTAGGCGTTATTGCCTTGATTGTTGTCTGTCTTACCCAGTTTGTTTTCGCTCTGTTTGGGGTCTATACACCTTCTTGGCTGGAAATAGCCATCTCAGGATTAGGTGTGTTTCTATTTGCTGGGGTCGCTGTCGTTGATTTCTACATCCTGCCACGCACCTACAGAGACGATCAGTACCTACCCGCAGCTTTGTCGATGTACTTAACTTACATCAACCTATTTATCTTTATTTTGCGCTTACTGATTGCATTAAACAGTAGGGATTGAACTGTGTGAGGAGTTAGGAATAGGGAGTTAGGAGTAAGGAAAGAGAAATCACGATAGGGTAGAGAGTCCTCCTTGTCCTCCTTGTCCTCCTTGTCCCCCCTGCTGCCTATTCCTAGTCCCTAACTCCTAACTCCCCACTCCCTACTCTATCCAAGTGCAGATAAAATAGAAAAAGCACATAAAATAGAGAGCGATCGCTTATAAAAGCAAGCACTATGGAAGTATTAGAACTCAAACGCGAAATCGAAATGTTGTCTGGTCGCCTGGGTAAAACCCAGGACTATCTTTGACATTCCCGCACTTACCGCCAAAATCCAAGATCTGGAAAAAATCTCAGCACAGCCAGAGTTTTGGGATGACCAATCGAAAGCCCAACAAACACTGCAAGAACTCAACAACCTCAAAGAGCATCTTCAACAGTATTACCAATGGCAAACCAATCTGGATGACTCCAAGGCAGTATTGGAACTGTTGGAATTAGAAACAGATGAGGGACTATTACAAGAAGCAGAGTCCACCATTACCAAACTCAGCCGTGAACTAGACCAATGGGAACTGCAACAGTTACTTGCTGGTCCTTATGATGAAAAAGGTGCACTTGTAACAATAAATGCAGGTGCTGGTGGCACTGATGCTCAAGACTGGGCAGAAATGTTGTTGCGGATGTACACTCGTTGGGGAGAAAATCACGGCTATAAAGTTCATTTAACGGAACTTTCTGAGGGTGATGAAGCAGGGGTCAAATCAGCAACCCTGGAAATTACTGGCCGCTATGCTTATGGCTACTTGCGACCTGAAACAGGTACTCATCGCTTAGTGCGGATTTCACCTTTCAATGCCAATGGAAAACGGCAAACTAGCTTTGCTGGGGTGGAAGTTATGCCCCAAATAGATAACACTGTACATCTAGATATACCGGAGAAGGACTTAGAAATTACTACGTCTAGGTCTGGCGGCAAAGGTGGACAAAATGTTAACAAAGTAGAGACTGCAGTGCGGATTGTGCACCTTCCGACTGGAATTGCAGTCCGTTGTACCGAAGAACGGAGTCAATTACAAAACAAAGAAAAAGCCCTTGCTCGCCTAAAAGCTAAGCTTTTTGTTATTGCTCAAGAACAACATGCCAAAGAAATTGCCGAAATTCGTGGTGATATGGTAGAAGCTTCTTGGGGCAACCAAATCCGTAACTATGTGTTTCATCCTTACCAGATGGTTAAGGATTTACGTACTAATGCGGAGACCACTGCGATTACCGATGTGATGAATGGTGAGCTTGACATGTTTATCCAAGCCTATTTGCGGCGAGAAAACCAACTTGTGGAAAGCACTCCTTGAATTGCTAATGAATGTCGAACTTACTGTTAAAGTATAAAAAGAGTTTGTGATCCAATTATCATGAGCAACTCGCCTTCCAAAGAACCTGAACCAAGCTATGTAAAACTTGCGATGCGGAACATGGTGCAAAAGGGCGGCACCTCTGTGAAGCATTTTCTATTAACGACAGCAGGGCTTTTAGCTGTTCTTGTTGGTCTTGCCTACCTAACTCGCTGATTATCCAAAATCATTTGAGTAAAGAGCCCTGAGTGAGGACAAACAGAGGTTTGTCCCTACAAAATCTCACAACTCCCACCTAACAATTAAAAATCTCAAGAAGATTTGATGGAGAAAAGTGCAAGTTGAATTATATGTGCAGGATTGTTTTGACGGTTCTTCCCCAATAAAAGTGGGAACTTGTGCTGATGCTGAAACTCAAATAGCTTTGGGAAATTGGGAAAACTGGTTTAAATGTTGGCTGGAAAGATTGCACTCTCACATCCCCCCAGCACCAGTCTATGAAATAGGGCTACGTTTCACAGATGATGCTGAGATTGAGGAGCTGAATACTCAGTATCGTCATCAGAATAAACCTACAGATGTTTTAGCCTTTGCCGCATTAGAAGTCGACTATCCTCTAAATGAGGAAATGTTGGCTTCTGAATCTTTATATCTTGGTGATATTGTAATTTCTATAGAAACAGCTCAACGGCAAGCTCAACAGCAAAATCATCCATTGCTAACTGAGTTAGCTTGGTTAGCATCTCATGGATTATTACATCTGCTGGGCTGGGATCATCCAGATGAAGAAAGCTTGAGTCAAATGCTTAAAGAACAAGTCATTTTGCTAGAAACAGTAGGTATTTCTATTGAAATTGAAGATCACTTGAGTACTTAATTATCGAAGTCTTATGTTTTAATGCTCCTTCATAATTTAGCCAAGAAAATTGCCTAAAATTGGCGAAAACAAGTACTTTACTCTTTCTGCTGTCAGTTTTATACATTTATGCCCCAACAAGTGTCTTCGCCACCAAAACCCAACCACGTAGCAACAGTTGTAAACAAAGAACGGGAACTCTCCTGGCGAGTTGCCTCCAATTTGTTCATCAGTTTTAGGTATGCTTGGTCTGGAATTAGCTATGCGTTTCAAACGCAACGCAATTTTCGTATTCATATTGGTATGTGTGCCATAGCTATCGGCTTAAGCGTTTTTTTCCATTTAAAAGCTGTAGAAATAGCAGTTATCGGCATCACAAGTGGTTTAGTTTTGGCGTTGGAGTTATTAAATACAGCAATTGAGTCGGTTGTAGATTTAACAGTTAAGCAAACATATCATGAGTTGGCAAAAGTAGCTAAAGATTGTGCTGCAGGTGCTGTGCTCATTTCCGCCTTGGTCGCAGTGCTCGTAGCAGCTACTCTCTTACTTCCTCCAATACTTGCTTTAATCTCGTCCACTTTTTGGAGTCAAAAATCTATCATTCCATAGCCGAGAATGATACTTTTTAACTGTTGACTCAATTTATTCAAAAATATAACTTGTGATTATAGTTATAGACAATTACGACAGTTTCACTTATAACTTAGTACAGTATCTAGGAGAGCTAGCCGTAGAGTTCCCTATAGCGTCTGATATTCAGGTTTTTCGTAACGATAAGATTTCCATAGATGAGATTCGTACTATAAAGCCTGAACTGGTTGTGATTTCACCTGGACCAGGTCGTCCAGAAGATGCTGGAATTTCTCTAAATTTAATTGAACAACTAGGATCTAGCTTGCCGATTTTAGGGGTTTGTTTAGGACATCAGACGATTGGTCAAGTATTCGGCGGTAAAATCGTTTCTGCACCAGAGTTGATGCACGGTAAAACTTCTTTGGTGTATCACACAGGAGTAGGTGTTTTTCAAGGATTAGAGAATCCAATGACCGCAACCCGATATCATAGTTTGGTGATAGATCGCGAGACTTGCCCGGATGTGTTAGAAATCACCGCTTGGGTTGAAGATGGCACAATTATGGGAGTACGGCACCGGAACTATCCTCATATAGAGGGAGTCCAGTTTCACCCAGAAAGTGTCCTCACAAATTCAGGAAAGCAGTTGCTGCGAAACTTTCTCAAACAGTTACAGTCAAGAGAGTGCAATTAATGAAACGACGACAGTTGGTAGGCTATGCTGGGATAGGGTTAGTAACCGCTTTGTTGGCTAATGTGGGATATGAATTTCAGGCTACCGCCCAATCTAGCAATTCATTATCAATTCAGTGGTTGGGTCACAGTTGCTTTCTGTTTACTGGTGGCGGTACAAAAATTCTCGTAAATCCTTTTCGGCCAATTGGCTGTACAGCGGGTTATCGCGCACCAAAAGTCTCATCAGATTTAGTGTTAATTAGTAGTCAATTGCTTGATGAAGGCGTCGTCGAAGATTTACCGGGCAATCCGAAGTTAATTTACGAACCAGGAGTTTACGAGTACAAAGACATTAAGCTCCAGGGAATTGCCATAGATCACGATCGCAAAGGCGGTAAGCAGTTTGGCAGCAACATTGCTTGGCTTTGGACGCAAGGAGGAGTGCGAATTTTGCACTTAGGTGGAGCCGCTGCACCTATTTCTATTGAACAAAAAATTCTCATGGGGCGTCCTGATGTAGCCTTAGTTCCTGTGGGTGGGGGACCGAAAGCCTATAACCCTGAGGAAGCTAGGCAGGCAATTCAAACTCTCAATCCCAAGATCCTGATTCCTACTCAATACCGTACACAAGCAGCTGATGCTGCTCAATGTGATCTTTCCCCACTGGAGTCATTTCTCTCATTAATGCAGGGAACAACAGTACGGCGCAGTAATAGCAATACGATTGCTGTTAGTTCTCGTAGTCTACCGCAAAATACTGTGATTCAAGTTTTGAGTTACAAGGCTTAATCAGCTTATCCTTTAGACTGAGTGCGCCGAGTTATTGCCCCCCACAAGTGTTGACGAGAGTGTAAGACCAGGATAGATAGACAGGTTAACTGAAAAGTTCTACAATCAAACTTACTGTGATAAATCTACTTATTGCCAAATCTATCTAACCATAGTAAAGATTTTGTGATATTACCTGAGAGCCAGCAATGACTCTATTAAGATCAGTAAAGTCTTGACTTGAGAGCGAAAAACACATGGAAGTAAAGCTAGTTTTAGCAGCGTTAACAGTTATATTTACCGTTTCGTGCTTGTTCTTTGGTACGAAGAATGGATTTTATGATTCAGATAACTATCATGGGAATGGCTCTGCACATTGATCTAAAAAAGGTAAAACGCAAGTGCTCCTAGTCTCTAATTTGTGGAATTCTCATTAACCACGTTTTCAGTAATCAGCGCGGGTACTTTTGAGGCTTCCTATGGCGGTGGCTTAACCTCAACAGGAGATAGCCTCCTGGTAGATCAACATAATTTATAGGGAAGCCACTGAGTTGTTTCCCATGTTGTTGCGACTCTTGTCGCGCAGCAGTCGTCGCAGAAAGCTCAGAAGTTCTGAGAATAGTTTGGTTTGATTTGAGCTTCTGTTGAGATGTTTAGTGTCTCGCGTGGCATTCGTGGCTTTTGGGAAATACCCAGAATCAGGAGGTTGGAGAGGAGGAGAGCATGAGCGATCGCCTATCGTTGCCCTCTAGCTTTGATGCAGGGGAGGCAGCTAGTGAGTTAGAATGTTTGCCCTATGGTGTTCACCATGGTGAGGAGGGCGTTTGTTTATTAGTACGAATGGGACCTCACCGAATCTTGCTAGATTGTGGCTTAGCAGACATTTCGCCCCTAGCAAGTGGCTTAACACAGGCAGCGCATCGGAGTAACTCGCCTCTCCCAGCTGATTTAGTTCTCGTTAGTCATGCTCACCCTGATCATGCTAGAGGGTTGCTAGCATTACATCAGGCTTTTCCACTGTTACCTATCTACGCCAGTGAGGTGACAAGCAAGTTATTGCCCTTAAATTGGCTAGACCAAAAAGACAATAAGGAAATCCCACAATTTTGTCAAGCATTGCCTTTGCGCTCATCTATAGAGTTCAAAGACGGTTTAGTGGCAGAAATGATTCCTGCAGGGCATCTCCCAGGAGCTGTGGTCATTTTGCTGACTTACACCACTAAGCAACACTCATACAAGCTTCTTTACACAGGAGACTTTTTCTTATCCAACTCACGGCTAGTAGAAGGTTTACGTCTCGATGAATTGCGGGGAATAGAGTTGGATGTGCTCATTATTGAAGGCACTTATGGCACATCCCGTCATCCTCACCGCCGTAACCAAGAAAATCAATTAGCTGAGAGAATTAACCGCGCGATCGCGGAACATTATTCTGTACTCATGCCTACGCCAACTTTAGGGCTAGGTCAAGAACTACTGATGCTTTTACGTAGTCATCACCATTTTACAGGACGGGATTTAGATATCTGGGTCAATGGCACTGTTGCGACTGGATGCGATGCCTACCTAGAATTGTTATCACACTTTCCCCCATCAGTACAGAACTTTGCTCGCCATCAACCATTGTTTTGGGACGAACGGATACGTCCCCGTGTGCGTCGGTTACAACCAGAACAGCGACCTACTGTGGGGAAATCACCCTGTATTGTGATTACAGACTCGAAAATTGATTTCAGTACATACTATCAACCAGGAACGGGCCCCTGGTTAACGCTTTTGCCCGAAAAAGAAGATATAAAATTTAACAGAAAATACTCAGGACTCACTACTGTAGAAAACTATTTCCTTGCCCAACACAGTGATGGTCCAGGCACAACACAGCTCATTCATAACTTGCGACCCAAGCATGTCGTTTTCATTCACGGTTCTCCTACTTACTTAGCAGACCTAACTGGTTTAGAAGAGCTGCAAAACCGTTACCATGTCCACTCTCCAGCAGCAGGCACGCTTGTAGAACTACCGATTGGTGAAACATTTTTACAACCGGCTGCCCCAGAAACGAATTATGAAGGGGAATTGACGGAGTTAGGAACAGTAGTCACAATTACTCTTCCTGATGCAATTACTGGTGATCCTCGTTGGCGGCAGTTTGCTGATACAGGTTTAATTGAGGCACGTTGGCAAGGAGAAGAACTTGTCTTAAGGGGATTATCACAACGAGAATTGCTCAACCAAAGTAGTGAGCGTTATATATTAAGCAGTACAGAATGTTGTGGCACTTGCCGACATCAAAGAGGACAACGGTGTTGGAATCCCGCTTCCCCCTTGTATAACTTTAAGGTAACTTTGGAAGGTTACTGTCCTGCTTTTGAACGCAATAGTGATAGTCAATAGTCACTTGTTCTCTGTCCTTGGTCATTTGTCCTGAATGACTCATGACACTATTGACTCATGACTATTGACTATTGACTAATTACTCTGGATTTGAGTCTGTTAACCGATTACGAATGCGTTCTGCGTCTGGACAATCTTCTGTTAATAGAGGTTCAACATTACCTCGTGGCACTGAAGCTAACTTTTGGGTTACAGCACCAATGCTTTCGAGACGAACCATCTCCTCCCAAGAACATATTTCGTCCTCTTCTTCTGTTTCATAGCGGAGGGTAACTAAATCCCCCTCTACATCGATGATGCGGGCGCGTTCAATCCAGCGTTGCTGGTCCCGCAAGAAAACGCATACCTCCCGCCCATCGCAACAAAGTTGATAAATCTTGCGGTGTAGCATTTACTGCTTCTGCCTTTCTAAACGTGGTTAAATCTGTCGACATCTGGGATTTCCCCCAGTATATGGCACTTTATTACAGGTGGTAAAACGCACCTTTAAAAGCGCCTTTTCTGACCCAAGCCAAAGACTTATTGATAATTATCAGTCCCCTGGAAATCATTGGGTCATAGAGTTTTTGCTCATTGCATAGGTTTACTCAGAATCAATGTCCACTTCATGGAAGCAACAACACGATTTGGGAGCTTTACCTAGCAGGTTCAGAGTTGCCGATGGAACCTTACATCCATTATGTAGTAAAAGATACTCCAAAACAAGGTGAGTTGTGGTTGCTTTAGTTGCCTATTTGTAGTCATTGGCATTACTGACAATTTTAGGACTCGGCTTTACTTGTACCCCTATGTACTTGATCTTAGCTCATTCTCTGGCCGACCTTCATGGTTTTCAACAACAACACTTGAAAGAGTTTTGATTTTTTAGTGTTTGCTTGATTTAACACGTGCCCTCTAATTCTTTATGCAGCCCTTATTCTTTGAGAGTATCAGCTTTTTTTGCTATATCGGGGAAATTTTATAAATACATTTGAGGAAGCTTCTCGTTTAATCCTTCCTGCGCAAACTGCATCATATAGTGCTGTCAGCGCCGCTAAATCTTCTGACTGATAGCTTTTCGTCGCCAGCACTTGATGGAGAAGACCCTCTGATTCAACACTAAGACATCCTGTTTGGAAAGCAGATTCAACGAGTGCGCGAATCATCTTGATTTAGAGCATAGTTAGCAGTTTCTTTCATCCACTCTGATACATTTTAGTCTTTTCACGATTGATATAGCTCAACAACTACTAGTGATTAAAATTTTATAAAATTTGTGATTGTAATCACACTATTTTTATTTTATACCAAATTTCCATCAATAGCCAATGGGTCTATTTTTAGACAACAAAACTAGCAAGAGTATTCTGGCTTACAAATACTGCATTTTGATGCAATTTCTCTATACGGGAGAACACGCATTTATAAGATTTATTATCATTTTGTAAGTCCTAAAAAAGATAAGAAAAGTCAAGAAAATATATAAATCAAGTTAAAAAATTGCGAAAATCCTCGTCGTGATCACTTAACTGTACCCAGTCTATGTTCATCAGCTTTAACTTTTCTACCAGTCGGGCACAACTTGGACGTTCTGTAGCATAATGTCCAGCGTCAATCAAGATCAGACCGTGATCGCGGCTTTCCTGAAACTGATGAAACTTACAGTCAGAAGTGAGATAAGCTTGAGCACCAGTTTTGACTACAGCTGAAATAAAACTAGCTCCCGAACCACCTAAAACAGCAACTCGCGAAATTGGCTGCTGTAGGTCAGCCACTGGTGAATAAATGAGATTGGGAGGAGCAAGTCTGGTTTGAATCGTGGTCAATAACTCTTGTAATGTTAGAGATGGCTCTAAAAATCCGACACGTCCATATCCTAAAGAAGCCTGAGTTGCAACGATAGGAGTCACCTCTTTAAGCTGAAGAATTTGAGCCAATACGTCAGCGGTGCCATCATCGACTTGATCAAAATTGGTGTGGGCGCTGTAAACACCTATTTTGTGGATAAACGCCAACCTCGCCATTTCGCCAATTGCATCCCCACTACATAAAGACTTCAGGGGATTAAAAATCAGAGGGTGATGAGCAAAAATTAGGTTAATAGGAATACCAACTTCCCGGAGGGCGATCGCTTCTTGCATCACCGCTAGAGTTGGCGTCAGACACACCAAAACCCTTGCTTGTTCTTGCAACACTCCCGGTTCAATCTGCCAGCCACAATTATCCCAGCTTTCTTGCGAAGCGGGATTTGCCCATTCTTCAAACCAAGATATCAAATCAGCAATTTTCATGAGCTGAACTAACTAGATCCAGAAATGTGAACAACCAATTCTCTCACATGACTTCTTTGTCTATGCTCCCAAACATAAATTCCTTGCCAAGTTCCCAGCACCAGTTGACCTCGATTGATGGGAATGTTTTCTGAGGTATGGGTAAGAGCCGTACGGATATGTGCTGGCATATCATCAGGACCCTCAGCATCATGTATGTACTGTGCTGATTCTGGTATAAGTTTGGCTAAAAAATTCTCTAGATCTTTAAGTACATCTGGATCAGCATTTTCTTGGATCAATAAACTTGCTGAGGTATGGCGCAAAAAAAGTGTACAAAGTCCTGTTTCTACTCCTGACTCTGCGACCATCGCTTCAATTTTTGCGGTGATGTTGTGTAAAGATTTGCCAGTTGTGGATATTCTTAATAGCCTTTGGTAGTGAGTCATCTGTTGTTTGTCCTTTGTCCTTGAAGGACCAATGACCATTCAGCCATTTTTTTTAAATCTTATCAACTCGGCGTTGAGTGTGGCTTTCTAGTCGCTTTTTTGTGTGTCTGGTGAACTTTAGCAATCCTCAAAATAATCGATGATTGCTTGAGCGATCGCTTCGTTACCATCTTTGCCAATGGGTTCAGATCGCTGAGGCGGCTGGGGTGGTTGCTTGAGAAAATCCCAAGAACCATGAAAAAACTCAGATGGGGTGAGGATTTGATGGTGATTATAATTGGCAATACCTTCTAGCAGCAAAGCTGCTTCGGCAAAGTCATCACGAGTGACTGAAACAATTGGTAATTCTAAACGAGTTGCTTCAGCAAATGTACTGTAACCGGGTTTTGATACGACGCGCCCACAAACATGCATAAAATCAACAGGGCGGTATTTGTGATCAGTAATCTTTATGAGATTGGGTAAATCAGGAGCAGACTTGTCAAAACAAATAAATTGCCAATCAGAAAATTGTAGCAAGTTGTTGTAGGGAAGTTGCTGTAAACCCAATCCGCCAAAAGTCAGTAAGATTGTTTGTTCTGCTGGAGTTTTTATCCCGAAACTAGAGCGGATTTTATCAGCAGTGAAACGGGGAGAACCTCCAGTTAAGCCTACATCCGTAATATTGTTGAAAGCCTGCATAGGTTCGTGGAAGGGTAACCGAAATAGGCGATCGCACTTTGAGTAGCAATCACCAATCCACTCAGCAATCTCGATAAACTCACCACCCCAAGCCTGGTAAATAAAATTCCAGCCAAAATTGCTCATCATCCAACAAGAAATGTCTGCAGCTTCAGCCATCAGACTAGTGAGAAAGGGAATATCCGCCAAGATGAGGTTAACCCGGTTTTGGCGGATAAAATTGACTTCAGAAGCAATAATAGAATTCTGTTTTTTCCTAATCTCCAGCAATTTTTCCAAAGTTGCTGCTTTATCCATTGTCAAGCTATCTGCTTGCACCACGCCCAAATCAAATGCACGAGGACGATGGATAAAATCACCATCTATATAGCATTCTAGTAACCACCTCGGTGCCGTCGTCACCATAATCAGCAGCACCTCTGGACATAACTTTTGAATCGTCGCCGCAACAGATGCAGTCCGGGTTGTATGACCAAATCCGTGGTTAGTGATTGCTATGTAGAGAATGGGATGGTTCATAGGGGAATTAGGAGTTAAGATTAAGGCACTGAAATCTTAACACCTAAGTCAATAAGAGGAATCAGAAGCACCGTATCAAGGAATATGGACCTAGATAGCTGCCGCCTTGACGATAAAAATCATGATTCCTCATTCCTAACTCTATTCCCCACCCCTCATATTTTGCAGAATTTTTTAATTTCATCAACCAACTGGTCAATTTCTGACTCTAGGGTGAAGTAGTGAATGCAGACGCGGACGCAGTTTGGATCTGCTATTGTGCGAGTGAATAGCTTTTGTGATTCTAAAAACTCTACTAGTTTACGGTTGGCTTGCGGCTGCTGATTTTGAACTTGAAACGAAACTAGACCACTTTCTGGTGGAGAAGTTCGTAAACATTTGATATCTGGGAGTGCTGTTAAACAGCGCCAGAGATACTCACTGTTTCGGCAAATTTGCTGATAACGTTCTTCTGGTGTTCCCCATTGCTGATGAATAGCGATCGCACTTCTAAGGCCAGTGTAAAGTGGATAATGCGATGTTGCAACTTCATAGCGTTGTCCATCGGGATACCAGTCCAAAGGCTGACCCTGATCATTGACCACAACACTACGCCAACCGATAAATGTAGGGTGGAGACTTTCTTGGACTTCTGGTCGGACATACAAACCTCCCACACCCCCAGGACCACACAACCATTTATGACCCGTGAAGGCGTAAAAGTCTGCGCCCAATTCTGTTAAGTTCAGAGGTAACAAGCCGACAGACTGAGCAGCATCAACTAGCAGTCTTATATCGCTATTTCTACAGACTTCAGCAATTTTGTCAAGAGGCAAAACCTGGCCTGTGTTCCACAAAACATGACTCAAAATAACGAGACGGGTAGTGGGGCGTAAATATTGGGTAATGACTTCAGTGGGGTTTCCCTCGTTGAGAGTTGCCATTAAGGGACAAAAAGTCACCTCAACAGAAAATCTACGACTAATTTCCCGTGCTGTCGCTATAATACCGGGATGTTCACAATCTGATAATAAAATGTGGTCACCTGGATGCCACTGAATACCCCACATTGCAATATTGCAGCCCACAGTGACATCTTCAGTTAAAGTGATTGTTTGCGTCAGTACATTTAGTGAGGAAGCGATCGCAACTCTTGTGGCATTGACCTCTTGCTTGATCCAGTTATTGCTCTCTATACCAAAAGGACCTACGTGTTGGATGTGGTTTTGAGATTCGGTAATGGCATCTATAGCAGCTTGGGGCATTGGTCCTTGACCCCCGTAGTTAAAATAAGTCTTATTCTTTAAAGCGGGAAACTGCTCGCGGTGCTGATGCAACATAATAGTCAATAGTCTTATATTTTATAGTCTTATCTTTATTCTCCCACTCCCCCACTTCCTCACTCCAACTCCTCACCAACCATACACCCGGCACTTTATTTCTCTAGGTCACTTCCAGAAAGAACTAATTCTTGTTAGCTTAAAGGAATGTTAATTAATGCTGAACTGCTACTGCAATACCAACGCTGTAAACGCCGACCTTTTTTAGATACTTACGGTGACAGAAGCCTGCGATTAACAGCCAATGACTTGCTACTGAAACTGCAACAGGATAAGATTGCCCATCAAACTGCTGTTTTAACCCAGTTTACGTATCAACAACCAACTTATCCACACAGAGACTGGATATCAGGAATGGCAGCAACTTTTGAGTTAATGCAGCAAGGTGTTGACTGTATCCATCGTGGAGTATTTCTAGTAAATTATTCTGAAAAATACAAGCTGTTAAGCTGTCCAGATTTGCTTCTTAAACAGCCAGGAAAGTCCTGCTTTGGAGATTGGATTTATGTTCCAGTCAATATTGAACTTGGTAAACGTCCTAAGCAAGAATACCAAGTTGTAGCAGCATTTCATGCTCATGTACTTGCAATGGTGCAGCAGATTGAGTTGGAAAATGCTTGGCTGATATTACGTGGTAGAGAAGTCGGTTATTCTGTAGACTTACTCAAATGGATGCCACAGATGCAGCAGTTTCTGGAAGAGTGTATTCATACTCTAGAAGCAGAACAAGCACCAGAGGTTTTTATTTCTCGACAAAAGTGTAGTCTTTGTCCTTGGTACGATAGTTGTTATGAGATCGCCCAATCTCAGCAACACCTTTCACTATTACCAGGAGTCACACCAGTTCGCTACAGTCAATTACAGGCGCTGGAAATCACAACAGTAGAATCTCTAGCCAAGACTTCTCCATCACTACTGAAAAACTTGCCTGGTTTTGACAGTGAGGTTGCTCCTAAACTGGTATTACAGGCTCAAGCTGTATTGGAGAATCGTCCTCTACGTTTAATTTATCCATCTCTTAAGGATGGCGGGGAACAAACAACCAATGGTTACCATAACAGTTGTTCAGACAATTTGTTGATTTTGCCACAAAAAATCAACCAGGCTAGTATCCACAACCACATGTCTCAACACACTAGCCCTATAGAGCTATACTTTGATATTGAAGCTCAGCCAGAATTAGAATTAAATTATTTATTAGGGGTTTTGGTCGTTGACAAGCAAGCAAACACAGAAACATTTTATTCCATGCTCGCACAAAGGCCAGAAGAGGAAGAAATCATTTGGCAGCAATTTCTGGATTTGGTTTGGCAATATCCTGCAGCACCTATTTATCACTTCTGTGTTTATGAATTTGATACAGTCAAACGACTGGCGAAACTTTACCGGACGCCGTACACCTTTGTGCAACCTATACTTAGTCGATTTGTAGATGTTTATGAACAATTAACGCAAAGTGTAGCGTTACCAGTAGAAAGTTATGCATTGAAAGCGATCGCTCGTTGGTTAGGGTTTGAGTGGCGCGATTCTGAAGCTAATGGTGCTAAGTGCATTTATTGGTACGATCAGTGGTTAAAGACAGGCGATCGCAACTTGTTAGAAATCATCCAACGCTACAACGAAGATGATTGCCGTGCAACTTACCGTGTGAAAAACTGGCTCTTCAACTTCGTTAATAGTCAAACTCATTTACATATCAATGTCATAAAATAGAGTGCTCATTCTGCAGTTTTATAATTTTTTGACGATTACAATATTGGCACAGTATAAGCTACAGATAATCAAAAACTTTTTGAAGTTGCCAAAAATTCTTTACTTTTTTTGCTTTCTTCTCATTATTAGTGTCTTCTTCACTTATTTTACAACACCTGCATTTGAAATCACTGGTATAGATTTTCTCGGACAAGCCACTTTACCTAAAGGTCTTTCTTTTCAAAAAACTCCTGTAGGAGGGTTATCTGGAATTACGTACGATGCTGAAAAGCAAGTCTATTATGCGATATCAGATGATCGAAGTGAAAGATCTCCTGCTCGCTTCTACACATTTAAAATCGACTTAAGCAAAGGTTCGCTGAAAAATAGCGATGTTACACTAGTTGGGGTAACTAAATTACGGAATGAAAGCGATCATGCTTTCGATATTGGTGCTATTGATGCAGAAGGTATAGCTCTAGCAAGCTGGAAAACTCTGTTTATTTCTTCTGAAGTTGATCCTTTTATTCAGGAGTTTTTGCTATCTTCTGGAAGAAAACAGACAGCACTACCAATGCCACGCAAGTTTTTGCCAAAGCAAAATCATCAGCATGGTATACGTAACAATCTGGCTTTTGAAAGTCTGACTATTACACCAGACAAAAAGCATCTATTTACAGCAACGGAAAATGCTCTTATTCAAGATGGTCTAGAAGCAAAACCCAATCTCGGTAGTCATTGCCGTATTGTGCAGTATAATCTGTTGACAAAAAAGCCAGAAAAAGAATTTCTCTATCCGACTGAACCAGTAGCACCATTTTTGAATCTGTTCCACATGTTTACTAGTGGGTTGTCTGATTTACTTGCTCTTGACAATCAAGGACATTTTCTCAGTGTAGAACGCTCTTTTACTGGTTTGGGATTCTCTATTGCACTTTTTCAAGTTTCCTTAGAGGGAGGAGACAACATCTTCCATATCAACAGCCTCTTGGCAACTAATGTCAAGAAGATAAGACCAGTTCAGAAAAAACTACTTTTAGATCTCAGCAGTCTACACATTTTGCTAGACAATATTGAAGGCTTAACACTTGGTCCAATACTACCTGATGGACACCACTCATTAATTCTGATCAGTGATAATAATTTCAATTTGATTCAACGTACCCAAATATTAGCCTTTCGACTCAAAATAAAAACATTACCCATCGGATTATTTCCTCGTTTTATGCCAAACTTTAATCGCTAAGGGTGCACCCCGATGTGGCAAATTCATTTTGTAGTGCGTTCGCGAAGCGTGTGCTTTGCACTCACATCTTGCTCGCTAAATATATCAAATGAGCGAGACGCGTGCACTACTTATTCTAAAATAGGATGCTTCCATGGTTAAGAAAATTATTCGTCGAGGTAAGCAGGGGAGCTAGCATCTTCCCGTAATTGTACCAAGCCGAATTAACCGTATGACTAGCTTTTCTAAATCAGTGAATACACTGGCTTAATTCAGTAGTTCAACTAATCATATACTTTGTTTCAGTGTAATTCCTAATACACAATGAAAAATCAACATGTTAGAAATTGACTTAAGGAAGTATTGTCTGCATTTTTCAATTTATTAGGTCACAACTTTATTCAAGAAAATATATCAATAATGTAATGATATCACTTATCATTTAAATATGATGGAAACAACAGAGTTAGATATTTATATTGGAAAATTATTAAATAATCGTTATTTAGTTAAATCCCTGATTGGTAAAGGGAGTATGAGTAGAGTTTACCTAGCTGAAGATACTGCTAAAGGAAATACAGCAGTTGCAGTGAAGATTCTGTGCTTTAATTTCATAAATCAGCAAATTTCTCAACGCTTTGCTAGAGAGATTTTTGTTAGTACTCAGTTAGGTCGAAAAAGTAAACATATTGTTCGTGTCTTAAGTTACGGTATAACTGAGGAAAAAAGCCCCTTTTATATAATGGAGTATCTAGAAGGAAAAAGCTTGAAGGTATTACTGAAGGAGCAGCATTTAAGTGTATCAAAACTTTTAGATTTATGTTATCAAATTGGTCTAGGTCTACAATGCGCTCATCAAGGTATTAACCTGAAAGGAGAGATTTATCCAATTGTACACCGAGATATTAAGCCAGAAAATATATTTATTACTGAAAACGCCAAGAAGGAATTGGTCGTTAAGATTCTTGACTTTGGAATTGCTAAGTTTTTAACAGAATCGTCTGAAGAAATAACATTAACTTATTCTTTTATTGATAGTTTGCCTCACTATTTGCCTGAAAATCTAGAAGAAAATAGGTTAACAGATGTTCACTCTGATATTTACAACCTAGGAGTTTTGATGTTTGAAATGTTAACAGGTAAACATCTATTTCAAACAAAGACTAACTCTTCTAGTAGTTGCTATAAATCACATCTTTTAGAAACAACACCTGAATTCAAGTCACCTAAACTTGAGGAAACTATTTCTATGGTAGAAATACCACAAGAATTAAAAAAGCTGGTGATGAAATGTTTATCTCAAGAAATCAATCATCGCCCTCGAAATATTAATGAAGTTTTAAGGTCAATAGAAAAAATCCAGTTTAATTTAAATAAGAAAGTTTCTACATCAAACGAATCTACAAAATGTTCATCTTCTACAGAGAAGTTAAGATTAACATCTATTTCAGCAAGATATTGCTTGCACAAAGAATGGCCTAAAAGCAAACCAGTAGCACCAATTTGTTTTCCTCAGATTATAAATATAAATCAAGAAAATGTGCCTACTTTCTGGGCAATGCTACCTAAGCAAGAATTAGAAATATTTTTAGACAAAACTCATAGTACTGAATTTATTTCAAACATGGATTTATGCCCTGTCTTTTTATGGATAACAGTGTTGTATGATGTTAATTCTAAAATGACACGTTGGCTTTCTCATTTCTTAGACATGAAAGATTCTAGAGAACAAAGTCTAGTACAAAAATTAGTAGATACTGGCTACTATCATTTACTTTTCTTTACTTTGGAAGAACCAAATCGGTGCTCTCATGTGATGACTGTAAATCTCACTGCTTACCAACGTCAGCAATTGGTTGATTGGTTGGAAATTAGCCAAAAATCACCAACGCCATTTTTAATGAAAAAAAGCAAAAAAAAATTCAAATCTCAGTATGAAAAGATTAAGCCAGAAATCTTGCAAAATGTAGCAAGCAATTATAGCTATCAAAGCAGACAACTAGATTTAAAAGCTTGGTCATCTAAATTATTTTATGGGGTTTTAAACTTTTTTTCCCATCCGCTTAAGTCGGCATGAGAAGGAGTTAGGAATTAGAGGGACAAGGGGACAAGGGGACAAGGGGACAAGGGGACAAGGGGACAAGGGGACAAGGGGAGGGTGTGTAGCGAGAATTTCGTTTTTCCTGAAAAGCACTAAAGACGTCGAGCAGTGCTAGGTCTCTCTTGCTACATCTGTGTATATTTGAGGGTGCTGAAAGAGAGCAACAATCTACAAAAAAAATTTTTACAAAAGCACTTGACAGTTAGCCAAAGAATTGCCATACTTAGAAAGTGCCAGTTGAGGGATCGTAGTTCAATTGGTTAGAGCACCGCCCTGTCACGGCGGAAGTTGCGGGTTCGAGCCCCGTCGATCCCGTTAATTAATCATTATATAGCTTGGGTTTGTGTCTGAATGTGGAATCTAAGCTAGATTATTTATTTGTGAGTTATTAAGAGAGAGAATGCGCTGTGACTGTAAGAGTCCGTCTTGCCCCCAGCCCGACTGGGAATTTACACATTGGTACAGCAAGAACTGGTGTGTTTAACTGGTTGTTTGCCCGTCATCACAATGGCCAGTTCATCTTGCGAATTGAAGACACAGACTTAGAGCGATCGCGTCCCGAATACACCGAAAGTATTCTTCAGGGGTTGCGTTGGCTGGGACTGAACTGGGATGAAGGTCCTTTTTTCCAAACCAAGCGTCTGGAACTCTATAAAGAAGCAGTACAAAAGCTATTAGATCAGGGATTAGCCTATCGATGCTATACCACCTCAGAAGAGTTGGAAGCACTGCGAGAAACACAAAAAGCCAATGGCCTTGCTCCTCGCTATGACAACCGTCATCGCAATCTTACACTTGAGCAAGAAGAAGCTTACAAGGCTGAAGGACGCAGCTTTGTGATTCGCTTCAAGATAGACGATGATCGAGAAATTGTCTGGAATGATTTAGTTAGGGGAAGAATGAGTTGGCGCGGTAGCGATCTAGGGGGTGATATGGTCATTGCTCGCGCCTCGACAGAAGGTATTGGTCAACCACTGTACAATTTTGTTGTTGTGGTTGATGACATAGATATGCAAATCACGCATGTCATTAGAGGTGAAGACCACATTTCTAATACGGCTAAGCAAATCCTGCTGTATGAAGCGATGAATGCGAAGAGTCCAGAGTTTGCTCATACGCCCCTAATTTTGAATATGGATGGGCGCAAACTCTCTAAGCGGGATGGAGTTACGTCCATTTCTGACTTTCAAAAAATGGGTTTTACAGCTGAAGCATTAGTAAACTATATGACATTGCTTGGTTGGTCACCCCCAGAATCAACACAGGAAATCTTTACTTTAGAAGAAGCAGCAAAACAGTTTAGCTTTGAGCGTGTGAATAAAGCAGGCGCAAAATTTGACTGGGCAAAACTAGATTGGTTAAATAGTCAGTATATTCACAGCATGACAGTAGATAAACTGATAGATTTATTGATACCTTTCTGGGAACAAGCAGGCTATCCATTGACAGAACCACGGGATCGTTCATGGTTAGAACAGTTAGTCGTGTTAATTCAGCCTAGCCTCACGCGTCTTGTAGATGGTGTAAGCATCAGTCAACTATTTTTTACGGAAACAGTGGAATATAGCGACGAAGCAAATACACAACTCAAGCAAGAAGGTTCCACTGCTGCACTCAAGGGTATAGTTTCAGCTTTAGAAAACATCCCACAACTGAGTGAAAGCCTTGCCCAAGACATTATTAAACAGGTGGTCAAAGAGCAAAACGTCAAGAAAGGCTTGATCATGCGATCGCTGCGAGCTGCTTTGACTGGAGATTTACATGGTCCTGATCTGATCCAATCATGGTTATTACTAAATCGGATAGGTTTAGACAAGCCGCGCTTACTGGAGGCGATCAAAACTCATTAGGGGGTTCGATTAGGCTGGTGAGGTTCTCCTAACGTTAAGCCATCAGCGACAACGAGGAGAACCTCAGCAGTGAACTTCCCTAGCTTTGGGAACACATTGTGTAAATTTAATGTCGTTCAACCTACTGATAAATTTATGTCATCAGAATGCCGATAAAAGTGGTAAGTCGAGGCAAAAGGGTATTGTTGTGGATCATGATGCTGGTGCTTGTCTTAGCAATTCATCAAACTCAAGCTCATGGGCAGCAAACACCATCGCCATCGCCATCACCATCGCCATCGCCATCGTCAACAAAATCGCCATCGCCATCAGCATCCCCATCGCCGTCACCATCACCAATGTTTTTTGGAGATGTCACCATTGATCGTAATTTTACTCCAGACCCACTGCTAGTTCGGGGTGTGAGTGGTGGTTCAATACCAGGAAAAGAACTGGCTGGTAAATCCGAAACTCCCACAGGTCCATGTATCGGGTATTTTGAGGAACAACCAAACCATATCTTGGAGTTAACGACTAAATTCAATTACCTAAAACTGCTAGTAGATAGTCCTGAAGACACCACCCTGATTATTACAGGTCCTGGTGGTACCTGGTGTAACGACGATTTTGAAGGCAAAAATCCAGGCATTATTGGTGAATGGCTGCCTGGAACTTACAGTATTTGGATTGGCTCTTACAAAAAAGATCGGTATTTTCCCTACACACTTCAAATTACAGAACAATATTGACATGCTGATTCTAGAGTGGTTCAATAACTGCTTTGTAACGTTCAGGTTGGCTCATCTCCTCTGACCAGAACCAGTATTCAGTGTCCTTGTCTGATGCCGTACTTACTACGTAATGTTCCCCCTGAACGTCAATCGCATGAATAACAACAGTTGCGATATCTCCACCTTTGAGCGATCGCAAATCGTCCAAGGCTTCATGACAAGCATCTTGAACACTCGCTCCTTACTGAGATATGTGAGATTGACACCAGACGAAGAATTTGATCTGGAACATTTCAAGACGCTACTTTCAGAACGCACTAAGTTGGTATCTGTAGTCCACCTTTCCAATACTTTGGGTTGCATTAACCCAGTGGAAGAGATTATTACCCTTGCCCACCACTATGGAGCCAAAGTTCTCATTGATGCTTGCCAAAGCCTTCCTCACATACCCATTGACGTCCAGAAAATGGATTGTGATTGGTTAGCTGGCTCTGGTCATAAGATGTGTGGTCCTACGGGAATAGGCTTTCTGTATGGCAAGTTGGATCTGTTGTGCTCCATGCCTCCTTTTTTGGGTGGGGGTAAGATGTACGCTGATGTCTTCCCAGACCATGCCACTTATGCAGATCCACCTTATAAGTTTGAAGCAGGGACACCAGCAATTGCTGATGCGATCGCACTTGGGGCGACAGTTGACTATCTGAGCCAACTAGGTATGGATAAAATCTATGCTTCAGAAGTTGAGTTGGCTCACTATCTATTCAAGCAGCTGCCACAGGTTCCCTCGATCCGTATTTACGGTCCAAAACCTGAAGTTGCTCACCATGGTAGAGTTGGTATCTCCATTTTTACCCTTGGGGATATTGATCCCCAGGAGTTGTGTACTCTTTTAGACCAATCAGGAATCGTGATCAATGCAGGAATTCACGATACACAGCTTTTACACAGACTTTTGGGAGTTCAATCTACTGCACGGGTCAGTCTGTACTTCTACAATACACACGCTGAAATTGACGCCTTTGTTGCTGCCTTAAAACAGATTGTGAGCGCCAAACAAAGATGATTATCACCTTTAGCTGTCTTTATCCTGTGAAACGTATTAGAATTAAGTTAAATTTAGTTAAGATTATTTCTTGCTAGCGTCATGGATCTGCTGTAACGCCCTAGTGGCTTTTCAACAACATATGCATGACGTCGGTTTAAATAAAATGGATAATAAACATCCGTTTCACACAGCTATGCTAGCGACAGGGTGATTAGTACCATTCGGTTGCTAAAGCTGACAAGTTGTATTGGCATTTAGAGGCAAATCAAGTCATGAAATTTTCCTGGAGAGTTTTACTACTCTGGACATTGCCTGCTTTGGTAATTGGCTTTTTCTTTTGGCAAGGAGCATTTTCGAGTGCTCCTGGAGATATGAGTAAGAATGCAGCTAATACACGCATGACCTATGGTCGCTTTCTGGAATACTTGGATGCCAATCGGATCACAAGTGTAGATTTCTATGAAGGTGGCAGGACTGCAATTGTAGAAGCTGTTGACCCAGAACTCGACAACCGTATACAAAGAGTACGGGTAGATCTCCCTGTTAATGCTCCGGAACTTATTAACAGGCTGAAAGAGAAACAAGTCAGCTTTGACGCTCATCCCATGCGGAACGATGGAGCAATTTGGGGACTGTTGGGTAATCTCATTTTTCCCATTCTGTTGATCACTGGTCTATTCTTTCTGTTCCGTCGTTCTAGCAACCTACCGGGCGGTCCTGGTCAAGCAATGAACTTTGGCAAATCCAGAGCTCGCTTCCAAATGGAGGCAAAAACTGGTGTGAAATTTGACGATGTGGCAGGTATTGAAGAAGCCAAAGAAGAATTACAAGAAGTCGTTACTTTTCTTAAACAACCAGAAAAATTCACCGCAGTTGGTGCACGCATTCCTAAAGGAGTGCTGTTAGTTGGACCACCAGGAACAGGTAAAACCTTGTTAGCAAAAGCGATCGCAGG
>JAJPJF010000068.1 GCA_021324415.1 Nostocales cyanobacterium Centralia_MAG_434
CCGAAGAATTTGGTTTTCAATTTGAGCTAAGCTGTAACGTTTGCCAAAGACATAATAAGCCCGACGTTGAAAGAACCATAAAAAAGCAAGCCAGTTGGGAATCCCTAAGATTTTTGGGAGAATCGACTTAAGAGGGTATCTCTCTAAAATTGTCGAGATGGTAAACGCATTGTAAAGGTTAATCCATAGTGCTAGTTGCTCTGAAGTGTCGTAATTAGATTTGACAGCCAAATGTCTTTGACTCGATAACCAATCTGTCAGCACTTCGGGCTGCTCATTTTTCCAAGCAATGTAGTCTACACGACCCTGTTCATCAACATACTGATGCAGCAGTCTGTCCCAGGGCTCAAAATCAATCATTACGCTTTTTTCCAATCTACCGTAAGGTTTTTCATGATTAATTATATATTTTTAGCATTCTAAAAACATGATATTTGCGAATTTACTCAGCTATATTCAACTAATTTTTTTCAATACAAACGATTTCTATTCATCATTATGATGTTCGTTCTCTGATATCACCCTTGTCAATACCTCACCACATCAGTCCTTATAAAATAAGAAGTTTAGGATTTATTTTGTAAAATAAATTTGTTCTTTTATTTATTACACATGGTATAGTAGTCAGGCTACCTATCGATAAGAATAAATATACGCTTTATTGTGATTTTAGGATCTCCGTTTGAGAGTTAAATAGCAAATCTAAAACACTCTCCGTTATTCAAGCCAGCAATTGTTGTAGGGTGTGCACTGCTGACCTCTTGCTCAAAACCCCATTCTGATGTTGTGGGCATTGCCCATCTTACGGCTATTGAAAATGGTGGAGTCTATTCAGAGAGCAAAAACACCGTCTGTTGTTAAAGCAAGTATGTTGTTACAAGCGCTCTTTTCAAGACTGTTCGTCAGCCGCTTCTTGATGATCTTTCTACCATTATCTGCGGTAGTAGGAGGCGTTATAGGAATTATCTACAATCAGTATGCTCAAACCGAAAGAGTCTTGATCGAAACAAATGAACAGCGCAAAGTAGATGTACAAGCAAAAGTTATAGCAGCAGACTTTGACTCAGTTGTGTCAGATCTAATGATTCTATCTCGAGAAAATGAGCTACAGAAAATGCTCAATGGAGTAGCTGCTCAGCAGCAAGAGATCGCACAAGAATTTTTATTATTTTCACAAACTAGAAAGATTTATGATCAGATTCGTTTTTTAGATAGCACAGGAGCAGAGATTGTTCGAGTTAACTTTAACCAAGGTCAGCCAGCTATTGTACCAAAAGAAAAGCTACAAGTTAAGATCAGGCGTTACTACTTCAATGATACTCTGCGACTTTCTCAAGGAGAAATTTTTATTTCTCCACTAGACCTGAACATTGAACAAAATAAAATTGAACAGCCTCTAAAACCAATGATTCGCTTTGGCACTCCCGTTTTTGATCAGCAGGGGAAAAAGCGAGGTATTTTAGTGCTGAATTATTTTGGTAGCAAATTACTTGACAATTTCAATCGAGTTATATCTAGTGAAAGCAGTGAAGGAATGTTACTTAATGCTGATGGATACTGGTTGAAAGGATCTGAGCCTGCCGATGAATGGGGGTTTATGTTTCTTGATCGTCGCAACCGTACCTTTAATAAAAAATTCCCTCAAGCATGGCAACTCATTTCTCACAAAGAATCCGGACAATTTCAAACTGTTGAGGGGTTGTTCACATTTACCACTGTCTACCCACTTTTAGAAGGTCAGAAATCTAGTACAGGATCTGGACAGGCTTTTACACCAAGCCAGCGCCAGATTAATGCTAAATCTTATTACTGGAAAATTGTCTCACGAGTGCCACTGGCAACATTGAAATCTAAATCAAACAAGTTATTAACTCAATTGCTGTTGTTGTATGTAGGTTTGGTTTTGCTAATTGGGAGCGGCTCATGGTTGCTAGCTATTACTAGCATAAATCGTGAGCTTGCAGCGGAAGAGTTGAAACTGTTTCAAACTCAGTTACTAGAGTTAGCTGAGCGTGTGAACTTACTCACAGCTCGTCTATCTAGCCAAATTCGTAATTCACTCAATCTGAATACCATTTTAAGTACAGCAGTTGAAGAAGTTCGGGATCTGCTGGGGATTGATCGTTGCCAGTTTTTTTGGCATCACACAGAAGGTGAATCATCCCAACGATTGGAACTCACTCACGAAGCTTGTAGTCCTGACCTACCAACTTTACTGAGCCAATATTCTATCCAGAATGTTGAAGCTCTATGTGATGCAATTCTCCAAAGTGATATCCTGCAGATAGATGAGATTGCTTGTGATTCTAGGTTTGATCCTTGTAGTCGGGCATTGTTGAAGAGTCTGGGCTTTACTTCTGTATTGACTGTGAGGATTTGCACACGTTCTGGACAGCAAGGTGTCATTGTCTGTGAACATGTTAGACAGAGTCATGCATGGAGTGAGGATGAGATAGAACTTATCAAGCAGATTGCTGACCAAATTGCGATCGCCATTAATCAGTCACAACTGTATCAACAAAGTTGTGCGGCTACTGCTGCTGCTTCTGCAAGAGCGGAGGAGCTAAATCAAGCGCTACAAGAACTCCAACAAACTCAAGCGCAGCTTATTCAAACTGAAAAAATGTCCTCTTTAGGTCAACTAGTAGCTGGAGTGGCTCATGAAATTAATAATCCTACTAACTTTATTTACGGCAATTTAACCTATTTAGATGAATACACGCAAGGATTATTAAAACTAGTAGAACTTTATCAAACATCGACTATTAACCTTACACCCGGAATACAAGCTCATATTAATGCTATTGATCTCAATTTTATAGTCGAGGATTTACCGAAAATAATAGATTCCATAAAAGTTGGCACAGAGCGTATTCATCAAATAGTTCTATCTCTGCAAAATTTCTCCCGAGTTGACTCACATGAGATGAAACCTGTCAACCTTCATGAAGGTATTGATAATACTTTGTTACTGTTACAAAATCGTCTAAAACCAACAACAAGTTATGGTGGCATCGAAGTTATTAAGGAATATGGTGATCTTCCTCTAGTAGAGTGCTATGCTGGCCAAATGAATCAAGTGTTCATGAATATCATTAGTAATGCAATTGATGCTCTAGAGAGTTATAACTCTGGGCGATCGCAACAGGAGATTAAAGATCACCCGAGTCGAATCAAGATTCGTACTGCGGTACGCAATTCAGATTATGTCACCATTAGGATTGCAGACAATGGTCCTGGGATAACAGAAGCTGTTCAGCAACGCCTGTTTGACCCCTTTTTTACAACGAAGCCTCCAGGTAAAGGGACAGGACTAGGACTTGCAATTAGTGCTCAGATTGTCAAACAAAAACACGATGGATCTATTTGGTGCGTTTCCCAGCCACAACAGGGAGCAGAATTTTGGGTTGAAATTCCTATTTGGCATAGGTCTTATCGTAATGGCAAGCGGTAAAGTCGTAGGCTTTGGGTAAGAAGAAGCCTACTTCATTTCACTTTCTGCGCCAATCTTTGATGTTCCAAGTCTCAGCGTCCCATGGAGTTATGTCTACACCAGTAAGCCTGTTACTGCTTCCACTCACTTTGGCTCTAGCAACTAGGGGAATCACGATCGCATCTTTAACAAGCACGTCATTCATCTGAATAAATAGCTGCTGGCGTTTTTCTGGATTTAACTCTGTTGTGGACTGTGTCCAGAGCTTGTCATACTCTGGATTACAGTATCGAGAACTGTTAGAACGAGACCAATTGTTTTTTTTCTGGGCAATTTCAGCACAAGTCCAACCCTTCATATAAGCGCCGGGATCTGGATTTTCATTACCGTTAGTAAACATTTGGACATCAGCATAAAAATGAGATACTGTATCTGGGTTAGAGGGATCGCTAGAGAAATAAATACTTGGATCTATGCTTTTAAGTTCTACCTTCACACCGATAGATGTTAGTGCTTGTTTAATAATTTGTTGAGCTTTCTGTCGCAGTGGATTAACCCCAGTTTGAAAAAGAACACTCAGTTCTACACCATTTTTAGTCCGGATACCATTACCATTGCTGACTTTCCATCCAGCTTCATCTAATAAAGCAGCGGCTTGTTTAAGATCGAATTTGTATGTCGTATTCAAAGAGTTGTAAACATCTGGTGCTATTAGGGTATTAGAAATGGGGCGACCTGTGGGACCATACAACTGCTGGTTAATCGTATCGCGATCAATTGCGTAACTTAAAGCTTGACGCACTTTCTTATCAGTAAAAAAAGGATGTGGAAACTGAATACTAGAGCGTTCACCGTCTTTTGTTGCCTTATTAGGATCGGTCTGGTTCAAAAAAATGCGCTCTGCCAACCCTCCAAAAACAATATCTAGTTTACCCTTACCAGCTGCTTCCAGTTGCTTGAGAACTGGAACTTCCACTTGGAGATTCCAAGCAAAGTCCACATCTCCAGTCTGAAGCACAGCTCTTGCTGCGGAAGTTGCATCGCCGCCTCCCTTGAGTTCGACTCGCTTAAACAAGGGCTGATGGGCTTCCCGGAAGAAAGGATTGGCCTCATAAATGATCATGTCACCTGGTTTAAAATCTACGACTCGGTAGGGACCAGTACCGACAGGACGCAAATTACCAGGTGCTTCCCTAGAATTGGAACCACTGTATTTCAGAAAAAGGTGACGCGGCAAGATTAACCCGTTTTGACCAACAAACACCAGTCCCCAAGCAGGATTAGCATCTTTGAAAGTTACTTTGACTGTATAGTTATCAACGGCTTCGACACTTTTAACAGCTTCATAGAAGCCAGTTGTTGTAGCACCAACGGATGGATTGGAGAGAAATTTGTAGGTAAATACGACATCTTGCGCTGAAAAAGGCTGTCCGTCAGACCACTTAATTCCTTGCTTGAGTTTCCAGATAACAGACTTTCCATCACGAGCCAGTCCACCATTTTCTACAGAAGGAATTTCCGCAGCTAAAAAGGGAATTAATTTACCTGTCTTATCATAACTGGCAAGCGGTTCGTAGGTAATTCGACTGGCATGAAAATCTTTTGTACCTTGAGAGAGATGAGGATTGAGAATAGTTGGAGCTTGCCAGTAAAGCAGTCGTAATGTATCACCGCCTCCATTGGAGGTTCCAAGGGTGGATTCTTGGGTGGAAGATTCACTGTTTGAAGAAGAACAAGCAGTCAAAAAAACTACACTTATTAAAGATAAAGCAAAAATCCTACTTCTGATGAATTTATCCATAAATTATGAAACAGCGCAATAGAAACCATTGAGAATAATCAAGTTGAATATTTAGCATTTATATCTATATATCCTTCAGATAAATCACAACCCCACACAGTTGCAGAAGCATCTCCGATATTGAGGCTCACATGAATATTAACTTTATCTTTTGACATAATTTGTCTTAATTGTTCGAGATTATCCTCATTTGAGGGATTAGGATAAAGTTGGATATGATCAAATCGAATCACAACATTATCTTGATTAATTTCTCGATCATTTTCACATTTGCCTATAGCCATAGCAACTCTTCCCCAGTTGGGATCTGCACCATAAACTGCAGTTTTAACCAAGGGAGAATTCACAATTACTTTTGCAACTCTTTTAGCTTGTGCATAGTTAATAGCAGAATCTACAGTTACTTCAATAATTTTCGTCGCACCTTCTGCATCTCTTGCAATCTTGAGCATTAACTCATGAGCAATTTCTTGCAATGCCAAAGCAAATTCTTTCTCTGAGACTTCACCAGCTAAACCATTTGCTAAAATCACTGCGGTGTCACTTGTAGAAGTATCAGTATCAATACTCAGACAGTTAAAAGTTTTATCTATAATTGGACGAAAAATAGTAGGAAGCACATCTTTTGGAATAGCGGCATCCGTAAAAAAGAAAGCTAGCAATGTAGCCATATTAGGCTCAATCATTCCGACACCTTTTGCGATTCCTACTAGCTTCGCATCACCAATTTGCCGTGTAGCTAATTTGTGTACGGTATCAGTTGTCATTATACCCCGTGCCGCAGACTCAAAATCAGCAGCAGTTAATTTTTGCCCTATTCCTACTAAACCCGCTCGAATTTTTTCCATTGGGTAACGTCTACCAATAACACCCGTAGACGCTATCAAAATATTCTCAGAAGCAATTCCAGTTTCATTGGCAACAATCTGGATGACTTCTTCTGCATCAGCAAAGCCATCTTTCCCATTAGCAACATTTGCATTTTTAGATATCGCGATAATACCTTGTGCTTGAGCATCTTTCAAATTACGACGACTAATGGTGACACTTGCTCCTGCAAAAATACTTTGAGTAAAGACTCCATCAGCAACACAAGGAACATCCGATTTAACAAGTACAAAATCATCGCTACTATCTCTTATACCAATGTTAGTTATAAATGTACTAAATCCTTGAGGATTAAAAGATGTTTCTGATTGCATATCTTTTAGTGCTATAAGGTACAGCAAGAAATTGATTAGGCTTACGTAACAGTATAATATTACTGCCTTTAATCTCGAACAAAAAAATGAACAGTAATGATCAAGCGCGATCGCAGGAAACATTACTACATGAGACCCAAGAAATTTGGAATCAGCTTGGAAGTTGGTGGGATGAGCGAATAGGGGAAAGTGGTAATGAGTTTCACCGTACTCTGATTGCTCCAACGACAACGCGATTATTATCTCTGCAACCAGGTGAAAAAGTGCTTTACAGAAATTCCCCCAGCTTTAGTTATGAGGTTGCGACTACTCAATATTTCTTCTGCGACTCGGCTGAATTAGGTTAAGCATCATTTGTATTTGCAATAGTACGGTTACCAGGAAAGCTTGGCAGATTTGTATCAATGTGAGACCAAGGCACAGCGTGATCAGTCCAGATTTGATAAGTTGGTTTGACTAGACTTGGATCATCCAAACTCCCAGCTTTAATCCAAACAAATTGTGGCTTAGCTGATGCTCTAGTAAACAAAGGCGAGCCACATTCCGGACAAAACTCACGAGTGATTGCATTGCCACTATCTGCAGTTTTCGTATAGCTCTTCACTTTACCAGCGATGATACGGAGGGTAGATGCATGGGTTCTAATGCCAATATTAAAGGCGCTGCCTGTGGTTTTCCTGCAATCGGTACAGTGGCAGTAGTTGGCTGGTCCTAGCTTATCACCATACTCAAATCTAACGTAACCACACAGACATCCACCACTCACGACATCATCCATATGTTTTCTTTTAGAACAACTTTTAGATTTTAAATCAGTGCTTTGAAAAAAGTTAATGACTGTTTTATGTTGGCATAGCCAATTTTCTGATAGAAGTCGTGGGCCTGTTTGCGTTTAATATTAGAACGAATAACAACTTGTTGACATCCAACAGAAGAAGCCCATTGCTCAATATGTTGCATCAAAAGTTGTCCCATCCCATTATGACGATAATCTTCATCCACAACCAAACCGAAGAGAATCGCCTGTTTTGGCTCAATGACTAAGTCACAAGCGTGAGCATGTGCCAAGCCAACAACAAAATCATTGATAACAGCAACATAGACAATATGAGCTTCATTGTGTTGAATATGGGCAAGTCGTTCTTGCACCTGTGGAGGTGTAGCAGTATAACCAAGTTGCTCACAAAGGATAGCAATTCTCTCTGCGTCTTTTCTTTGGGCAGGTCTAATTTTCACATGCATACTTGAGAAGTGAAAGTGAATTCTGTACTTTTGCAGATCTATCGCGATTCCAGAAAAAACAGCAACAGCAGTCATCACCTGATGCAGATAGTCGTTGTAGCACAAATCTTCTAGCTGCCTCATGAACACTGCTGTTGCAAGACCAAGATTTAAAATAATTTAGTGTGCAACTGCACCACCACCTGACTTCACCTTTTTACAGAAAAGCAAGGCAAGCCCACTGATCAATATACCGATCGCGATGAAGTAAAAGCAATCATTAAAGGCAAGCACATACGATTCACGATGGATAACATTGGCGATCGCTTTGAGTGCCTGATTGTGAGCAGTCGTCGGATCAGCTCCTTGACGCGTGAAGTACTGAGTCATCTGATCGATTCGCTGTTGAGTTTGGGGACTATAGGAAGTCACAAATTCTCCCAACCGTTGAGAGTGAAATTGCTCTCGCCTAGTCAGTAGTGTTTTCAGGGCGGCTATCCCTACTGATCCCCCCATATTACGCATCATGTTAAATAGACTGGAGGCAGAAGCCGCTTGTTGTGGTTCAATGTTGGCTGTGGCGATCGTTGTGAGCGGTAAAATCATCATCGGTTGTCCCAAAGCCCGAACTAACTGAGACCATCGCAGTTCCTGAATAGCCGTGTCATGGTTCATTGTTGAGTTCATAAAACAACTGACGGCAAACAGGCTAAATCCCACTGCCGCTACAAGACGAATATCAAAGCGCTGTGTTAACTTAGGCACAAACGGTATCAAGAATAACTGCGGTATTCCTGACCAAGCAATCACTTCACCAATTTGTAAAGGGCTATAGTCTTTAATAGTACCAAGATACAGCGGCAATATGTACACTGTGCCGTAGAGACCTAGTCCTAGGGCTAACCCAGCGACACTGCTAATGCCAAAGTTACGACGTACCAACAAGCTTAAATTGATAAATGGCTGTTTACGAGTCAACTCGACCCAGATGAACAGAGCAATAAAAATCACTGCTACTACAGTCAAGTACTGAATTGCTTTAGAACCAAACCAATCGTATTCTTGCCCTTGTTCTAGAACCACTTCCAGTGCTCCAAGACCAATGGCCATGAATAGAATACCCCACCAATCGCCTTGCTTTAAACGTTCTAAATGTAAAGGTTGAGGGTTAATGGCGTAGAAAACTATGGCAATGAGTAATATACCTGGAACGATATTTAAGTAAAAGTTGTACTCCCAGCCTAAGTTATCTGTTAACCAACCACCGATTGTTGGACCAATCGACGGTGCAAAGGTAGCTGTAATTGAAAATAATGCCAGCCCAATTGGTTGTTTAGATTTTGGTAAGGTCGTCAGCACAATTGTCAGGGACATGGGAATGAGTACACCTCCAGTAAACCCTTGTCCAGCACGAAACAAAATCATCTGACCTAGATTCTGAGACCAAGCACAGCAGACAGAAAAGAAGAGAAACAAAATAGAATTGCCTACCAAATACCATCGCACTGAAAATACTTGTGATAGCCAACCAGTCAGTGGTATTGTGACAATTTCAGCCACTAGATAGCTCGTTGAAATCCAAGAGCCTTCCTCTTGAGTTGCACCAATTGCTCCATCAATTTGTTGAAGTGAGGAGTTGGTGATCTGAATATCTAACACTGCCATAAAGGCTCCCAGCATAGCTCCCATCACACCAATCCAGGTTTTAAGTGACACCGCATCGGATTGCGGTGATGGGATTGGGGGCTTTTGACCATTCGTGTTAACAGTTGAATCAGCCACAGAATTTCTCCTATGAAAAAGGCTCTGCTTTTTCATATTTTCACTTCATATCTACATTGGCTTCAACTGATAATCCAGGTATAATTCGCGATTCATAACCCCGCACACTATTTGGATCTAAAACAATTTTTACTGGGATACGTTGCACAATTTTTGTGAAGTTACCGGTAGCATTGTCTGAAGGCAAAAGAGCAAACGTCGCACCTGATCCTGGTGAAAAGCTATTGACGTAACCCACAAAATTATGATCAGGAATAGCATCAATATGAACTTCTACTTTCTGCCCTGAGTGCATATGTGCAAGCTGAGTTTCTTTGAAATTAGCAACCACCCAGGGATTGCTTTCTGTAATCGACATTAGAGGTGTTCCTGGCTGCACTCTTTGACCAACTTGGACAGTTTTATTCCCGACTCTACCTTCACTAGGAGCAATAATGTTGGTGTAGGACAACTGCAACTTGGCATTGTCGAGACTAGCTTGTGATTGAGCAATCTGAGCTAGAGCAGCTTTATATTGCGCTTGGTTGACTTTTGTCTGCTGCCCAGTGGCTTGTGCTTGGACTAGTCCACCTTGAGATGCTGCCAGTTGCGCTTGGGCTTTGGTGACATTCTCTTGTGCTTGAGCAAGGTTAGCTTGAGCTTGTAACACGCCTTGTACAGCTGAGTTTTTCTGAGCTAAGTCAACGTAATAAGTGGCTCTGTAAGTATCGAGTTGTTGACGTGGTACAACTCCTTGGGCATACAAGGTTTTGTAACGGTTATAGTCGGCTTGTGCTTTGTCCAAATTTGCTTGTGCCTGATTTACAGAAGCTTGGGCGGCTGGAACTGCGGCTTGTGCAGCCTTGACGTTGGCGACAGCGGTGGCAATTGCGGCTTTTGCACTGCCAACATTCCCTTGTGCTTGCTGCGTATTACCTAAAGCATTCCCAGATGCCAGTTTAATATTAGATAGAGCAGCATTTGCTTGACGTTGAGATGCTTCCAATGCGGCTTGTGCTTGCTGCAATTGCACCTGATAATCCCGCGGATCGAGCTTGACTAGTAGTTGACCTGCATGTACCTCCTGGTTATCATTCACTAGCACCTGAGATACAGTGCCATTGATCCGACTACTAACTGGGTGTACATCACTGGCGACATAAGCGTCATCTGTAGATTGGTGTGTAGAAGCGTAAGCCCACCAGCGTGCTCCAAAAACACCACCAATAATCGCCACTATACCTAACCCTGCTGAAATGAGTAAACGCCTACGCTTGTTAGGCTTGGGCTTAGATTCGCCTTTACTGGGTTCTGGTGTTTGTTGCTCCTCTTTTTCTAATTCAGGCTCAGCAACCCGTGTCGTTGGAGGCTCAATTTTTACTATTGTTTCTGTCGCTGCTGCAGGGCTGATATGTTCATCCGTCTCAACGGCTGGAACGTAATCTCGGCTTTTAACAGCGCTTCCTTTTCCGTTTTGGTTATAACCATTTGAGTAGTTCATGTTTGTTCCTCTTGGCATTTGAAATTTTTTGATACATCAGGTAAGTTATTCGCACTCTATTATTTAGAGTGCGTAATATTAATGCGAAAAAAATAAGATAGAAATATAGCATTAAATCATAACATACATTTTACACTACGTCCGCTATCGGCTCATTTTATTTTGACTTGCTAGTGAGATCCTTACAGAACAAGGCTATTCTACTAAGCAGTCAGAATTCCATCTATCGACTCACAGAACTGTTGGAAGGTCGTAAACTCCTCTACTTCTAAGGAAACTAAGTTGAGTAAGCTGTTCAATCTTTTGCTTTCTACTTTATTGTAACATAAGTTTACTAAACTTATATTCCTAGTCTAAAACAACAAAATATTCCTGCAATGTATACGAAGTTAGATCAATTGCACAACTCACTTCTAACTTATGTTATCTTCTCTGGAGCCGACAGCATGATGGACAGTTTGGGCTAGTACTGCAACAGTTGTGCTGAGGATAACGACAATACCTAAAGCACTGCGAAGGTTAAGCAAATCGCCAGCAAACCCAATCAGGGGTGGTCCTGATAGGAATCCAAAATAGCCAGTGGTTGTTACTGCTGCGATCGCAAGACCAGGAGGCAATCCTGGAGTTCGTCCAGCTGCACTGAGTACAATCGGAACAATAGAGGAAAAGCCAACACCGACACAGGCAAAGCCGATGAGTGCAGCAATAGGCTGGGCAATGACCAGAGCCAATCCCAACCCACTGGCAGCCACAATGCCACCAAGGCGTACCATCTTTACTGAACCCAAACGTTGGGTGAGCCAGTCACCCATGAATCGAAACACTGCCATTGCCAGTGAAAATACTGTGTACCCTGCCGCAGCTAGTCCAAGTCCGGTCCCAAGTGTCTTCTGGAGATAGATTGCGCTCCAGTCAGCCATCGCGCCTTCTCCCAGCATAACGCAAAATGCTACTACTCCTAAGCCAAGGAGAGATCGTGTCGGTATCGCAAATGCTGGTTCATGGCTAACAGTGTCAGTAGCTACTGACAACAGCCGACGTGAAGCAAAAATCGTAACTATCCCTAGTAAGAGTGCTGCACCTAGCAAGTGTGGAATAGGTTCAACTCCCAAAGAGGCTAATACAGCACTACTAAATGCACCAACCATACCTCCCACGCTGAACATACCATGAAATGATGACATAATTGGTTGCTGGTAACGCTGCTCAACAGCAATACCTTGAGCATTCATAGCCACGTCCATTGCTCCATTAAAAGCACCAAATAGCACCAATGCGATCGCTAGTAGTAGCAAATTAGGAGCTAACGCCAATAGAGGTAGTACTGCACAATAGCCTAACGCAGTTATTTTAATGACCAAGCGACTACTCAGGCGAGTGAGTAACCACCCTGTCGTTGGCATACTCATGAGCGCGCCAACTGCCATACCCAGTAGAGCAACTCCAAGTGCACCATTACTTAACCCAAGCTTCTGTTGTACTACTGGGATACGTGTAACCCAGTTGGCAAATACTGCACCATTAACGAAAAACACTCCTGCTACAGCAAGACGGGCGGCACTTGGCACTACCTTTTGTAGCTGCTTATCGGATGGTAGCTCACTACTTATAGGCATTTGCTACCTCCTTGTCATTTAGGAGATTGTCGAAGTCTTTTGAGGTGATTCAAAGCATCTTGGTAATCATCTTGATCTCCTCGAGCATGAAAAATCTTTACAGCCTTTTTCAAATCTGTAATTGCTTTCTTTTTGTTTCCTAGTTTATGATGAACTTCCCCTCGGTTATAGTAGGCAGCAGCATTATTGGGATCAAGTTGTAAAGCTTGGTTATAATCTGCAAGTGCTCCAGCATAATCTCCTATACCAAAACGAGAGTCACCTCGACTTAAGAAGAAGAGCGATGAATCTGGCTGAAGAGAAATGATCTGGGTGTATTTGGGATTCACGCCCATACTCTTCTTAGAACGTGTTTGATCTGTAGCTGTGTTTGGGGTTTGGGCATGGACCGCAAAGAAAATTCCATTTAGTGGTATTGCGATCGCAAGGATTGTCATTATTCTGGGCGATAAATTCATGGCTTGAGGAATAACTGACCTTTTGGTATTAAAGATTTTTGCATCATAACAGTCGGGATCACAACGAATACCCGCTCCATAATCTTGGAGCGGGTTGATGGGGAAAATAGCTCTCACCCTTTCAGGTAACAGCTATGGTTAACCGAACTGTCTTGGTTACAGATTCAACCAATGACTGACATCTACCACTAACTTTTGCCCTAACTTCAACAGCTGACGATATTGAGTGGTGTCTTGTCCATTGGTAATCGCACCAACCAACTGCGGTACAATTTCGCTGTGCAGGTAACTGAAGTAGAGTTCTTGGGATCGCTCAAGGGAGAGGCCAATATTTAGCTGATGCCCCACATCAATTAACCGCTCTAAGCGTTGGATATCTGCATCAAAAGTCTCATCGGGATCATGCAACAACTGCCAAAGCGATCGCAAAATCAACTGCTCCAGCATCAGTTTACCTTCAGGAATATTTATCCGGCAGCGCAGGTATTTTGCCTCTGTAGCGATCGCCTCTAATTCTACGATGTGATTCCCACCTGATGGTGACTCATGCATATCTTGCTCAAGAGAACGCAAAGCCACCATACACCGATGTCCCAAAGCGATCTCAGCTGCGACCTGTAACTCTTGCGGGACAGCTAGTTCATCTCGATGAAAAGCCATGATTATACCGTAGTTATCACGGTATGTCTGGGTATAAAGCTGATCTAGTCGTGTCAAGGTTTCCTGACTTAGTAACCGCATCAGGCGATGACGTTCTTCTGCAAACAGATTTTGTAAACTGTAAGCCTCTTCTCCAAACAACTGAGTCATGACTAGAATTGTGTGAGCTACACTCGCCTGTTGCAGTGCTTCAAACATTTGTTCTTTCATCTGAGTGTAAGTTCGACGTCCCGCAAAAGGTCGAATACAACAGTGAAAATCCCAACCGCCAAGATGAAGAACTGCAAACACGAGATGTTCACTTTCCCATGTTATCTCTGATGTAAGCTTCAAATTGCCTACAGCTAAAGTCATTGAACCCAAGCGTTGCAATTGATAATCTAGCTCGTTAGCTGTGTAACAGTAAACACGCTTTTGATAGGGTAAATAACATTGATCCGTACCATTGTGCCTGGAGATCGCTGACCACTTTTCTGTTTTGTGGTTAGCAAATAGTGAAGTAATGGCGTAATGAGCAGCTACTTGCTTAAAGCCAACTTGGGCAGTGAGCACCAGTTGACGATAGACTTCAGCCCCATGTCCAAATAGCTCTACATTACTACTTGCTAAAGCTAGGCGTTTTATGAAGCCTTTTTCTAACTGTACACCTGCTACATCACCTGCCAATTCTAAAGCACGAGCGGCGTAACGAAGAATTTGTGTTCCCTCCGGACGGGAAAGTTCTTCAAAAAACCATCCACAACTGGTGAACATCAGCAAAGCATGACGCTGCATTTCTAAAAGACGTAGGGCGTCTACTTGTTCAGCTGATGTGAGTTTGTGGGTTTGGTGACGAGAGAAAAAATGGCTGATATTTACAGGAGAGCGATCGCATATCACATGGATATACTCATCTCTTGCTTGCCAGGGATCAAAGAAAAACTGTTTGCTATGCTCCTCATACACCTCAAGTAAGCGATCCCGCAACCAATTCAAGGCATTGCGCAAGGGACGCCGCCATAGCTGATGCCATTCTCCACCACCACCGCAACCACAGTTATCTTGCCATCTGTCTACTCCATGAGCACAACTCCATGCCGTCACTGGCTTCAATTCCACCTCCCAAGTGGGAGGATTTAGGCTGAGATAGTGAGCATAGTTTGTCACTGTCCAACCCCGATTGGGAAACTCTTGTGTAAAGGCGTAGGCTAAGGTTTTTTCTGTGCCACCCTTATGATGTCCAAAGGTTTCTCCATCAGCTGCCACAGAAATTAATTGGGCTGGGCGATGATCCCCACGCACAGCTGCACCGATGCGTCCGGCAAAATGATTGGAATGGTAAACAACATCACTGAAGCCCATATCGCGGGAGATCGGACCATCGTAGAAAAAGATATCGATGTAAGGAAGGGAGTGGTCACTTGTGCCCTTATGACTTGCTCCCAATTCCCTACTCCTCTTCAAAAAGCAGCGATAAGGACGTGTGGGATCGATTTGACTTCCGCCCACTTCATGCCATTCGGGGTTGGGATCATCTTTGGTAGGCAAGATACGGCAACGTTGTGCTTGAGAAGGGGCAAGCACAATGAAACGAATGCCTTCAGTGACTAGGGCTTCTAGTGTTGCATAGTCCACAGCAGTTTCCGCTAGCCACATGCCTTCGGGATCGCGTCCAAACCTATAGCGGAAGTCTTCTTTACCCCAACGGATTTGGGTGTATTTATCACGCTCATTTGCAAGGGGCATGATGATGTGATTGTATACTTGCGCGATCGCATTGCCGTGACCATTCAGGCGAGTGCAACTATTGCGATCTGCTTCTAAAATCCGCTGATAGACCTCCACGTCATGACGTTCCAGCCAAGACATCAAAGTTGGTCCAATGTTAAAGCTCAAATACTCATAGTTATTTACGATCCCCACCAGTTCGCCTCGGTCATTTAGCACTCTGGCGAAAGCATTCGGGCGATAGCATTCATTGTGGATACGCTCATTCCAATCATGGAAAGGCGCTGCACTAGGTTGGCGTTCAATCGCGTCTAAATATGGGTTTTCTCGTGGTGGTTGATAAAAATGCCCATGTACTGTGACATAAACACCCACAGCCGTTCTCAGGGGATCAGGCGTTTTGGTGCTTTTGGCATTACCTTGTAGTCTCAAATTTGAGCCAGTATTGACTGGTAGTTCAGCAGCAGAAGTCATGCAGAGTTATTCCAATATAAAGATAAATTTGCAGTTGCGCCGAAGACAATATGTAGCAACCCTTTTGCAACGACATTTCAATAAAAGTCGGTAACAACAACTATGATATAGAACAAAATTTTGCGATCGTGGTTTTCGTGTTGCGGGTAATCTGCATTATCAAGGAGCGCTTTCCCCAAAGGAATCAACCGTTGAGAAAAGCCCCGGCTAACAGGTTTTCTCGTGGACGACACCAAAAATTTAATTGTCTTTTAATATATTAAACAGCATTTTTGGTGTAAACTTCCAGTTTGATTTGAAAGTTTTATGAGGAAGTTTTGCGAATGCTACATAAAACTCAACCCTATTTTACAAAAGAAATCCAAGAATGGAAACAGTAGAAATTCTTGAAATGTAAAATTAAGAATCTTAGCAACTTTTACGGGAAATTAACCTGATTATCATCATTTAGATGTGAAGTATTGAAGTAGAGCATGCTATTGGAAGATGGGAAAACGCAGAGGGGACAAGGAGGACAAGGAGGACAAGGGAGACAAGGAGGAGGATTTGTATCAAGGATTTTGTGGATGTAATGGTATGAAGCCAGCAAAACAAGATAAAGAAGAAGATAAATTTAGTCTCTCTAAGCTGAGTAATGTGTAAATTTTATGAACGACAGTTGACAAAAACGCTATCTATCTGACCGGGGATTACCGTGTCAGTAAAAAGTCTTGGTAGTGACTGAGGGTCATCATTGGTCATGAGCTATTTGGTGAAGACAAATAACCAAAGACAAAGAACAACTCCTAATCCTTCCACAAAGCAATGCCACCCAGTAAACCAGTAATATTAGGGATAATCTTGACATTCTCTGGTAACTTGATATTTACCTTTTCGGCTTCACCGCCACCAATATAAAGGTAGTCATAAGAAAAGAGATTGTGCAAAGATTTGATTGCCTTTTCTAAACGCCGGTTCCATTTTTTCTCTCCGACTTTTTCTAATGCTGCACGTCCCAGCTGTTCTTCGTAGGTTTCGTCTTTACGAAATTGATGATGACCCATTTCTAGATTTGGCACAAGAGTGCCATCAACAAATAAAGCAGAGCCAAAACCTGTACCCAGAGTAATTACTAATTCCACTCCCTTGCCTGAAATTGCGCCTAAACCCTGCATATCAGCATCATTAATCACTTGTACAGGCTTATTAAAGCGCTTTGACAATGCTGTTACCAAATCAAATCCGATCCAATCGGGATCTAAGTTTACTGCTGTTTCTGTGACCCCATTACGCACAACACCAGGAAAGCCTACTGAAACCCTCTGAAATTGACCTTGAGTAGCTGCCAGTTCTGCAATTGTATCAATCACAGATCCAGGTTTAGGTGGTTGGGGGGTTTCTGCACGCGCTCTTTGGGTCAAGGCATGACCATGACTATCTAAGACTATCACCTTAACACCACTACCACCAATATCTACTGATAGTGTGCGAATTGCTCCATTTTCTTCAATCATGGGGTTTTTCCTCGTTACTTTTTGCTAACGGTTTAAATTGCCGTGCTATTTCTAAGTTAATAATGAGGACGTGCCTAGCTATTACGAAGAGCTATGTCTATTATGACACTCATAAAAAATATTATTTGAGTCGGTGGATGAGTTGAACAAGTATATGCCCTTACAAATAATCCACACTACTAAAATAGATTTGCTAGTCTAGGGATAGTGCAAATAATATTGCTTGTAGCTTTGATGTGCATGCTTACCATCTATGGGGCATATTGAAAATCTTACGTAAGACATAATTATGACAGTTTTTGATACCAAAGTGACTAATTCTTATAGCCAGGAAGATGTGCAGCAAATTCTTCATTTGGCGATCGCTCGTCACGCCGACGACAAAAACAAAGAATTTTCTTATGCGCAGTTATTGGAAATTGCAGCAGAGTTAGAAATCTCCTCTGAGTCACTCCGCTTAGCAGAACGTGAATGGTCAGAACAACAGGGAGAAATACAACAGCGTCAAGCTTTTAATGCTTATCGCCAAGGCAGATTCAAGAAGCGTGTTGGCAACTATGTCATTATCAACTCTGTTTTGGTACTAGTAGACTTACTGAGCGGTAGTGGTCTTTCCTGGTCACTATATATTTTGCTGTTTTGGGGATTGGGAGTAGGTCTTGACGGTTGGAATACCTATCAAACGAAAGGTGAAGACTACGAAATGGCTTTTCAGAAGTGGTATCGCAAGCATCAGGTAAAACAATTCTTCAACAAAGTTGTGAATCGTTGGCTCAAAGCATGGCAGGCTTAGTTAAGATTCCTGATTACTACTCGGGATCGTGCCTCAACATCCTTTTGAGCAAATTCCTCTAATAACCCCTGCTAGCTACTACGTTGGATGAGTTATGTGTGTTGGCAGATCAGGGCGATCTTGCAACTGCTACATCTCAATATCCATATAGTTAAATATATAGTTAATTCTAGGGAAAAACATCATTAACTAGTCTGGTAAATATTACCTAAGCAATAATTATTACTATTAAATAAATTTCATGTCATGAAGTCAGGAGAAAATAATTAGTTGGGAATATAGACCTCAAATCATGGCAAGTCTAGCAAATTGAAAATTCTGTGATGACTTGTATCTAGCTTGCCCTATGGGCGTTTAGTTATGTTAAGTATAGCTAGACGTATATTTTTAGAATTTAGCAGAAGTATATCTTATGATAGGGTTACCGAACTCAACAATCTGCTCAGTATTTTTTTGTTAAAATAAAACATATATTATTGACTTTCTTTGAAAAGATTGCATAATTCTGGATTATAATTTATCAAATAACCTAAAGTTTTAGGAGTGCTGTTGCATACCTCAAATTATGTTCACATAGGAAACAGAGTTTTGATTCTACTGCCAGCATATGTATCAGGCAAAATTGGAGTTGTTTGCGCTAGAGAAGTGCTTTCAGATGGTCAACTCACTCAACGGTGGCTCATTCGGGTAAATGCTGAGAATATTGTGGTGTCGCTAACCCAAGATGAGTTTCAGGTTCTCAGTTAGGTGTGAGAGTCCCAATGAGTTGTAATTGAACTAAGGAGTGCCCTCGAGTATGATAAAAAGTAGGTATCTAAAAGTAAAGTTAAGATACTTTTGATAACATGAAAGCTGAAGCAAACAACCATAGCAGACTCACTTGCGAAGTGGAAACCACTCTAAAAGTCATTGGTGGACGTTGGAAAGTTTTAATCATTAGAGAACTCATGGATGGTGTCAAACGCTTTGGTGAATTGCAGCGAGCTTTAAACGGAATCACTCAAAAAATGCTGACTCAGCAACTGAGAGAGATGGAAGAAGATGGCATTATTCATCGAGAGATTTACCCGCAAATTCCTCCAAAAGTGGAATATTCACTGACGCCTCTAGGAGAAAGTTTGCTACCAATTCTTTATGCCATGCATGAATGGGGTGTTAAGCACTCATCTCTTATTAAGTCTTAACACTTTTGCGACTCATAGATCTGGCTTTCTCTAGCTCTCGCTGAATTAGATCATTTCCAAGACAATAGAAAGAGCTTGGCAAACGAAAGTGTGTAACTGTTGTGAGAGTGTAAAGAAGTGATTGCAGTAAGTGAATGTTAAGTTGGAGTATATGCCTATGCAAATATTAATGTTTGCAAAATCAAGGATTTGTCAGTATCACGAAAAACTCACCGAACTCAAGTAGCTAAAATTAGCAAAAACTATTAATATAGGAAATACAATAATTTTAAAATTACCGTCTGCGGGTGTAATTCAGTGGTAGAATGTCAGCCTCCCATGCTGAACGTCGTGGGTTCGAGTCCCATCACCCGCTTTTAAGGCTGGTATGCAAACAGAAGCTCTGTTTGGTATGGAAGAACTTTCGGAGTGGATTGATCTGTCTTGAAGTCGACATTTACTAAAATTTCTGAGAATAACTAGGTAATTGTGGAAAGGCCCAACTTTACCCAATCAGATCTCCTTAATTAATAATTTAGATGATTTAAATTCGGATAATAGTTGATTCGAAAAACCGCTCTTGAAATTCAGTCAAAGCCATAATTTGCTCGTCACTATAGTTTTTCCCTTGTGGTACAACAATCAGCTTGTCATCTTCATCATTAGTGCGATGAATAATGGCAATACATTTTCCTTCAAACTGGCTTAAAGGCTCGAATATGCCTAAAATATAAGCATCTACTTCCTCGCCATCTGGCGCAACAGTGCCGGGAATGTAGCCATAATTAATCGGGTAAATATATTTGTATCGCGGATGTCTACTACCAAATGGACGATCAATAATGACAGTTACGCTGCTTGCAAGCAACTCTTTTATGTCTAGCATCGAGATGTAGGAAAATTATCTAATTGTGTTTGGCAAAACCCTTTCAGAATTCGTCTGATTGAAGCTTTCTTAACTAGCCTCGCAGCTTGGTTGACATCTAGCCACTACCTCTGTCTTTGACCTATCTTAGCCTGAGTTATAACTCGTACTCATAGCGGGCAACAAAGTAAGGTCCAACCTGCCGATCGCTATGGTGTCGAAAACCAAATCTCTCATATATTAAGCGTAAGCGTGAACGCTCTGCCGCACAATCTAAACGCAAATAGCGCTTACCCAGTTTTCGGCTATGTTCAACAGCCCACCTCATCAATGTCGTTGAAACCAACCCACCTGCAAAACTTCGACGCACAGCTAAGCGATGAATAAAAGCTGAATCCTCATTTGGAATGTCTGGCCAAAATAGGCGATCTTCTGTCTGAAACTTCACGACACCGACGGCAGAACCTTCATAGAACGCAATGTAGAATAAACCAGACTCAATATCTTGACGAATAACCACCGAAGATACCTCAGTTTCTTCCCATAGAGCCATATTTTGCTGTTTAAGCCATAAAGCAGCTTCAGCAAGAATTGCTGAAACTGTTGGAAGGTCTTCTAGAGTCGCTTGACACACTACAACAGGCAACATTTGCAATTTGCTTGAGGTTGAAATAACTCACAGATTTTTACCGAAAAAACGGGTGTAGGTGGTAGGGTGTGGGGTGTAGGGGTAAAAAGAAATTCTTGCAGAAAATGAACACCCGACTCTACACCCAAGCTGGTTGAAAGCCCCTAAATTTATTTATGGAGAAAACAAAAAATTTATTCATGAATGAAATCCCCTCAATTCATTGATGCGGATATCCTACACCCTACGCCCTACACCCTACACCCTACACCCTACACCCCACACCCTACACCCTTCTTAATAATTCCCTAAAACAAAGAATGTTGTGACATCGTTCCAAATACCTTTGTCTGTTGCAGTCGCTTCAAGTTCTGCAATATATTCAGCCTTGAGTTTTTCTAACCTCTCTGGAGACAGTTCTTTTACTTGAGAACCAAAAGCGCTTTTCGCATTTGCGTCCCAAGCTCTTTCAAAATCATTTAAATAAAAGCCTAACTGCTCGGTTACTATTTGAATATTGTCAAATCCTGCCTTAGTTAGCAAATGTTGACACTTATGAGGAGTGCCCAATGGCTCGTTAGGATTAGGTATTAAAATTCCCTGAGTCTGCACTTTTGCTCTAAAAATAATAGCTGCTGTATGAGCCGTTTGAGCAAAGCAAGAAAAAGCAACCTTACCACCAGACTTGAGAAAGCGATGCCACTGCTGTAAGGTGTTTTCAATATCTGTCAAATATATAAGTGCACTAGAGCAGAGAATAATATCAAAGCTGCTATCATCGAAATCGAGATCATCAGCATCCGCTTCTATGAGTTCAATATTTTTTAGACCAATTGTGTCTATCTTGTACTGCGCTTGCTCTAACATACCTTTGGCGATATCTACTCCCACCACTCGCCCTTGATCACCAACAATTTGTGCTGCTGCGATCGCGGCTAATCCTGTACCTGTAGCAATATCGAGAACTTGGTTTCCAGGCTGAGGTTGAGCGAGTTCAACTAGACGATTGGCTAAAGCTGCATGAAATGGACTTTTTTGATCGTAGTCCGGTCTAGAATTGAAATCATTAATCACCCGTTGCTTATACTTTTCAATATCTAGATCAGTGGTCATTAGGCTTACCCCTCAAGCTTTATTTTTTACTTACTAGATGAGATTAATAAATTTAGACGACTTGCGTCTTCTGAAAACTTGCTCTCTTAATGTTTAAAAATTGCTTTTCTTGTGAATTTGAGCCAACATATTACCTTCATCGACAACGTGTCTGTTCTCGATAAGCTTTTGGTGTTATCCCTACACATTTGTGAAAAAATGCTGTGAAGTTGCTTTGACTTGAACAGCCAATACAGTAGGCAATTTCGATAATTGATAACTTATTTTCAGCCAAGAGAATTTTAGCTTGTTCAATTCGGCATTGAATGATGTATTGATGGGGAGGTAGTCCAGTTGAGAGCTTGAACTGACGTATGAAATAATAAGGACTCATGTTGGCAACAGCCGCAATCTCTTCTATTGTGATTTTGGTTGCTAAATTGTCATTAATATAATCGATCACCTGCTGAAGTATAGGTAAGTGCAGACCCTCGCCTGGCTCTTGAATTGGTTTTGTTAATGTGGAATAACATTTAATTAGATGAATTGCCACAGCTAAACCCAGAGATTCTCCATAGAGAGAACCTGACTTACATCCCGTTTCCAGTTCTGCTTTCAATGCCGAACTAATATGTATGAGCTGATGATCACAGACTGCACGTTGAGGTAAAATCTCAACTGTATCTGCGTCTATGGATTCATAAGCAGCACGCTGAATTAGCGTCGGACTAATCGAGAGTAAGAGAAATTTCGCTGATTTATGCCAGCGAGCTTGAGTCGGTATTCCTGCGGGAGTTATACAAACATCTCCTCGCCTCATTTGCGTAGTTTGTCGCCGTTCGCCAGCTAAACGCCAGTCGATCTTAAACGGCTGTCCTAGTACTATAGTAATGCTGTGGTGCTGTAACTCTAGTTCTGGACACTCTGAAGCTGGTAAACAATGTTGTTCGACTTGAACGCCATCCCAACCGGATTGTGCACTGGACAACAATGGCAAATGAAAGGATATGGGGACAATATCCCCGCTAGCTACGCTAACAGCTGATATTCTCTTCACAGATGCGAATCTAAACAATCATCATCATACTCCAATTACGAGCGGGTAAGATTGGAGGGTCGCCCCTGCAATCTTACCCACTCAGAGATAAAAAAGGATATGAGTGTCAATCCCTGGAAAACTCTTGAATCTCGATACATTCATGCCGATAGGTGGCTCACGCTCAGAGCAGACCGCTGCTTAACACCTGAAGGGCATACAGTTGAGCCTTACTATGTCATAGAGGCGAAAGAATGGGTTCACGTCTTCGCTATTAACAAGCAATCTGAAGTTCTCATAACACAACAATATCGGCATGGGGCTGGGGTTATATGCCATGAGCTTCCGTGCGGCGAGGTTGAGGAAACAGACATCTGTGTGGTTGAGGCAGCAAAACGGGAATTGCTGGAGGAAACTGGCTGTACAGGCACTCATTTTGAGCTTGTCGGGTCAAGCTTCGCGAACCCTGCACGGCAAACCAACCGGATTTATAGCTTCATTTGCTACGATACCACTGTTGTCCGAGAACCATCACCTGATGAAAATGAAGTGTTAGATTTTAAATTCATTCGGCTTGACGAATTATTTAAGTTGATCGAGAACGGTAATTTCTCGCAATCGTTGCACCTTGGAAGCGTATTCCTCGCACTGCATCGGATGAAAGCAACTAAATATTTTTGATCTCATATCCGCCAAAAATCTTTGCGTCTTACAAAGGCACCTCCATGCAAGCAACAGTACCTGAAGGGTAGAAAGGTCTATTCCATAGACGTAATACAAGCCTTTTTCAGGATTCTCTGGGCCTCTTGCAAGTTTCTCCTTTAAAGCGAGTATCAGTGCTGCAAATTTAGTCATGTACAAAAGAGGCACCCTTATTAGCCGATCAACTGCACACTCCGCGTGATTTACCCAGCTGAATGGCTGCTTTTTGGCGTCTTCAAGCGTCTGTGTTGTGCGATCGCGCTAATTTTCATAGATAGTACTGTTCTGCTTAATCTAAATCTAAATCATCTATTTCAAAACTATCCAGCCTAATTTCTCGCAAAATATCTGATGCTTTCCAACCGCTATAACTTGTTTTAGCAAACTGCATTGAAGTTGGTTTTTCGATATCTGTTTGTTCTAGTTCTGGTTCTGATGATTGTGATTCTTCAGCTAAGTTAATTTCTGAACTTTGGCTGATTTCGGGTTGGAGTTGATCTTCATTGGGCTGGATTTGAACCTTGGGGGTTGGGTTTGAGATTTTGAGAATAGTTTCCTTCATGAAGATATATCTCCTTGTTTGTTGCTGAAGTTGACTAACGTTGAGTAATGAGATGAATATTGAGAACCGAAGTTCCCGTAATTCATACTTACGGCGCACTTATGACCAATCAGTATTGTTCTCTACACTGCTCATGTTGCCACATATTATCAGTTCCTTCACTTCAATAGGTTGAAGCAGGTTATTTTCTTCTCTGATTTATAGTACCTATGTACTTCAGCAATCACCTATCTCTTTTGGTTGAATGCTACTACTACTTTTTGCAAAATTTAGCTTTGGCAGCAATAGTAGTAGCTGTGTGTTAACAATCTGCTTTCATTGGTATAACACAGCCTCTTTTAAAGTGGCGACATGAGCAAGTACTGCATTTATCTCGTCTGGTGATAAACCACGTGTGGCCAGTGCCTCACCTAAATGCTTGATAATGGCATTAAAGTGTTCTGGCTGTAAATTCAAACCAGTATGAGCCTTTTCCATTGAACGACCAGTATATTGGTTGGACCCACCAAGAGCATAGGATATAAAAGCTGTCTGATGACGGCGTTGCATTTCCATATCTGTGTTAGCAAAAAATTGATTGACTGTATCGTCAGCCAAAACCCGCGCGTAAAAATTATCCACTATTTGTTTAATAGCCTGCTCTCCACCAAGCTTCTCATATAATGTCTGCTTTGTATGCATCTTCTTTTCTACTGAAGTAAGTTGTACGACCAAACTCTATCTAAACGCGTACATCCTTACCTCTGTCTTAGAGTGAACTACATACACCTCCACAAGTGGTAAGTGTAGGCTCTGCAACTTACTGGGGATTACCTCTGCCGTCAGAGATTGTTGACTTCCCTAGTGGTGGAAAAAGCTTGAGATTTTTAGTGGTTACACTACTCGGATTTATGGAAATGAATTTTGATTCTACACGGAAGCCATCTGGATCTTGAGCTTCCAAAATATAATCGCCGGTAGTAGCTTCAAAAGTATACTTACACACAGGTGTTGGTGAATTTAAGATAGGTGTTGCGTTAACAGTAGCGACAAGTTTGACACCACTGAAAAAGTTAGATTTAGGGATGTTCTTAAAGAGATTTACTGTTATTTGATCACAGGAAACAGCATGAGGCTGATTGCCAAAGTATGATATTGTACCAGAGATTGTTCCATTCTCTGTTATAGGGAAAAATAATGTTGCTACTATCAGCAATCTAACAGGTTGCTTCATGTATGTAGTAGAGTATATTTTTTTCAAACTTATTTGCAATAATGTATAATATACTTCTTTTTTTATCTGTAAGTTTCTATACAGATCACTTAAACAATTGCTGTTAAGGCTTCATCTTCCATATTCTTTCTAAAATCTCAATTTGTTTTTCTCTTTGCTTAAGAATTTTTGGATCAAGCTCAGAACGTGCCATCTTTTCTAGATTTTCTTGATTTTCAATTTCCAAAATGCGGATTTTTTCTAAAGTTTCTAATTCCTTAAAAAGCTTATCTTTTCGGTTAGCTGAATCTTTTTTATACTTGCTATATTGAAGAAGCCATCCTAGGATAAAGCCAATAAATACAGAAGTTATAAAAACTTTGGCAATAAGGCTCATACTCTGCTTAGGTTTCTTGAGTATTTCTTGTTGGTTAGACTGAGTTTTAGGTGGAATTATGGCGATAGAAAAAGATTGTGTATTTTTAACAGAGTGAGTTTGGGCCATACTTGTAGTCTCGAGCAAATCACTATCAGCTTTCAAAGCATGTGCTTCTTTGATACCTGATTGAAATTTTACATTGGGGATAAAAGCGCTTGTGTTATCTGTAAGTAATACTAGAGTAACAAAAGCGGTAGAAAGAAAATTAAAGAGTCTTAGTTTCATAGCTTCCGAAGAAAGGACAAGAATATTCTATAGTTATTTAATCTAAAATAAAGTTATAAAATCAAGTCTTTTAGGAATAAAAATATCTGTTTATAACAAGTTAAAATATTTGTTTGTACGGATATATACAACTAAGTTTTAAACTATTAAACGCTTTTGTTTATCTAAAGATATATAACATTCAATATAAACGGATTAAACGTCAAATTATATCTTGTTTTTTTAAAGAAAAAGTCTCATGATTAACTTTAGATGCATATCAAAAAAGTTATGTATCAACAACTCCTAGCTAAATACCGACCCCTACCTTTTTTGGAAAAGGTTTGTGGTTAGTTCCAGCCAACCAGATCTGAATTCATTTACAGACTAAGTTCCTGAAATGTATGCAAGTTTCACGACCTCACAATCAATTTTATGCATGACTATTTTTCTCAGCGTCTGGATGATGGTAGCGTTCCCTTCCTCAGCCAACCTCATTCTCTATTAAATAATCGTTACTATATCCTCAAGCCTCTTGGTCAAGGTGGTTTTGGGAAAACATTTCTTGCTGCTGATGACAAACACCAGGTTCAAACAAGGAATGACACTGATGTTGGGTCTGTTGGGTCATCAGCCCTCCAACTCTGTGTTATTAAACAGTTCTTTCCAGAACACCGCGCTATTGATCATTACGAGAAAGCTTCTGAACTATTTTATCAGGAATCTTTGCTATTAAAAGAACTAGGTAAGCACCCCCAAATTCCTGAATTGTTAGACTTCTTTGAGGAAGATGGACAGCAGTATTTGGTTCAAGAATGGATTGATGGGCAAACATTAGAACAAGAATTGCAAGAAGCAGGAGCCTTTGATGAAGCTGAAATTTGTCAATTACTTCAGATGCTGCTACCTGTGTTGCAGTTTGTTCATGAGCATCAGGTGATTCACCGCGACATTAAACCTGCTAACATTATTCGCCGTTGGAGCGATCGCCAACTTGTGCTGGTGGATTTTGGAGCTGCTAAATACACAGCGAGCAGAATGCCAGACAAAACCGGAACCCTTATTGGGAGTGCTGAATATGCTGCACCAGAGCAGATTCGAGGCAAAGCTGTATTTGCCAGTGACCTCTACAGCTTAGGCGTCACTTGTTTACACTTACTGACACAAATGGCACCGTTTGATTTGTATGACTGCAGTGAGGATACTTGGACATGGCGCTCATATTTGACCAAGCCGATCAGTCCGTCTGTTGAGAAAATTCTCTGCAAGTTGCTACAAAAAGCAATCAAAAAACGCTATCAATCAGCAGCAGAGGTTCTCTCAGACTTGAATAGGTTGTCAAAACAAAAACATCATATTATTCCATCACAACCCATAGCCAAGACCCCGACACACAATGATGATTTTGAAACTCCCTATTTTGGATTTAGTGTTCAAGAGAACATACCAACTTCCATGACTGTATACTCTGCAGCACTGCAGATTCACTCTATCGCGGCTGTCACAGTTTTTGATCCTCAGACACAAGCTTGGTATCACCTACCCCCAAAAATGGAAGCAAAAAAGATTGTGCACAAAGCATCTGCATTTTTGGATTCTTGTCTAGAAATTGTGACAGCCATAGATCCAGATCCGACTCAAGGCAAAACACACTGGCGGGTTTTAAGAGCAACCGTCGCCATCTCCTTTCTTTGCCTAACTCTGGCTTGTTTTGTCTTAGGAATGAAATCACAATCAACTGTCTCTGTCCGGAAAAGACAGAACGTTGATATTTATCATGTTCAAGAACTTTTAAGCAATGAACGGAGGGTAAGATGACTTTTATCACCGTTAATGCACAAACAATGTACGATTCTCCAGCATCGCCCAACTGTACCTATATCCATCCTGCCCGTCGCGGCAAACATAAGATTTTTATTGGCATGGCTCCAGGTGTAGGCAAAACCTGTAAGATGCTGGATGAAGCTCATCGGCTTAAACAAGATGGTATAGATGTAGTTATTGGTTGGATACAAACCCATAACCGTCAAGAAACAGCAGCCAAAGCGATAGGCTTGGAAGTGATTCCACGAAAGATAATAGAACAAGATGGGTTGAGATTCACCAAGATGGATCTTGATGCTATCCTTGAGCGCCAACCACAACTCGTTCTGGTTGATGAGCTGGTATCAGCAGACTTTTTAGGATTAAACAGAGGCAAACACTACGAGGATATAGAGGTAATTTTAGCAGCAGGTATTTCTGTTTACTCTACAATCAATATTCAACATCTAGAGAGTCTTAGTCATCTAATTACTGAGATGACAGGAATTGTTGTGCAGGAGCACATTCCTGATCGGATACTGGATGAGGCCGCAGAAGTCGTGGTTGTAGATATTACTCCAGAAACATTGGAAGAACGATTGCTGGATGGCAAAATTTATCCAATAGAAAAAATGGAGCAATCCCTACAGAATTTATTCCAACATCGTAACTTGGTGACTCTGCGAGAAATCGCTCTACGGGAAGTAGCTAATAAAATTGAAAAAAAAGAGTTTCGGGAAGCGACTCAACTCAACTGTAACGGTCACTCTCCAGTGGAATACGTTTGTAGTGTTCATGAACGAATCTTAGTTTGTGTTTCTAGTGCACCAAACTCTCTACGATTGATTCGACGGGGAGCCACACTAGCAAAATACATGAATGCATCTCTCTACGTTTTGTTTGTCAACAACTCTGACCACTTTCTAACGAAAGAGGAAGCACTTCATATCCAGACTTGTGGCCAGCTTTGTCATGAATTTAAGGGCGAATTCTTACAGGTATATGGTAGTAAAACATCTGAAGAAATAGCTAAGATTGCGAAGTCTTACCGGATAACTCAAGTGATTTTAGGTCAAACTGGTCGCTCTCGCTGGCAAATTCTGCTACGTGGCTCTCTTGTTAATCAACTAGTAAGATCTCTCACCCAAACTGATATTCATATCATTTCTGAAACATAAGCAGTGGAAATTCTCTTTCTGTTTGTCTCATCAATTTCTAATTTAAACCGCTCTTCTGCTAGTCAGCCCCCTTCTGCCGAGAATATAAGATTGGTAGTTCTGATTATCATACTTCCGATTGTTCTACTGTTGAGTGTCGGCTTGTATAAAAAATATCGAGCTAGAGTTCGCCGTCAAAGAATAAAAGCTTTAGAGAAGTTATACTATCAAACTTCTAAGAAAAGAAAAATTTAATTACTGATACTTATATTTTCGGCTCTTGCGTTGGTTTTATGGTACGACCTTAAAATAGCCATTTTATAGAAAGGCTCAAAAATTTAGAATCCAGTCATAGCAAGGCATATAGGCTCTGATTAG
>JAJPJF010000462.1 GCA_021324415.1 Nostocales cyanobacterium Centralia_MAG_434
AAGCCGGAATGGGATCAGGCTTAGGTACACAGAATAGTCAAGCTGGTGATATCAAAATCAATGCTACAGGAACAGTGACACTCAATCAGACTAGTAGCATAAGCAATACAGTAGCTCAAAAAGCTCAGGGTAATGCTGGTAATATCAATATTCAAGCTAGTGACATTTCCATCATTAACCAGACTAGCAATCCGGCATTAGATACAGAAAGTGATGGGCAAGGACATGCCGGAAATGTATCCTTGTCAGCCACAGGTTCAATTTTCTTGACTGGACAGAGTGTATCTGACAATGATCAAGTCATTTCTACTTTTATCGATTTTAGAGGATTGGGAGGCGGAGACATTTCAATTCTAGCCAATGGTCTCATTTCATTAGATAATGCTTTTATAAAGGCAGCTAGCATAGGTCAAGGAACAGCTGGAAGCATATCACTACAAGGGAACAAAGGTGTCTCTTTAAAGAATAATAGCTCCCTAGTTAGCACAACTTTTTTTAATGGGAATACCGGAAGTATCACAATCAAGTCATTTGGTCCAATCTCGTTACAAAATAGCTTGGTTTCTTCAGGGGTTGGATTTCCAGATGACATAAACAGTAAAACTCCACTAAGTTGGAGAATAGTGACATTTTTACAAATGCTTTCAATGGTAGAGGTGGGCAAATTAACATTACAGTGTCTGATGGAGTTTTTGGTTTTGTTATACGTAGCGAACAAGATTTGGAAAGGTTGCTAGGAACTACAGACCCGAACAAACTAGACCTGCAAAAGCTACCAACTAATGATATCTCTGCAATTTCTCAGACTAACCCAATCATCATTACTCCAGATATAGACTATAGTCGGAGTTTAGTTGCACTACCAACAATTACCGAAAATACCCCAAAGCTCGTTTCCTCAAGCTGTGGAGCTTTTAATGAAGCAAATGGTGGTAGTAGCTTTACCATCACTGGACGTGGTAGTTTACCATCCAGCCCTGATGATCTGTTAACAGGTGATGTAGTTTGGACAGACACTCGTTTACCAGTGAATACAGCAAAACAACATCAAAGCAAGACCCATCCAGCTAAACCAAAACCTCAACCTATCGCAATTATCCCTGCAACTGGTTGGGCGTTTAATGATAAAGGGGAAGTAACGCTGATCTCTACTGCGATCAACGCCACTGCTGTGAATACTCCTACTAGTTGTCCGGTACGGTGAGAAAAAACAGCAATTGTAGTGGAAGCACTGCATTCACTCAGATCCCTAATGGCTCACAAGTGCGGGTTTTTGCTCAGGCGAGAAACAAGGATGGCGAAATTTGGAGCAAAGTTGTAGTTAATGGTCGCTTGGGATGGATTTACTTATTGCCTGAGTGAGTTAACAGGTGTTGGTCCGTTCTCAAGATAGGCACGCCTGCCCCTAATAGAATAGCGAACCATTACAGCAGCGTGTCTATCAACCAGGGTAAGTGATGGAGACTCGACTAGAATCAGCGGACCATTTTGCGTAGAAGGCACCAGCACCAGTATCGAGTGTATTTTTGATTTCTTCAAGTGGACCAATTTTGTTTCCTGTGTGCGCATCCATCAAATAAAGGTGAAAATTGTCGTAGCCAAACTCGCCTTCACCATGGGAGGCAATTGAGTAACGTCCATTTGGAGAGCGACCGTGAACAATAACCACGTACTCATTTGGTTTGTAATTGTAGTTTGAGGTTGCCCTACTTGGTGATGAAAAAAATATGTTGCACAAAACGGCGGCTGTGACCACCTGAATGAGAATTTGAGCCATAGTGGAGATGCAAATGGTACTCTCATTGTAGGTGTAGTATCAGGGTTTTCTAGTGTTTGACAGGGGTAGCGACGCTATGAAGGGCACTTCGCAAAGAGCGATTGGGCAAAGCCCAGCAGCGAAGCTGATTGGCCCAAGGGGCCAGTGCCAGAGGCAATCGCATTCTTACAATAAATGCGATCGCCTTCCTTGGGTTGTCCTTTCAGATAATGGTTAAATCTCACTTTTTAGCAGTGGAGACTTGATCACAGTACACTTACCATCCGGATGTTCAGTGTAGGTTTTAATGCCTCTCCAGGTTTGTCTGAAGCTATACTTCCATATCTCCCTGATATACCCTGGGTAATCTGGATTGTAATTATGAAGTGTTTTTTCTATTTCAAGAAACTGCTCTTCGACTTCCGGTGTAAGAGCTTCGGTTCGCTTAATCCTAGTGCCATCATAAACAAATCCCTCAATTCTTTCTCTTGGTTGTGGACTATATACAAGATGGTCGAGATAAGGCTTGTTCAAGGCATATCGAAAGTTAAAGTCTAAATCTTTTTCATTTTCTTCTTCTGAGCCATACTCAGTCCAAGGTGCATATATTGTCATGCAAGGAACAGGAGGTTCTAAACCATCTTTAAGATAATGTATTGCTATTCCCCAGTTTCCACCATGATAGGGTTGATAATCTGTCATACGCTTGCTATTTAACTTTCTGAAGTACACATCTAAACTTAATTGGCATATATTCAACATTTCCATGGTGGTCAATTCTTTCAGGACCACCACCTACTGCCTCACAATCTACAACTATCCATTCTCCGCCATCAGTGTTTCTTCCATAATCACGTGCCTTCTGTTCACAGTCTGCCCTGTTTGAGACCAGACCAGGTGCGTATACTTTATCTCCTACCTTATGCCTTCCCTCCTCAACTTTTCTATGTGCTGGTGGCAGTTGCCCAGTCGGCACCCTACGCACTACTCCTGTCACTGTGTTTTTGATGACATAGTAGACAACACCCCCTATGACTACAGTACCAGTTACCACACATGAAGGTATATCCTGACAAGCAGGTGCTGCGATGGGGTTCGCTTTCACCTTGTCTACTTTGAGGGTAGTAACTGAGACTGTTAGAGCAATTGCAACACTAATAATTGTTTGGTTCTCGTCATAAGATTTAGCAGGAGAATGCGACACTGCTGTTAAAGGTGGTTGTTGTAGCGGTTAGGATAAAACATGCGTAGGAACTGATCAGCCAGTTTGGCTGAGCGCCCTTCTTGCGTGTCTAAACATGAATGATACGTCCTGTGCTGAGGGCTTGTCAAGACGTTTACTTCATGAATCTTACGTCCTGCATGATGGAAGAAAATTTGATAAATAGGGCTTGCTGAAAAAGTAATAAAAAGCCTTTGAAGGATTGATTAGTTATTCAAGGAAGGTGAGAACATAAGTTTTTGTTAGTCAAAAGCGAGAGAAGCATAAGC
>JAJPJF010000262.1 GCA_021324415.1 Nostocales cyanobacterium Centralia_MAG_434
ATCAAAGTATGAGTGTGCAATTCACGGATATGTAGAGACGTAGCAATGCTACGTCTCTACAAGGATTTTGATTTTGACTACAAAAATATTACAAGCACAATTCATGTGTAAATTCAGCAACACCAGAGAGTTACTGGCATTCACAGCTGGAAGGGCTCAAGGCATGACGCCTGAGGATGCTCCTAAAGCTCCTGCTATTGCTGAGGCAGCAAGGGAAACCCAAGCTATGTTAAAGACCCACCAAGCAGCACGTGCAACAACTTTCTTAGTTTCTTCAGCTTGCTTTTTAGCTTGGTCTCTAATCGCTGTTAGACGTTTTTGCGTTTCCTGTTGAATATATTGAGATCTGTTAATGACACTATCTCGTGCCGCTTCTATTTGGTTAATGATTTTATTAGCTTGCTCTTCGGAAATATCCTGACGAGAGCTAACAATGGCAACTAGAGTGTCACGATCAAATTGGCTGAGGCGATCGCGCAATGCCTCAAATCCGGCTTGTGGATCGTCAAATAATTTAGCAAAGTCTTGCTGAAGGGATTCATAGTTGAGTTCCGGACGGTTGAGAGAGTTGAGATAGTTGCGAATAGAGTCAAAAATCTGATCAATCACCGATTGCACCCTTTGCTGGACTTGCCGTGATTGTTCAATTATCGAGTTACCAACAGACTCAATCTGATCAACAATGCGGTTTGCTTCTTCTTCTGAGATATCCTCACGCTCAGATAACAAAGCAACTAGTGTAGAACGGTCAAATTTGGAGAAGCGCTCACCTAAAGAAGCAACTCCGGTGCGAGGCGAGGACAACAATAATCGTAAATCCCGCTTAATACCTTCTGGGTTAAGTTCTTCTTTCCTGGTGTGGCGCAGGTAGTCTTCTAGATTCGCTTCAAAATCCAAAACTTTTTGAGTGGCACGGGTTGCCAAACGTCCCGGTGCTTGGACAATTCGACTAATCGCTTCTTGTACAGCATCTATGATGCGATTGGCTTGTTCTTCACTCAAATCTCCGCGCTGGGCTAGCAGTTTGACTAAAGTTTCCCGATCAATTTGAGAGAGGCGATCGCGTAATGCATTTATACCTTCTTGAGGATTTTGTAGCAATTTGGTCAAATCTTGTTGAATACCTTCTGGGTTAAGTTCTTCAAGATTGGTATTACGCAGATACTCAGCAATCGTTCTTGTTGTTTGCTCATACTGCTCTTTCGCCTTATCTGCAACTTTCTGCGGCGCTTGCAAAATGTTATCTCTCACTGCTTCCAATTGGTCAAGAATTTGATTAACTTGTTCTTCATCCAAATCTTGACGCTGACTCAGCAATTTCGCTAATGTATCACGGTCAAATTGCGATAGGCGAGTGCGTAAAAGACTAATTCCCGCTTGTGGGTCTTCTAGCAAAACCCTAAAATCACGCTTGATGCCTTCAGGATTGAGTTCTTCTTTGCCAGTATTCCTGAGATAATCTTCTACCCTTTGCCGTAGTTCATCAGCTTTGGCTTTTGCTTGTTCTTGCAGTTCTCTTGCACGGTTAAGGATATGGTCACGGCTGAGTTCGAGTTGACCAATAATATTGTTAGCTTCCTCTTCATTGAAGTCTCCGCGTTGCTGGAGGAGTTGCACAAACACATCGCGATTGAGTTCCCCAAAGCGATCGCTTAAATCTTCAACACCAGCCTCAGGATCTTCCAAAAGCCTTGCAAACTCCCGCTCAATACTTTCTAAATTCAGTTCTTCTTTGGGGGTAGAACGCAGATACTCTTCAATACGAGTGCGGAAATCTTGGAATTGTTTTCGTGTTGCACTTTGCTGTACAGTTTCTAAAACTTCCAAGCGAACACTTTCTAATTGTTCGACAATTTCTTTTACCCTCGCTTCATTGATGTCGTCTCGTTGTGTTAGCAAGTTGTTAAAGTACTCAGCATTGAGTTCCTCTAATTGCCGTTTCACTGTTGACGGGTCTGCATTTGGATCATAGATGATGTCTTTGAACTCATCTTTGATGGTAATGCGGTTGAAATGCCAGGGGAAAGAATTCCGTATGTAATTTTCTACATCCGTCTTAATTGTGTTATCTGATGACGCTGGTAATTGCTTGGCTATTTGTTCTCTTGTTTGATCTCCAAGATGTTTTAACTGCGAAGTAATTTTGTCGATATCTAAATCTTGGACTTTTTCTTTGAGCTTGGGCAATACAGATGTGACTTTATCTACATCAACATTAGAAAAATCTACTCTATTAAGAACTGCTGGCACAGCAGCGCTTAAGCCATATTGAATAAGTGGCTGTATGCCTCCGCCTCCATTAGCATCATTACTTTTACTACCATTGCCTCCAACTGTAACCAGTTCTTGAAGCCGTTCACCCAAGTGCTCAGAATTTAGTTCCCTAGAAGTGGCTGACCAAAGAAAATCAATCACCCGATCTGTCGGATTTTGCCGATTAACGACTTCTTTCCAAGCATCTTCAAGTTGATCAGCAATACGATTGATATCTTCTTTAGAAAAGTCTGTGCGACTGCTGAGCAAATCAACAAATGTCTGGCGATTGATATTTTTCAGCACATCGCTATCGCCAAGAGACTGCAGATTTGCATCACTCAGAAGCCGAGCAAATTGATTGCGAACTTCTTGGAGATCTAATTTTGGCAGTGGGAGTGAAGCCAAAGAACTTTGTAACGCATTTCTGATACTGTTAGGGTCTAAACCTGAAGTAAGTTCACGACGAACAGCAGCGGTGATGTCCTCAACAGTGGAAACCATCTGTGCTTTGGCTGCGTTAGCACTTATGGCAGCAGTCGCTGTACCCATTAATCCTTGAACACCAGAAGTTGCAGTGCTAACAAGAGCACCAGTGACGGAACCTAGTGCTGATGAACCCATCCACACTAGGACTAAAAAGTAGGTAGACCAAATCACAACACCAATAATTGCTCCTAAAAACCCACTATTAATCAAGCTAAGCTTCACTGCCAGAAAACTAGCACAAAAGAGTGCAATAGTTGCAGTGACTAACACCCACCAACCAACTTTAGTTTCAATTTTACGAATCGTTCCACCTAAACTTTCTGAGGAAGCATCATCTGAGTCATTGCCTAAAGAAGAAATGCCTGAAGCTACAGAGAAGTTTGTTAATAGCAATTGGAAGGTAAATGCCATCACTACACCAGCAAACAATGCCATCAAAAATTGAGAGGCAGAAAAGCTAACTAATCCTTTTTGTGGAATCACAACTCCTTGCGCTACTATCATGGGTGTTAACCCAGCTTGTAACAAGTACGATTTCAAAGCAAATCCTGTACTTAGAAACATAGTTTTCTCCCATCATAATGATGCGTTAGGTAACAGGCTTAACGCATGACTCCCGGTTCACTTGTGTATATATGGAGTGAGAACAATTGAAAAATCTGGATGTTGTTAGAGTTGAGACGTGGAAAGAGTAATAACGCGCAAGTAACATCTTATTTAGACGAATAAGCTAAAGCGTCAGCACTCTATGCCACAGATGTCTTCACCAAAACACTCCACCACAATTTTCTGTTCCATTTTTGAAAACTCAAATGAAAACGAGCGAACCGTAAGCTTTTATTTACACATACACGCTAAGAAAAATAGTTACACTCAGTCGTCTTCCTAAAGAAAGAATCAAATCATTTTTAGACATAAAATCGAGCAATAAAAGTTAATATTTAAGCAGAATTTAGAGTTCTAAATCCAGAATTCGAGATTTTTCAAAAATTAGAAGACCATAGGAACAATTGCCCACATAAAGATAAATTGCGCTTTTTAACTCCAGACTTCTAAATTATTTCTTATTATTATCTGGGATTTTTATAAAAGTCAAAAGTAACCTTAACAAATAATTGTTCATTTTCGCAGATTCCCTGCAGCCGCAGTTGCTTGTGACGCTTGCTCCACGGCTTCCATTGTCTGCACTAGTTGAAAGGAGATGTTTGCAATTTCCTTGGCGGTGGCTGCGACTTGATTGGTAGAAGCAATCTGTTGATATAGTGTGGCTTCTAGTTGCCTACCCGAACCAATCAGTGACTTCCACTCTTGTATAAACTGAAACGTATAGATCCTGCAACATTTACAAAGCCGCTAAAAACTTGTTTCTGATTCAAAACCTTCTCGACGACTTCCCGTGAAATTCGCGTTGCGATCGCCCGAGTTTTTCCATCGACGGCGGGAGTCGTAGCACTCACGCGCCAGTCTTGAGCAGACAAAGCAGAAGTGCCTGTCTTAGTTTCTTGTTTAAGCTGATCGACAAGCTCATAATTACGATTGTGCAACGTACCAACAATAAGTTCGTATTGAGCACTAAAACTTATTACAAACTTTCTCTCTCAAAATGAATGTGATAGACCTCTATCCAACACTTACAGGTGCTTTTGGTAATACTGTTCTATTTCACCCACAGCTTTTAATAAAGGCGAATCCAATGGCTCGATCCAGTCAGCCACTTCACGAGCAAGTCCAAGAGTTAAGTTTCCTCCTGAAGGTTCTAGCTTACCACTTTGAGCATTGGTTTTAATAGATTGCAGGGCATTGATCACACTATTTAAACGCTCTTGTTGACCAGACCCAGGTTGTTGGACTTGTTGCTGTTGGCGCATCTGTTCGGCAGTTTCAACAGCTTGGTCGATTAGCTTAACAAATGTTTCTGTTTTATTTTCCATCAATTTTGTTGACAACTAAACTCTTTTATAACAAGACTTTCTCCATCTGACCACGTTATATTTGGGTCTCTAGAATCTTGGATGAATGTTTGTTGACCTCCACCCGGATAGCATTTTGCAGGAGTTTGAGGCGCAACAATACCTTCATAAACTGTTGTTCCTGCCGGTAAAGTCACTGTCTCAATCATGGTAGCTTGATTTGGAGGCTGCCATGTTTGATTCAGCGCGAGATGCTTAATGACTGCTACATTTGTTTTATATTTGTTAGTTGTTAAATATCTACCATATTTGTTACTACTGTCGCTATAGTAGCGATAAAAAGTTCGAGGCTTCTCTAACTTAACTTCCTTACATTTAGACTTTAAGAAAGTAATGGCAATCTCAGTTGGAAGAGAACACTCAGAGGTCGCCTCTTGGGCACGAGCTATAGGCAAATTCGAGAGAAAATATGGTGATGAACTTACTAAAAATAAGTTAACCAAGACACCTAAATTAACTCTAACAGATGCTAACTTTATTTTCATAGAAACTCTTCCTGATAACATTCTTGAATTTTCAAAAAGTACACAAAGACACAGTAGAGGCGCAATGCCTTGCGCTCTTACTCATTTTTGCCAGGCTTTTCTACAGTTTATTTATTCGTCTTCTTTTTTGACAGTGATCACACCTGAGTTGCTATCCAACACATTGGTGTCAAGATTTCTGAATTCCAAAATGGAATCAATTGTCCCATGCAGATAGTAATCTGTACTCCCAATCTGTCTACCTTCACCGATATCTAAATCACCAACTAAGGATTTTGTAGCTGGGTTGAAGCTAAACGTTAAATATGGATCTACACCAGTATCTACACCATCTTTTACCAAGACATAAGCTTTTAATAGTTTGTGATTTGGGTCAAAGAAAGTCACTTTAAGAGACTCTAGATTTGCATTTGTAATTATCGTATTACTTGTTGCATTGTCATAGCTAAATGAACCCTTAGCAGAATAACCTGCATTACCTTTCCAAGTAAATTGGAATGTATCCGCTAGCGCTGGTTGAGCAGCTAGTATGCCTAAGCTGAGTACAGTAACAGCCATAGGTAGAGAAAAGCTTACCTTAAATTTGAGCATACTTTCCTTGATTTCAGAACATGTTATTAACAGCATTTTTTATCTCTTTTATGAGTATTGCATATTCACATTTCAACTCATTAGAACTTTATAAATTTTTCACAATTACCTGTAAAAATACGAGCTTATAAAAGTCTAGGATGAAAACCCTGTGGCTTTAGTCCAGGGGACGCCAGTCACCAAAAGAAGGAAACCTTCTTGCTTCTGCTGGCTCATGAAAGCCAGCAGAAGC
>JAJPJF010000118.1 GCA_021324415.1 Nostocales cyanobacterium Centralia_MAG_434
ACAAGGAGAAAAATTGCCTCCTTGTCCTCCTTGTCCTCCTTGTCCTCCTTGTCCTCCTTGTCCTCCTTGTCCTCCTTGTCCTCCTTGTCCTCCTTGTCCTCCTTGTCTCTCGAGAGATTTCCTAACTCCCTAGGGCGCTAATCTCTGAATATCCCAAGATCCGTTATCTTGGCGAGAATACAAGAAGCGATCATGAAGTCTATTGGGACGCCCCTGCCAAAATTCAAAACTGTGGGGAATGACACGATAACCACCCCAAAAGGATGGTAGTGAGACTTCGTGATTCATAAATTTTTGCTTCATCTCTTCAAACTTCATTTCCAAAATTTGCCGTGAGGAAATGATGGTGCTTTGCTGTGAACACCAGGCTCCAATTTGGCTATTCTTAGGACGACTTGCAAAATATTTAAGTGACTGGGCGGTAGAAATTTTTTCAGCAGTGCCAGTGATTTGAACTTGCCGTTCTAATGGTAACCAAAGAAAGAGGAGTGATACGTGGGGATTTTCTTGAATTTGACGGGCTTTTTTACTTTCATAATTAGTAAAAAATACAAACCCTTCCTTATCAAAGTATTTTAAAAGAACAGTACGTACTGAAGGTGCTGCTTGAGTAGATGCAGTTGCTAAAATCATAGCATTAGGTTCCAGTAAATTAGCTGCACAAGCTTCTTGAAATAAAACTTCAAACTGCTCAAAAGGGTCGTCTTTAAGGTCTTGGCGTCTAAGACCTGCTCGTGTATATTGTTGTCGTAAATCTTTAATATCCATAATTTTCTGTTAATTTAATTAAAGCCCGCAAAAGCGGGCTTTGTGAAGATAGACTTAGTATTTTATTACCTGCCTACTCCTGTCGGCATTCCTAAAATATCCTCTATTTTAGGCATCTCTTCCAAAGGAATCACACGGCCTTCATCCTCAAAACCAGTAATTTGATCAAAGTTCAAGTACTGATACAAATTCTCAGCAAAAGGATGAATTTTCTTCGCCACAATGTCCATGTATTCCTGCACAGTGGGAATTCTACCTAATAACGCACACACCGCTGCTAATTCGGCTGAACCAAGGTAAACTCGTGCCTCTTTACCCATGCGATTATTGAAGTTGCGTGTTGAAGTAGAAAACACCGTTGTTCCATCTGCAACTCGTGCCTGATTACCCATACATAAGCTACAACCAGGTATTTCTGTCCGTGCACCTGCAGCACCAAAAATGCTGTAAACACCTTCTTCTTTTAATTGGTGTTCATCCATGCGAGTTGGCGGAGATACCCACAGACGAGTCTTAACGGTTCCTGCACCTTCTAACACTTTAGCTGTTGCCCGATAATGACCAATGTTGGTCATACAAGAACCGACAAAAACTTCTTGCACGGGATCGTTGGCAACTTCCGATAATAATTTGACATTATCAGGATCATTGGGAGCAGCCACAATTGGTTCTTTGATCTCGTTCAAATCAATTTCAATAATTTCTGCATACTCTGCATTTGGATCAGCTTCCATTAAGACTGGGTTTGCTAACCACTCTTCCATCTTGGCGACACGGCGCATAATGGTACGCGAATCTTGATAACCCCGCGCTACCAAGTTTTTCAACAACGCTACGTTGGAACGCAGATATTCGGAAACTGTCTCTACACTCAATTTAATTGTGCAACCTGTACAGGATCGTTCAGCAGTAGCATCAGTCAGTTCAAAAGCTTGTTCAACTTTCAAATCTGGCAAGCCTTCTATCTCCATAATCCGCCCAGCAAAGACGTTTTTCTTGTTCTGTTTCTCAACAGTTAGTAAACCTCTTTGAATTGCTACATAGGGTATGGCATTGACAATATCTCGCAAAGTGATACCAGGTTGTAATTCCCCTTTAAAGCGGACTAAAACAGATTCTGGCATATCTAAAGGCATAGCACCTAAAGCGGCTGCAAACGCCACTAATCCGGAACCTGCAGGGAACGAAATGCCCAGAGGGAAGCGGGTGTGAGAGTCACCACCAGTTCCGACTTGATCAGGTAGCAACATCCGGTTTAACCATGAGTGGATGATCCCATCACCAGGACGTAAAGCAACACCGCCACGAGAGGCAAAAAAGTCTGGTAATTCGTGGTGGGTTTGGATGTCTACTGGTTTGGGATAAGCAGCCGTGTGACAGAAACTCTGCATAACCAAGTCAGCAGAGAACCCCAGACATGCTAGTTCTTTCAACTCGTCACGGGTCATTGGACCAGTGGTGTCTTGGGAACCAACAGTACTCATAATTGGTTCGCAAGATGTACCAGGACGTACACCAGTTAACCCACAAGCTTTCCCCACGATTTTCTGTGCTAGAGTATAGCCTTTGGCCTCCCCTTCGGTTGCCCCAGCTTGCGGGAGGGTGGGACGGATGAAGACAGTGCTGGGTTTTAAACCAAGTGCTTGACGGGTTTTGTCTGTAAGAGTACGTCCGATCAGTAGGGGAATGCGCCCGCCTGCACGGATTTCATCCAGGATCGTGTCGGGTTTTAGGGTGAATGTGGAAATAACTTCACCAGATGCGTTGGTTATTTGCCCTTTGTAGGGGTGGATAGTAATGACCATCCCAGTTTCCATCTTGCTGACATCACACTGAATGGGCAAAGCACCTGCATCCTCAGCTGTGTTGAAGAAGATGGGGGCAATAGTACCGCCCAAAATATATCCACCAGCACGTTTGTTGGGTACATAAGGAATATCATGTCCCATGTGCCACAATACGGAGTTAATGGCTGATTTACGCGAAGAACCAGTGCCTACCACATCCCCAACGTAAGCAACAGGATGCCCCAGGTTTTTTAACTCGGTAATAGTTTGTAGCGCCCCAGGCATCCGTGACTCTAACATTGCTAAAGCATGTAGGGGAATATCAGGGCGCGTGGTGGCATGAGGTGCGGGGGATAAGTCGTCAGTGTTTGTCTCGCCAGGAACTTTAAAAACAGTAACAATAATGCTTTCTGGTAAAGTGGGACGACTAGTAAACCACTCAGCTTCTGCCCAAGAGTCAATCACTCGTTTGGCGTAGGGGTTGGTTTTCGATAATTCTAAGACGTCGTGAAATGCATCGTATACCAGTAAGGTTTTGCTCAAAGCAGCTGCGGCGTATGCTGCTATGGGTTCTTTTCCCTGTCCACCCATGACTAAAGGTGTTTCGGCGGATGATGATAGGGATACAGTGGGTAATTGTAGGAGTTCGATTAAGGAATGCACATTGTAGCCCCCTACCATGGTACCTAACAATTCCACAGCCTGTATTGGTGAAATTAAGGGGCTAGTGATTTCCTCTTTGGCAATAGCAGTCAGAAATCCAGCTTTGACATAGGCGGCTGGATCAACTCCGGGGGGAACGCGATCGCGCAACAAGTACAGTAATGTCTCTTCTTCTCCCTCTGGTGCATTGTTCAGTAATTCACACAATTCAGATGTCTGTTTTGCATCTAATGGTAAAGGGGGAATTCCTAATGCAGCTCTTTGCGCAACGTGTTGGCGGTATTGTTCGAGCATCATCCTCTCCAAGTATTCAGCCACAGTTTTTTCAGCGTTAATTGTCACTTATCTAATTACAGGGAACTTAGACCTCATGAGTCTTGACAGGTAAGAAGTCCTTGGTTAGATGAAGTTTTGTGTCAGACAAGAACCTATAATTATCACTGTATAGTGCTTTAGTTAGTCAAGCTCTAGTTTGTAGAGAATTGTTTTGTATGCATCTGCTAAGTGGGGTTTCCGTCTAGTTCTAGGATAGAATATCCTGTCTGTCTGTTGCATCACTGTTTTGAAGTGTATATGCCTAAAACTTACACCGTTGAAATCAACCATCAAGGAACAATTCATACTTTGCAAGTTCCAGAAAATGAAACCATCCTCTCAGTAGCTGATGCAGCTGGTTTGGATTTGCCCAGTTCTTGCCATGCAGGTGTTTGCACAACCTGTGCTGGTCAAATTACGGAAGGATCTGTGAATCAAAGTGAAGGTATGGGTGTCAGTCCAGATTTGCAAAAACAAGGCTATGTATTGCTTTGTGTTGCTTATCCTCGTTCCGATTTGAAAATTGAGACAGAAAAAGAAGATACAGTTTATCAGTTGCAATTTGGTAAGTAAAGTTAGGAGTTAGAAATCAAATTATGACGACACATTTTATTGCTGCGGAAATTAACCTACAAGACACCCCCACAGAACTACAACAAGTCATTGAAGCAGAACTGAAAAAACAAGGCGAACCTTTACGCTGGGCAATTACATCCGTTGATGTTGAACAGCAAAAATGCACAGTTGAAGCCGTCGTAACCAACGTGGAGAGCCAGGAGTGAAGAAGGAGGACAAGGGGACAAGGGGACAAGGAGGACAAGGAGGACAAGGAGGACAAGGAGGACAAGGAGGACAAGGAGGACAAGGAGGACAAGGAGCAGAGATACTTTCTTTATCCATGCCCTATGCTCCATGCCCCACTCCCCATTCCTAACTCTTTTACAGCAATGCGTTTATATACCGCTATCTTGATTGTTCCTACTGGTATTGGGGCGGCGATTGGGGGCTATGCAGGTGATGCTTTGCCAGTTGCTAAGGCGATCGCACAGGTTTGCGATCGTCTCATTACTCATCCCAATGTTCTCAATGGTGCAAGTTTATACTGGAACTTACCTAATGCTTTCTATGTTGAAGGCTATGGACTTGACAAATTCGCTGCAGGATGCTGGGGGTTGCGTCCAGTTCATTCCAATAGAATAGGTTTAGTTCTTGACCAAGGGATTGAACCAGAGTTGAGGTTGCGGCACATACAAGCAGCAGATGCAGCTAGAGCAACCCTAGGATTATCGTTAACTGATTATGTGATTACTGATGCGCCGTTAGAAGTAGAACTACGGATGACAGCATCAGGAGTGAGTTGGGGAACAATTGGTAATCCTGATAGTTTATTACGAGCGGCAGAAGTCCTCATTCACAAGGCAAGGGCAGAGGCGATCGCTGTGGTTGCCCGGTTCCCTGATACTTTGGATGAAGTTGTCGAGCAAAACTATCGTTATGGTCAAGGAGTCGATCCCATTGCAGGTGCAGAGGCTGTGATTAGCCATTTAGTGGTGCGAACTTTTCAAATTCCTTGTGCCCATTCTCCTGCTTTGTTGCCTTTACCTGCTGATCCTAATTTATCCCCCCGTGCGGCAGCGGAAGAATTAGGCTATACTTTTTTACCAAGTGTGCTTGTAGGTTTATCCCGTGCACCCCAATTTATTTTAAAAACATCGGATGACTTCCCGGAATCTGGTGACATTTGGGCAAACCAAGTCGATGCTGTGATTTCCCCAGCAACAGCTTGTGGCAGTAGTGCCTTGCTCAGTTTAAGTCATAGGCAATGCCAAATCATTACTGTGCAAGAAAATCAGACTCAAATACGAGTTCCTCCTCAACCTTTAGGGCTAAAATCAGTACAGGTTAACTCATATTTAGAAGCAATAGGTGTATTAGTGGCACATAAAGCGGGCATAAACCCATCTGCTCTGACAACCAAAATTTCTTCTTTACATTCATTGAGTTATTAGTGATTGTTGCCACTTCTTTTTCCATTTCCTCTCTCCCTCACTCACTCCTACTAAACTCCCGTGACACAACAGCAGAAGAAGCAAGAGCCAGAAATCCCTTCCCTGACACGTACCCAAGTGTTAGTGGCGATGGGAGTCACTGCAATTATGTTGTGGCTAGTCGCCAAACTGTGGTTACGATTGGGCAGTTTTTCCGTAATGTCCTGGCACTGGCATGAAAAAGAATTGCTATTAGGAGTTGGTTTGGGATTAACAATCACTGGAATGAGTGGTTTAGCATATCAACTCTCCCCTGCTTACCGTAGAAGTGCGGATTTTTATTTAGAAATGGTGTTGACACCCTTAGTATTGCCAGACTTAATTTGGTTAGGACTTTTACCAGGCTTGAGTGAAGAATTGTTATTTCGGGGTGTCATGCTACCAGCTTTTGGATTAGGTCACTTAGCTGTTATTGTGTCGAGTGTTTGCTTTGGTGTGCTACACCTTAGTGGTGCCCAACAATGGCCTTATGTGGTTTGGGCAACCATTATCGGACTTATACTAGGATATAGCGCTCTCCTCAGTGGTAACTTGCTAGTACCAATTGTTGCTCATATTCTGACCAATTTAGTGTCTAGCTATTTGTGGAAGACTGCACAATCCTCCCAATCTTCAATCTAGTCTTTCTTGTGGTGGACGATGAAGTCAGGTAGCACGATTAGATTGTGATCAACAATTTGAGCGTTCGCGTCTAGAAATGATGCGAGGCTACGCTGAAGTTCAGGACTGTCGCCGTGAGTATTTGCTCAACTACTTCGGTGAACAATTGGACAAACCTTGTGGATTTTGTGACAACTGCAAAGCTGGTGTGACTGTGGAAGAAAACAGCAGCTACCCCTTTGAACTCAATAGCTGTGTGGTTCATACACACTTTGACAAAGGACATGTTATGCGTTACGAGGGTGACAAGGCCGTCATTCTATTTAATACGGTAGGGTACAAAACTCTCATTATAAAAGTCTAGGTTGAAAACCCCGTGTCTTTAGACCGGGGGACGCCAGTCACCAAAAGAAGGAAACCTTCTTGCTTCTGCTGGCTCATGAAAGCCAGCAGAAGCCTTTTAAGGCTGAGTGATGCTAGGTTTTGGTAGCTTGGAAATATATTTTCTAACCAAGTCTGACATTGAACATCCTTGCTTTTGTGCTTCTTGTTGTAATTGAGCAAATTCGTATTCAGATACTCTAATTTTCAGCATTTTTTCTCTTGACATGTACTCACGTTTGTACCTACAATTTAACGATAGAGTACAGGCTGAAAAACCGCTAGCACGTGACTATACAAACCTGGGGTGTCTCCACACGACTGGCTAGAAAGTAGTAATGCTCAGAGGGTAAGGAAAATCCTCTTGAAAAACCTAGTCGATACTTAACAAGTTGCGCGTGAACCTAGAAAAAACAAACACTTTTTAACAACGTACTATGGGGCACATAGTAACGTGGGGAAAACAGAGGAACGGAGTTCTAAGACACTCTCGACAAAGTACCTGAAAGCTTGGGGACAGATGCCCTCTAGGTCTTTTGTAACTTTAGCTCAACATTGCCCGATTCACTCCGTGGGATGTTTGGTTAAAGGTTTGCCCGTGTACCAGAGCGTGATGGGAATAGGGATACAAAGGTTTACGGCTGCTGGATGAACCAAGAATCCCCTGACTTTTCGATTAAATGAGCGACAGCGAAATTTAATCTGTCAGGGGAGTGTCAATGACCTTGCCCTTCAGCAGGGGCTGCTCAAGCAGATAGATTCTTAAATAAGACATTGCAAGCCTTTCTTGTGTAAGTTTTGCTCAATATGCTGTATTTGCTTGATACTTTCTCCTGCTACGATCCCATAAATTTCGCTATAAATTTTTCCGTATTTAATGAACTCTTGCGCCGACAAAATGATAAAGTCTTTGCGATCTAATTCTGGTTTGAGGGTCACTAGAATGGAGTCTAATGTGCCATCAATGCGGTAGTCAGTGGAATATTTAGCTACCTCCTTTCCTTGTCCTAGTAGGGTGTGGCGCTGTAAACACAGTGGGGTCGAACCATTGACCCGAAAATTCACATCAATCACATAAAGCTGTCCATTTGTGTCTTCCAATACGTCGAAGCCAACTACACCAAAATACCCTTGGTGGTGAGCATACTGACCAATAGCAGCGATCATCTCAAAGAACTTGCTCATGTCAGTTGTGCGATAGTGAATCAGTCCTCCTAAGTAATCGCCTGTTTCTGTAACGATTTGGCTTGTCGTGCCAATCAGTGTTATGTCTCCCGTTTTGTTGATATAAAATTGCACACAGTAGTTCTGCACCACATTGAAGACAAACTCTGAGACAACTATCGTCTCCAGCAGTTTAATTTCAAGATATTTCCTTAGTTCTTCAAGGCAATAGTTCAGATCACTAGTACTTTTGATGATATAAGTGCCTTCTCCTGAAAGTCCGTGGGACGTTTTGATTAAGTATGGAAATTGCTCTGGTAACTGAATATTTTCGAGATTAATCTCCAAAAGATTGTGGCTTGAGTATGTCGGACATTGTACACCCAAAGAGGCTAGCGTTGCTTTGCTAAGCAAATGGTAGTGAGTGTCTGAAGGAATGGCATGTTTTTCTCTTTTGAGATGATCAAAGGGAAATAGAGTGATGAGTTTGTCAAAGCGATCGCTCTGGTTGATCTCATCCAAATAAATCGAACAGTGTATCATCTCCACATTGGTATAGCTAAAACCAAAATGCTCTCGCCAATAGTCAATCAACAATTTTGGTGGCCGAGTAATGATAATTCCTGGAATAGCATCGCCTAAAATAGACAGGTTTTTCCAAGGTTCCTTCTGGCAAATCTTGTGGAAGGGGGTTTTGGTTGCTTCACTACTGCCATCTTGAAGAAAGTATTTTTTCGTGTTGGGGTAAGCAGCCCAGCAAGCAGTTGCAGGGTAATTTAGGATGAACCCATAACGGGCGTCTGTAATGTCTTGAGCAAACAGTGATGAGAAAGAACCCCCTTCAAAGTAAGGAAAGTCATGTGTTGATCTCATAAAACAATACAAGCCTAAGGTTGAGTTTGTGCTGCAAGAGCGATCGCCATCGGTAAAATTCGATGTTCTTGAATTTGAATTCTGTTGTGAAGCGTTTCTGGTGTGTCATCAGGCAGCACAGGCACTGCTGCTTGCATCAAAATGGGACCACTGTCAACCTCTAAACGTACTAGATGCACTGTACAACCAGTAATTTTTACTCCAGCAGTAAGAGCTTGTTCTACGGCACGAACTCCCTTAAAACTAGGTAATAGACTGGGATGAATATTGATAATCTGATTAGGAAAGGCATCTATCAAGACAGACGTTATCTGCCGCATCCAACCTGCCATGATCACCCATCCAACATTATACTGTCGCAAAGTCTGCAAAATTTGCCTATCAAAATCATCACGACTTGTGTAGTCGCGGTGATTCAACAACACCGCTGGAATTCCCCAATCAGCTGCTCTGATAGCAGCATAAGCATTTGGATTGTTGTAAATTAAAACTTGAATCTGGGCAGACAATTCACCACTTTTAATTGCTTGAGCGATCGCTTCAAAATTACTGCCATTACCAGAAGCCATGATTCCCAGTTTTAAAGGCTGAGTTCCAGAAAAAGTGTGATGAAGAATGTTAGGAGAGATGAGGCTGGAGGTAGAATCAGGGCAAAGCGTCATGATAGCACAAAGGGTGAATTGTAGATGCCAAAATATTATGGTAAATCTTGGCTGGATAATGATACTGTTGCTGCTGGTATTTTTCTGACTCCAGCATTAATTTTGCTGGGCATCTTTGTAATTTGGCCCATTGCCTATTTATTTTACCTAAGCTTCACTGCTGGTAGTTTCACATTAACCGGGACTCACTGGGTTGGCTGGAAAAATTATTGGCGGTTGTTACAGAACCCTGATTTTTTGCAGGTTATTGGCAACACCGTGTACTTTACTGTTGCTACTGTCATTCCCAGTATCATTGTTGCTTTAGCAATAGCGGTGCTATTAAATCGTACAGTTGCCTTGCAAGGTATACTGCGAACTGCCTATTTCTTGCCCTCAATTACCTCTGTTGTCGCGGCTGGTTTGGGATTTCGTTGGTTGTTTCAAACACAAGGCCCAATAAATGCACTTCTAAATATATTTGGTATTCCATCAGTTTCCTGGCTGGGAGACACATTTTGGGCAATGCCAGTTTTAATTATCATGAGTGTTTGGAAACAACTAGGTTTCAACATGGTTGTGTTTTTAGCAGGGTTACAAGCAATTCCCTCTAGTCGTTATGAAGCAGCAGAACTAGATGGAGCCAATGCTTGGCAACAATTTTGGTATATTACCCTGCCTGGATTGCGACCCACTTTAGTCTTTGCAATCATTACCACTGTTATTTTTACATTGCGGAGTTTTGAGCAAGTTTACGTCATTACAGGCGGTGGACCGTTAAATTCTACTAACTTGCTAGTTTACTACATTTATCAAGAGGCTTTTGGTCAATTTGATTTTGGTTACGCAGCAGCAGCAGCAACAGTACTTTTAGCTATAGCTTTGATATTGGTGTATCTACAGTTAAGAACTTGGGGTGAAGAAAGATAAAGCCCCGATGACAAGTAAACATCTATAAGGCTTCCTAGATAAGTTGTAAAAATTAAAAGTCTATAATCCCGGTTTCTTGAAGAAACCGAGATTCTCATTTCTCACAAATGATTTAAGATTGCTATATAAGAATTCCTATTGGATTCCTAATATCAGGCGGATAAACTGAGAAATTTATGGTAGTAATAACCATATTATTATGATACTTTCCTGACTTTACTCAACATTTTTTGACAGAAAAGATAATACAAAGCCCGTAATCTAGGTATATTGCAGGTTTTTGACCAATTTTTTGTATTTTTTCCTGATTTTGTTAGATATATAATCTCAATTTGGGGTGTAATCTCAAAATACAGTAATTATTAGGATTTGCATCAAAGACATTTTACACCCTTGCGTTAAAGGTGAATATCATGAGAAATCATGCGAATGGACAGGATTTAATTTTAAGTCAAATCACAGATAAATACTCTCAACAAAGAGATTTTAGTGGATGTGATTTGAGTGGAATCGACCTCAGAGGAGTTGATTTGAGTGGCATTAACTTAATAGGAGCAGATTTACGCTATGCAAATCTAAGTGGATCTGTTCTTTTGGGTTCAAACCTAAGTAGTGCCAATTTAATGCACGCTAATTTACAGGAAGCTTGTTTGTGTGATGCTTCCTTGTGTGAAGCAAATTTAATTGATGCTGATTTAAAAGGTGCTAATTTATGTGGGGCTTTTTTATGGCGAGTGAAGTTGAGTAGAAGTAAACTATGGGCTGCTTCTCTATGTGGTGCTGATTTGAGGGAAGCAGATCTGAGTGATGCACAACTCATCGAAGCTTCTCTAATTGAAGCTAACTTAGTCAGAGCAAACCTTACAGGAGCAAAACTATGTGGAGCAATGCTACTAGAGGCTAATTTACATCAAGCTAACTTAACTAGTACAGACCTTACATGGTCAAACCTAAGTAAGGCAAATTTAACTGAAGCGAACCTTTGGCAGGCAAAATTAATTTTTACAAAGCAACAAGGCACTATCATGCCTGATGGCACGATTCATCAAGATGAGGTGTTTTTTTGTGAATAAAAGGCGACAAGGGAAGGGGGACAAGGAGGACAAGGAGGACAAGGAGGACAAGGAGGACAAGGAGGATAAAGGGAAGATCTTAATACTATGCCCTATGACGCCATTTGCTCCACTTGGGGAGACCCCTACGTACCCGTCAATGGCTCCCCTATGCCCCATTCTCCATATACTCAAAATTCTCGCCGTGAAAAAATGAAAACAGCGATCGCCAACAGCATGGCACTATACAGTACGCCATAACCCGCATTGGTGATTAATGTTATTCCCCCAGGTAGTGCTTGCATTCCGTAAACAGCGTGATTTTTCAAATCTAGTCGTGATAAGTCTGGTAATACGAGGTATAAACCCTGAGTAAATCGTTCAATACCAGGATTGTGACTTAAACGACCAAGTTGTAGTATATCCTGGGTGATATTTCCCATTAAATACACTGAAAAAGTTAATGCTGTTGCTAATAAGGAGCTAGTGAATACTCCTAAGGTAATTGCTACAGCTGTTATCAAGGACATCTGCAACAATAAAAAAATTACGGCAATTAGAATGCTTGGTATAGGATGAGAAATTTTGCTAAATTGTAAAAACACCAAATAAATTGCTGTCATGGAGGTGATGAATACACCCAAAACAGCGACTAAACCCAAGTATTTGCCAACGATAAACTCACTACGACTAACAGGTTTTGCAATTAACATCAAAATTGTGCGGTTTTCGATTTCTTTGTTAACCAGTCCTGTACCAACAAAAACAGCAACTATTAAGCTAATTGCACTCATCGCTGCCAGACCAAAGTCTGGAAACATCTTGTCCTCTGTCGCAGCAGCAAATTCAGGTAAAAGACGGAAAGCAGCAGCGAGTATGAGAGCATAAAAACCAACAATGTAAAAGATGCGATCGCGCATCACTTCGCGAAGCACGTTTGTTGCTATTACAGAAATTCTTCCCAGATTCATAAATCATTTCACGTCGAAGAAACACAATTCATCGCGTTTAACCCTAGTTATTATTCCCTCACCCCCTCCCTCCCTAACTCCCAACTCCTAATACCATTTCACAAAATTCCGACTACCAATCCTCCTTGTCCTCCTTGTCCCCCTTGTCCTCCTTGTCCTCCTTGTCCTCCTTGTCCCCCTTCGCTTGTCCCCCTTGTCCTCCTTGTCCCTCAAATTGCCAAATGTCTGAGATTTATAACAACCTGGTATAACTCCTAACTCCTTACACCCTCTACTGCGGCGGCGGCGCACCCTGAATGAATTTAGAGACGCGATCGCATTCAATTTTTGCAACCGCAGAGGTGTTGTCGGATGTCTTTACAGTTTTGGTGGCATTATTTGTGGATGCCGTAACTTGTTTTACACGGCAAGATTTTTTGAGATAAAAGCCATTGGCATTAGCACTAGGACCAATCCAAATGCTTAATAGATCTAATTTATAATCAGTATTGATATTAGATACACGTGGTTCTACACGCCAAAGAAATCTCTCATCATATTCTGCAAGATTTGTTGCTATAACTTGTCTACCTAAATTGCCTACTCTTTGGCGTGCATTATATAACCATTGTTCTACTTCCGACCACGGTCTTTCATCTATTTGTTCTTCCACTAGCGGTACTAACTTATCTAAAATTAGAACACCGTTTTTTGGCACTTTGACTAATGGTTCAGTTCTGATAACTAAGGCACTGCGTTTACTACTATCTACTTGCACACTAGGAAATTGATCTAGCCAATTATCTACAACGAAGTAAAGTTGTAACCAGCAACTCAACACCATACAACTGCCAAGCAAAACTATAATTTTTTGGCGTTCGTTTATCTTGGGAATTTGGGTTTTAGCATCTGTACCCGTTCCTTCAAAAAACTCTGGAATAGCCGTAATAATTGCAGAAATAGTTGGCCAAAGAACTATTGTTTTTGGTGTAATGACATTTCTCTCTTGTCCAAAGGCAAAAACACTAACTAAAAACCCGGTTATTACTGCTCCCACAGGCATATTGGTATTGGGTATATACAAGGGATTGTCTGTAGTGTACCAAGCAGTACCAGCAATGAGAAATAACCAGCCACAAATTGCAATTATATCTTTTACATAACCTGTTGAAAGAGATGACATTAACCAAGAAAACAGACTCAAATAAATAAGAGTTTGCCAAGAATATGCTTTAGGCGGAACAACTACTCTTCTTATACGTGCATAAATTGCTTCAATAATCTTAAAAATACCGAATATATCTTTAAACAATAAGTTCATAAGTGTCTCCTCTAAATTCTAAAAAAGTAGATATATCATTTAATGCTCATATGTTCCTTATCTTTCCATTTACCTTTACCAAATACCATAATTCTAGAATAAACTCACCTTTACACATATGCTGAGCGAATGAAGAAAATAACAATTATCAAAGTATAGCTGAGTGAATTTGCTATCAATAAAGTAGTAACTAAATTAGTATTTTGCCATTTTGTCTTCGTATTACGGCGTGAGTTTCGGCGAATAGGCGGTAAATTTGCCTGTGGACTTTTCCCTGTTTCACTGAGTGAGATCAACAAAATTCTGAGTAAAAGATACTTAACGACAAAAGTTGCAAAGAAAATTATAAATGCCGTCAATATTATGAAAGTTTGTATATGATATGCATATTTAAGTTGATTAAAAAGAAGATAATCTATCAACTCTGATTTAAATCTAACGGGTAACAAGGGCTCCGCAAAGAAAAATACTAACCAACCAATCACACTAGAAAAAAGATTGACAGTAATTCCATAAAAAGCACTACTCTTTTTATCAAATTTAAGTCTTCTGTTCAAGACATATGCTTCAACAGGTATTGCTACCAGTAAAAATAAAAAATCAAAGAGAATGACACCAAGGGGTACAACTCTGGGAATCAGGTGGTATTCAGGCATAAATCGGTGGTCAGTAAGGTGTAACTTATGAGAGTATAGCGGTAGTCTAGAGTATGATAGGGGAAATTATCTCATTGTTCTAACATCTCTATTGTTCTAACATTTCCCTGTTTCTTTTCTTCATATATTCCCTTGGTCGGAGTGTCTGACTGAGTCAGTCAGGGGTCGAGTGTCTACCTAAAGATACAAGACTTTGGATAATATGAAAGACTGCCACGTTACAGCTTTGCGAGAGATGATCACAAGGAACGGCATCGGTATTCGGACAGCACAAGTGCGCCCCTCACGGCTTACTGGACAAATTCATGTCTATGATGGTGTAGGTAAAGGCAAGTCTCAGGCAGCTTTAGGAGTTGTTTTACGTTCAATTGGCTTGGGGATCAATACACCTAGCAATTCTAACCGTGTTTTGCTACTGCGGTTCTTAAAAGGACCAGAACGAGATTATGATGAGGACGGGGCAATAGCAGCCTTACAACGGGGGTTCCCTCATTTAATTGACCAAGTGCGCACTGGTAGAGCAGAATTTTTTGGACCAGATGAAATCACAACATTTGACCGACAAGAAGCAGCACGGGGTTGGGATGTTGCAAAAGGCGCGCTTGCTTCAGGTCTGTATTCGGTTGTCGTTTTAGACGAAATCAACCCAGTCCTAGATTTAGGACTGCTGGATGTAGATGAGGTTGTGCAAACACTAAAATCTAAGCCTCAAGAGTTGGAAATTATTGCGACTGGGCGTGCTGCGCCACAAAAGTTATTAGATATTGCAGATTTACACTCAGAGATGAAACCCCATCATCACCCGACAGCTCTAGAACAGGGAATTCAGGGTATTGAAATTTACACGGGTGCAGGTAAGGGTAAGTCTACCAGTGCTTTGGGTAAAGCATTACAAGCAATCGGCAGAGGAATCAATCATCCTGGATCTACCCGCGTACTTATTATGCAATGGCTTAAAGGTGGGAGTGGTTATACAGAAGATGCAGCGATCGCTGCCTTACAGCAGTCATATCCCGAAGTCGTCGATCATCAACGGTGTGGTCGAGATGCGATTGTCTGGCGCAACTCCCGTCAAGAATTGGATTATGTAGAAGCTGAACGGGGTTGGGAAATTGCTAAAACAGCGATCGCTGCCGGACTGTACAAAACTATTATTCTCGACGAACTTAATCCCACTGTTGATTTAGAGTTATTACCAGTTGAACCCATTGTCCAAGCCTTACTTCGCAAACCTCGCGATACTGAAATTATTATTACTGGTCGTTGTCAAAATCAGCCCACATACTTTGATCTAGCTAGCATTCACTCGGAAGTCTATTGTCACAAGCACTATGCCAATCAAGGAGTAGAACTTAAGCAAGGGGTTGATTTCTAATTAAAAATTCCTCATCCGCATGGCGGATGGGGTAGTTCATTTTGCGGTGGGTTATTCTAAAGAAGACCGCACCATAGTGTAAGCGCTATGACTGCTGTATCTTCGGTTTTTAAACCCGTTAGCAAAATACGTCTGGCACCTGGTAGCGTAGTGATTGCCAAAAGCGATTCTTAAATTCAGTTAGTTCTTACGAAACAAACACAAGCCGCTAAGATGAGTGTATCGATATCTTTCCAACCTTTATAAGTTTTTACATGACAATGGATAACAATCAGGTACTTGATCTATTGACAGGAGGAATTGCGATCGCAATTCTTTTAGGTGGCTTCCTTATGATGTTTACCACGATATTTACCACCAAGGGTAGGTAAGCATGTATAAAATCTGAGAACTTAAGAAACTATAATTTTTTTGTTACAGCAGGAGTTATACATTTTTGCTGGAAATTACCCAAGCTTTTTTTAGACGAGCACAGGGTTTTTCAACAAAATAGTAAATTGCAGTTGCAGTTATAATTGATAATCCCAATGCGAGTAATGCTTGAATAAATACCGGAAAATTCGTTGTTTTTAAAGCATTTAAGAAAATATAATGTATAAGATATAGAGAGTAAGACATTACCCCAAGAAACTTTATCCCATTTAAATTTAGAAACTGGAATAAAGAAGAATCACTATAACGAATTGCTGTAATAAATATAGGAAATAGTGCTATTCCCTGAATAGTATAACGAAACGTTTCTCGGAATTGAGGTTCCCGAGTTATTAATGTAAATACTATTGCTAATATACCTAAGGGTAACCATATTCTTAACCATTGATGGGCCGAGTACTTAACCTTATCAAGAATAGGATTTCCATATATCGCCAATATGCAACCAAATAAAATTGAGTCAATGCGTGTATCTGTTGCAACACGAGTACGAAGTTCAGAACTATGTAACCCATAGACGAGGATACACCGCCATAATAGGATAATCCCACACATGCCAAGTAGAAGCAACATTTGCTGAAAACGTGATGGCACATAGCGTCTTAGAAATATATAGAAAAAAGGAAAGACAAGGTAAAAGTGTTCCTCTACAGATAGAGACCAAAAGACCATAGTACCTGCAGGAACTCCATGCCAAGAGTTCTCAATTTGGTAGTAATTATAGAAATAAAATAACTGAGAGATGAATCCCCAAAAAGTCACTTTCTCCTGTAAAATTCCTACAGATGTCAAGATAAGTGCCATTCCTAAAACCAGATAAAAAGGTGGAAAAATACGCAGTGTACGTCTGATATAAAAATTCTTCAAATTGATATTACCTGCCTTATCAAACTCCATACGTAAAAGCGTGGTAATCAGATAGCCGCTTAGAAAGAAAAAGATAGTAACACCAAAAATTCCAGGAATAAACTCTAGTCCTACATGTTGTAAAAATATAATGAAGAAGGATATTGCCCGGATTCCGTCAAGAGATGGGATATACAAAGATTGTTTGCTTGTCATATACAACTAATAAACTCACTACCACTCAGTCATTCAAAACTTCTGCAATTCCTACAAAGCAGAGTTGAATAATTCACATTATCGATAAAAACACTCAAATTTAAATTATTAATACTAAAGTGAGGTGTTTAGTTCTCAAGAGCAAAGCAATAGTTTTGAGAGCTAAATCTTGTGTGAGTATCGTACACTTATTGAATAAACAGCACAAGAACATACTTTAAGAAAGATTTTGTTATGCTGAGATCTTCCACATTATTTGTGATAACGGCAATGAAAAAACCCCAGTATCTCGAAGAAACTGAGGGTCTGACTAGTACTTGAGAGTATCAAAAGTGTACAAGAACCTGAACAGTGTATTGAAGTACACTGCTTTTAGATGGCTTGGATAAAAGCCAGCAGTCAGGATTGAACTGACGACCTTCCGATTACAAGTCGGATGCACTACCGCTGTGCTATGCTGGCGTGGATGATGACTGGACTGCTCGACTTAAAATCTCACAACCGATTTCTAATTGTATCACACGTGAGCCAAATGTCAACTAGTCAGTGTAAATAATAAGATATCTATCTACTTTTTGCTAAAAATCCTGGTTATTGCTACATTATAGGTTTTTAGTTTAATAGTGATCTTGAAAGAAGTAAAAATGGGATAATTCAAAAATATATTTCTTAAATCCATCATTAAGGAAGTTGATAGACTCATACAATCAAAAAAGCTAACTTGAATTCTCACCTAGACATAAAAAATAGCTGGTAGCCTTTGAAAACTCTATTTTTTGAAAAGGCTGGAAGAACGAAAAGACATAATTGTTCTCTAAAGATTCAAAAAGCATGGCATCGTTGAGTGGACGAGATTTACTAAGTCTGGCGGACCTAAGTCCAAAAGAAGTTCAAGACCTCCTGCAAATGGCAACTCAGCTCAAATCACAAAAGCTGAAATTGCAGTGCAATAAAGTGTTGGGGCTTTTGTTCTCTAAAGCTTCGACTCGAACACGAGTGAGTTTTTCTGTGGCTATGTACCAACTGGGTGGACAAGTTATAGATCTCAATCCTAATGTCACTCAATTGAGCCGTGGGGAACCAGTGCAGGACACAGCAAGGGTTTTGGATCGATATTTGGACATTTTAGCAATTCGGACCTTTGCACAGCAAGAATTGGAAACTTTTGCTCATTATGCAAAAATCCCTGTCATCAATGCTCTTACAGATTTAGAGCATCCCTGTCAAGTCTTGGCTGATCTATTGACAATTAAAGAAAGCTTTGACACCTTTGCTGGTTTAACCTTAACCTACTTGGGTGATGGTAATAATGTTGCTAATTCTTTAATGCTAGGCTGTGCTTTGGTAGGAATGAATGTGAGAATTTCCACACCTATCGGATATGAGCCCAATGCTGCTGTTATCCAAACAGCACGCTCAATTGCTAATGACAAGACGGAAGTTATCCTCACACATGACCCAGAAGATGCAACAAAAGGCGCTAATGTCCTTTACACCGATGTTTGGGCGAGTATGGGTCAAGAATCAGAAGCAGATGACAGAACACCAATCTTTCAACCTTACCAAATCAATGAGCAGCTGTTGAGTCTTGCTGATCTAGAAGCAATAGTTCTGCACTGTCTACCAGCACATCGTGGTGAAGAGATCACTGATGAGGTCATTGAAGGTTCTCAGTCACGAGTGTGGGATCAAGCAGAAAATCGTATGCATATTCAAAAAGCTTTGCTGGCAAGTATTTTAGGAGCAGAGTGAGGGGATACTGGGAGTTAGGAGTTAGGTATGGGGTGCAAGGCATTGCGGCCATACTTATGAAATATTTATTCTTTAACTCTCTCAAAATTGCTCCTAAGTTTCTCAAAATATATGGAGTTTCTCAAAATATATGATGCGTGGGGTAGTTTTTTGTAGTACTAATGTTCTAGGAACATTTGTATTTACCTCCCTACGAAATTTATGGAACATCTTACTGAAGCTCAACAAGAACTTTATGAATGGCTAACAGAATACATCCGAACGCACCAGCATTCGCCTTCAATTCGCCAAATGATGCAGGCAATGAATCTAAAGTCGCCTGCACCAATTCAAAGTCGCTTAGAACATTTACGTACTAAAGGATATATAGAGTGGAGTGAAGGTAAAGCACGAACAATTCGGATTTTGGCTTCACCAAAACAAGGTGTACCAATTTTAGGTGCGATCGCTGCTGGTGGTTTAATAGAACCCTTTGCTGATACTGTAGAACAACTCGATTTTACTAACTTGTCTTTTCCCCCTCAAACGTATGCTTTGAGGGTCACTGGCGACAGCATGATTGAAGATTTGATCACAGATGGTGATTTGGTATTTCTACGCCCAGTCCCAGAACCAAATCAGTTGAAAAATGGCACGATTGTCGCCGCCAGAGTTGATGGATACGGTACCACCTTAAAACGATTCTATCGTCAAGGTGATCAGGTAACCCTTAAACCAGCCAATCCAAAATACAAGCCAATTGAAGTCAACGCCATTCAGGTGCAAGTCCAAGGTTCCCTTGTCGCTGTCTGGCGAAGTTATAACTGATACATCAAGATTGTTAATTATTAGCACGGGTGAACAACTGTTCGCCCGTGCAATTCATTCTCCTAATATGGGCGCAAGGCATTGCGCCCCCACTCCTAACTCTGTCTCAACTTTTCCCTATGTATTTAAAACAAAATTTAGTCAAGCAACAGCCAAGTTTCAATCTTAAATTACCATTTGTAGGTGAAAGTAAAGGTAGCTATCATCATAAATTATTGCCAGGATGCCCAGCTATGCCAATATCCTTACAATTGCGTGGGTATCAGCAACAAGCAGTGAATAACTGGTTTGCTAATAACGGTAGAGGTACCCTAAAAATGGCAACTGGTAGCGGGAAAACAATAACTGCTTTGGCGATCGCATGCGAACTATACAAGCAAATTAATTTACAAGTACTATTAGTCGTTTGTCCCTACCGCCATCTTGTTACCCAATGGGCGCGGGAGTGTGAAAAATTTAATTTAAAACCTATCTTAGCTTTTGAGAATTTACATACCTGGCAGAGTCAGTTGTCTATCCAACTTTACAATTTGCGTTCTGGTACCCAACAGTTTCTGACAGTGATTACTACCAACTCAACTTTAATCGGAGACGGTTTTCAATCACAACTCAAATATTTCCCAGAAAGGACTTTAATTATTGGAGACGAAGCACATAACCTAGGCTCACCTAAGCTAGAAGAAAGTTTACCACGTCTTGTGGGATTGCGACTTGCTTTGTCTGCAACACCTGAAAGATACTTTGATGAAAGTGGAACCCAATCTTTATTTGATTATTTTGGATCAGTCATTAAACCGGAGTTCACCTTAAAAGATGCCATTACTCAAGGCGCTTTAGTTCATTATCTTTATTACCCTATACTAGTAGAATTAACAGAAACAGAAAGCCGTGCTTACGCAAAATTAACCGAGAAAATTGGACGCGCACTGTTATATAGGGATAGAGACAATGTAGAATTGAATTCTTTTGATAACAATGAAGATTTAAAGCCATTATTGATGCAGCGGGCAAGGTTAATTGGGGCTGCTGAAAATAAGTTAAATGCTTTGCGCGAGTTAATGGCAACGCGTCGAGAAACTACCCATACACTTTTCTATTGTAGTGATGGTTCGCAAGAAGTAGGACAGCGTTCTAGCCTACAGCAACTCAAAGCCGTTGCTAAAATTCTGGGAGTAGAACTGGGTTATAAAGTTAGCACCTACACTGCTCAAACAACCCTGCAAGAACGAGAAGTTTTGCGTCGTCAATTTGAAAGTGGTGAATTGCAAGGGTTGGTGGCGATTCGCTGTTTAGATGAAGGAGTAGATATCCCAGCAATTCAGACTGCTGTCATTTTGGCAAGTTCCGGCAATCCTCGTCAGTTTATCCAACGGCGTGGACGTGTTTTGCGTCCAGCGCCAGGCAAAGACCGTGCCACAATATTTGACATGATTGTCTTACCACCAGATTTAGATCGGAAAACTCTAGAAGTAGAGCGCAATTTACTACGCAAAGAATTACTGAGATTTGTTGAGTTTGCCGATCTGGCTGACAATGCTGGTGAGGCGAGAATGAAATTATTATATTTACAAAAACGATACGGGTTATTGGATATCTAACACTACTTCATCAAGTATTTGTCGTACCAAGCTAAGTAGCGCTCTAGCCGATCCCGTAGATAACTTGGCTTGCTAATCTCATGGTATTGACCAGGGTAAATGATCAGTTCAGTATCAATTCTCAGGCTTTTCAGCGCTTGGTACATCTGCTCAGAGTTCAGTAGGGGAACTTCAGCATCCTGCTCACCGCATAAGAACAGAGTTGGTGTGACGATACGATCAGCATGCAGGAAAGGGAATGACAGATGCAGCCATTTGTTAAGATTTTTCCATGGTACGCCTAGCTCCTGCTCGTAATCACGGACATATGCATCGGTACCATACCCTGCTAGAATATTTGCTGCACTTGCACCACTCACCGCTGCTTTGAAACGTTTATCCCGAGCAATGGTATAGTTTGTTAGGATACCACCATAGCTCCACCCACCAATTCCAAGGCGTGATGCATCAGCGATTCCTTGTGCCACAACATAGTCAACGCCGGCAAGAATATCTTGAGCATCCTTGTTTCCCCAGTCAGCGTAGATTGCCTTTGAAAACGCTTCACCCCGCCCTGAACTACCACGTGGGTTAACACCTACAACGACGTAGCCATGAGCTGTAAAAATTTGCCAATCAAACATAAACTCGTTTCTATACTGTCCCACGGGACCCCCATGAATCTGAACGAGTGTTGGGTACTTCTTCCCTATTTGAAAATTGGGAGGCATGACGATAAATCCGTGGATTTGTGTTCCATCTTTACTTTTGAAACTGATCTCTTTGGTCGTACCCAACTTTAGTTGGGCAACTATCTCCTGGTTTTGGTGAGACAATGGACGTAGTTCACTACCTTTGAGGGTAAAAATCTCGTTAGGCTCTTGTGGTGTGGAAGAGAGAAGAGCGATTCTACTGTCACGCCCTAGATTGAAGGCGCTCACAGTCCGACGTCCTGCAACTAGCCGTTCCACTTTCCCGCCAGCGACTGGAACCTTTGCTAAGTGTACTGCTCCATCATCCTCAAGTAGAAAAAGAATCGATTTACCATCAGCTGTAAAGTATGGCTTGACTACGTTGCGATCAAGGGTTGATGTCAGTAGACGGGGCGTGCCACCAGTGGCTGGGATAACAGCAAGACGATAAACTGCATACTCAATGAGTTTCTGCGGACCACCTTGGAGATAGGCAATCAATTTTCCATCTGGACTCCAAACAGGTCTGCTATCCCAAGAGGGATCGTTGTCAGGTCCGTCAAAGGTGGTAAGTTGATGAGCTTGTGCTCCTGGTTTTGCTTCAATAACATATATATCCCAGTTATTGTGGCGATCAAAGTCGGCACCTCTTTTCGTGACAAAAGCGATGCTCTTGCTATCTGGAGACCAAGAGGGCAAATACTCATTGAAATCATCTGGTGTGAGGATATTTGCTTTTCGGGTGGCTAAGTCAAATATATAGAGGTGATCGCGGCTTTTTCCCAGATATCCTGTACCATCCTCCTTAAACTGGAAGCGATCAATCACAATCGGTGGTGGGGTCTTGTTCTCTTTGTTGTCTTCAGAGTCCTCCGGGTCTGCAGCAATTACCGCTAGTCGTTTGCTATCGGGTGACCAGACAAAATCAGAGACACCTCCCTTGAAATCTGAGATTTTTTCAGCCTCACCACCAGCAAGGTTTAGGAGCCAAATCTGAGTTCCTCCACTGTTTTGTCTGCTTGATAGAAAAGCAAGGAATTTCCCGTCTGGACTGAACCGAGGAGAGTACTCACTATCCTTGCTACTCGTCAGACGTAGGGTTCGGGAACCACTCCACGAGGTTATGTAAATATCTTTATTTTTTGTGTCATTTTTTACATCAGTATTTTCCACAGTGTAGGCAATCCAGTTTCCATCTGGGGATATTTGAGGATCGCTGACCTTGTGGAAAGTGAACTGATCGTCAAGAGTGAGTAGTCGCTTTTGGCTTGCTTGCACTCGAAAATTTGAACTGACCAAGGCAACTATGACACTGCAGACTAACGCAAATTTCCCGAACCTTCTCATGCTTTTGTATGTTGACTTAGGATGTTTACTGTGAAAATGGGGTGTGGGGAGTGAAGAACAGATTTCAGAATGCTCTACTTCATCTATTAAGGTCGCTTGAGCGCCAAGGTTAAGCCGTCAGCAATGGGCACAAGGGAGAGTGTTACTCTTTCATCCTTGTGTAACTTCTCGTTGAAGGCACGGGTAGCTTGAACTGCTGGATCTTGAACTGAAGGATCAGCAACTCGTCCAGACAACAAAACATTATCAATAGCAACTAACCCACCTGGACGCAGTAATTGCAGACATCGCTCGTAATAGGCATCATTATTCTCTTTATCTGCATCGATAAAAGCAAAGTCAAATGTCTGTGCTGCACCATCAGCTAAAAGCTGATCTAAAGTTTCTAGAGCTGGTGCTAATCGCAGATCAATTTTGTCAGTCACCCCGGCTTGTTGCCAATAACGACGAGCGATCGCTGTATATTCCTCACTTACATCACAGGCAATAATTTTGCCATCAGCAGGAAGTGCTAGAGCAATAGAGAGTGAACTGTATCCAGTAAACACCCCAATTTCAAGTGTTTTCTTTGCTCCTATCAACTGGACTAACAGTGCCATAAACTGTCCCTGCTCTGGTGCAATCTGCATAATTGCTCTGGGATGATTAGCAGTTTCTTGCCGCAGTTTCAGAAGAATTTCTGGCTCCCGTAATGAAGCAGATAGCAAGTAATCATAAAGCTGTTGATCTAAACCAAGAGTTTTTTTGAGCATAGTTAGAGTGTCGTACTGATCACAGCCTATACTATCAAAGCCATGGTTTTTATATTTGGCAGATAGAGGGACAAGGGGGACATGGAAGACATGGGGGACATGGGGGACATGGGGGACATGGGGCGATGTATTTTGGAAAAAAATTAAAGGTGGTAGCTGTGACGGTAAGGTCAATTATTATTCTCATTTTGGTGGGGCTATTAGTTGGGTGTACAAGCACTGTTCTTGCACCAACTCGCCAATTAGTGCAAAAAGCGATCGCATTTGAGCTACAGCAAACTCAACAACAATTGAACCAACAGTTGGATTTGGATTTTCGGGGGTTTAAAATCAATCACCTATCGATTACTGAGCAAAAGCCTCTGACAGTGCAGAGTTTATTAACTTTTCATGTTCAAGGAACTTATGATGTGACATTCAAGCTGCCAAAGCGCAGCTTAACACGACGTCAAAAACCGTTTGACATTTACCTACAACTTCAAAACGAAGCCAAAACTTGGCGCTTGCTACGTCCTGAAAGTAGCAGCAAGGATACTAAACAAACATGGCGCAGCTACCTTTTATATTAATTTTAAAGCTTACCAGCTAGTTGTACAAAATCTAGGCTGAGTTCTTTGTTTGTCCTACTTTTACGGGAGATCGGGCAAGATGTATTTCAACCTCTTTATCGGTTCTAGTATTGGAATTGCTGCTTTAGTGCTGCTGGTTTTTAGTGTACTTCAATGGTTCCAAATACCTGCAGGTAACTTTCTTGACTGGGTGATTGGCGGTGCAACTTTTTGGTGGTTATTGGTGATTGTTACAGTACCGTGGAATGTGTACTTTCAAGCTAAAGAAGTGTTAGCAGAAAGCGGACAATCTTCGGAAAAAGGCATTCCTGTAGATGAAAAACAACTGAACTATGTCACGGTTTTGGCAAAGCGATCGCTCTTGGTAGCCATTGGCTTACACTTAGTTTCAACAGTTGGTCTTTATATCCTTGCTGCGACTGGCGTTAGTGCTGTTGGTTACATCAGTTCTGGTGCAGCTTTATTGTTAACTATCCTACGTCCGGCCATTAGAGCATATGAGTATTTGTATGCGCGCTTGTCAATGATTAGACAAGAATTTAAATATCCTCGCGAAGATATTGTGGAACTCCGCAACCGTGTTAATACTATCGAAACAACGCTCCAAGCCTTACAAGAGCAGCTCAATCCAGAACAACCCTACTCTCTAGCAGCAAATCATCAGCTTTATACGGCAGAAACTCGCAAAGAATTAGCCCGTCTCGATGCTAATTTGGAGAACTTACGTGCCACAAATCAAACTGAACATGAATATTTAGCACGGGAAGCACGTACTGCGATCGCTCAACTTTCTACTGATGGACAATTTTTGGAGCATGTACGAGAAATTATTCGTTTCTTTAAAACAGCATAATGAGTGCTAAATAACTTACGCTTAATTGTATAACCCAAAATTATCTACCTGCGTATATTCCAGATGGGTAAATGCAATGCGAATCTTGCTGATTGAAGACGATGAAGTTTTGCTAGGGATACTGGTACAATCTCTCACGAGCCAGCACTATATCGTTGATCCCGTTGAAGATGGTCAAAGTGGCTGGGAATATTCCCAGTCTGCAAATTATGACCTGATCATTATGGATGTAGGACTTCCCAGACTTGATGGTATTACTTTATGCCAAAAGTTAAGATCTGAGGGTTGTTCTGTTCCTATCTTGCTGATCACAGCTAAAGATGCAAGCACAGACAGAATTCGTGGACTCGACGCGGGTGCAGATGACTATCTCATTAAACCACTGAATTTGGAAGAGCTACATGCACGGGTACGAGCATTATTGCGCCGTGGCGAAGTTTCTCCTACAACGGTGTTACAGGTAGGTAAATTGTGTCTAGATCCTTGTAGTTGTGAAGTGACCTTTGCCAATAAACCAGTAGCATTAACCCCCAAAGAATATAGCCTACTGGAAGTATTTTTACGGAATCCCTCACGTGTTTTTAGTCGTGGACAACTAGTTGAGCACCTGTGGACGTTTGATGATCCTCCTTTAGAGGAGAGTGTCAAGGCACATATAAAAGGACTGCGACAAAAACTGAAGAAAGCTGGAGCTGTGGACTGGATTGAGAATGTTTATGGTTTGGGGTATCGGTTGCGCGAAGGTGTGGCAGAGGAGGGAGATTGGGGGAATAGGGAAGATAAGGGAGACAAGGGAGACAAGGGAGACAAGGGAGATAAGGGAGACAAGAGGGATAAGCAGAATTTGTCTTCTATCTCTGCGGCTTTATCTATTGAGCAGCAGTTTCAGCAGGGGGTGAATGAACTTTGGCACCAGTATCGGGGGTTGATGACTCAAAGATTAGAGGCTTTGCAAATGGCCGCGATCGCAGTAAAAAAAGGAACGCTCACCCAAGAATTACGCCAAAATGCGAGGCAAGCAGCACATAAGCTGGCAGGTGTGTTGGGAATGTTTGAGCGGGAAGCAGGAACCCTGTTAGCGCGAGAGATGGAAGAAATTTTGCTCTCAGATGGAGCATTACAACCGTCGGCTGAACATAAGTTTTTAGATTTAGTGCGGGAATTAGGTGAGACGCTGAATTTAGGGGACCAAGAAGCATCTTCACCTCCAGAAACATCTCAACTACTGTTGATTGACCCTGACCCAACTTTGAGTCAAAAGTTACAAAAACTAGCAAATTTGCTTAACCTGACTTGGAAACAAGTGACAACCCTTGAATCAGCAAAAACGTGGCTTCAATCTTACTCACCGGAATTGATAGTGTTGGCGGTGGATGCTACAACACAACAGGGAGATTCCTTGGCACTCATTTCTGAAATGGCAGCACAGACACCACCCATACCAGTAGTGGTTATTGCTTCAGCTGATGGTCTACTGGATCGGGTTACAGTAGCTCGTGCAGGAGGTCAAGGGTTTTTGGTTAAGCCTGTGAGTGCAGAACGAGTTTGGGATGTAGTGACCCAACTCTGGCAACGCAACCATTCTCTAAGAGCAAACATACTGGTAGTTGATGATGACCCAATATTTCTAGCAGCCTTGCGCCCGATGTTAGAGCCTTGGGGTATCCGGATGGCAGGACTAGATAACCCCTTGCGTTTCTGGGAAGTGTTACGGTCTCAGACTCCTGACCTACTCATTTTAGATATAGACATGCCTGACATTAACGGCTTAGAACTTTGTCAGGCTGTCCGTACCGATCCCGACTGGCAAGGACTACCAATTTTATTTCTAACTGCTCGTTGCGATCAACAAACCATTCAGCAGGTATTTGCAATTGGTGCGGATGACTATGTCAGTAAACCAGTTGTGGCAGTAGAACTACTAACCAGAATCACCAATCGTCTGGAACGTACCCGTTTGCTCCAAACTCTTTCCACCAAAGACCCTATCACCAGGTTGACAAATCAACCTCAATCAAGTCGCTATCTAGAACAGTGGATTACTGAAAAATCAAACCTACCTTTCTGTCTAGCAGTGTTCAGCATCGCTGATTTGCAACAGATAAATATACAATATGGTCACGCTACGGGTAATCAAGTTTTACATCGGTGGGGTTTTTTGTTCCAGAATAATCTTCGGGGTGCAGAAGTGTTAGGCTACTGGGGAAGTGGAGAATTTGTTGTGGGGATACCTGGTTTAACGAAATCAGAAGCAAGCGATTATCTAAGCGGGATTTTAACTGCTTTGCGGATAGAAGTGTTTACAGCACCAGATAATAGTCGTTTTCAGATGATATTTGATTTTGGTATTGCTGAGTATCCAGCTAATGGACTGACTCTCCAATCTCTATATAAATTTGCTAAAGAAACTTTGAATTGATTTTGACTGTTATCTCAATAGTGGATTAAACCGAGTTGCTGAAAAAGACCTAAGGCATCCTCCTCTCCTTGTTCTTCCACTATCTTGCCTTCGACAACACGGTAAATAGTGATCCCTGTCCAGGATGCTGACTTTCCTGTGGGAGAAAGATTGAGCATTTTAATTGGTCCCAGATGAGTACCGCGGCAAGTCCAACTAATGACAACCTTTTCGGCTTCTGCAATTACCGAAGTAATAGCAAACTGCATATCAGGAAAAGCCCTATGAGCGTCAAGAATCCATAATTTAAATCCTTCCCTATCTAGGGCTTGCTGAAAAAGTAATAAAAAGCCTTTGAAGGATTGATTAGTTATTCAAGGAAGGTGAGAACATAAGTTTTTGTTAGTCAAAAGCGAGAGAAGCATAAGC
>JAJPJF010000053.1 GCA_021324415.1 Nostocales cyanobacterium Centralia_MAG_434
AGTTAGTTATCAGGGTGCATCTACCAATTACTTGTTCTACCAATTACTAATGCACTCCGGAAAATTTTGAATGAAGCTTGTATCAAAAAAGAAGCCCCCAGTAGCCGGCAGCTATCTAGGGGAGTTAGTTATCAGGGTGCATCTACCAATTACTTGTTCTACCAATTACTAATGCACTCCGGAAAATTTTAGAGAAAAAGTTTAGAATTTAATTTGACAGATACTTAACTTGCTAAAACAAGTCAAAGTAATTGGCAGCAGATATTAAGTACAAACGTAAAAAACCGAGGTTCTTATTAAAACTATTTTTGCTTAATTACCATGATTCCTAAAAAACGCCCCTATATATAGGGGTTTATTGCTGTTTATCAAGTAGATTCAAAAAAGGTATCAGCATGGTTGATTTATTAAGGAAACAATATTTCTTGGCAAGATACATAAAGCTTTTAAACACATGATGTCATGACCTAAACTCCTGGAATGTAACTTGTCTCTATCTTCTGCATTCTAAGTTCTGTGGAAGATTAGGGAGGCGATTCAGTGTCTTTAATGTAGACGCCAATCAGGGTATCCTAAGTTAGACACGATTCTGTGGATCTATGAGGTGCATTGGGAGTTATTTTTTAAATAAAGATAAAAAATCCCCAATCTGGTTTTAGCCAATCGGGGGGTTGAAGATCAAGGTGCATCTACCAATAAGAATGTTCTGGGCGAAAGCAATACAATCCGGATAAAGTTGAAAAAGCTAATAAGCATAACAACTTGAGCGAGAAACATTCAGTAGCAGGATGCATCTAAGGTATCAAAACCAGTTAAACATCTATTGTTCGGTTTCGCATCTCAAGCTAGATTTAGGAGGCAAACAAAAATTGTGACCCAGGAATTTCACATTTCCGTAACCCCAGTAGGGCACAGTGACTACTTGGTGCGGACGGAACAAGTCGCGCCTGGGGTGCCTTTGGCAGAAGAACTGGTGACCTGGCCTGTAGCAGACTGGTTAACAGCTGCAGGACATCTGATGAATGACCCTCTCAAATCGGTATTGCAGGGAGATGCGATCGCAAGAAACTCTGTAAACCTGGTGGCATTGGGTCAGCAACTTTATAATGCTCTGTTTCAAGGCACTCTCAGAGATAGTTGGATTACGGCGCAAGGGATTGCCCAAAATCACCAACAAGTATTACGTCTACGCTTGGGACTGAAAGATACAGACACAAGATTAGCACGTCTGCCTTGGGAAGTGATGCATTTTGGTGATCGTCCCGTTGCTACGGGAGCTTATATTGCTTTTTCTCGTTACCAAAGTGGAATTAGTGGAACGTCTCGTCTATCTTCCACGAATATGCCCATGTCCCTGGAGGAAGGTGGAATAAAAGTCTTAATGGCGATCGCTTCTCCTACTGATCAAGCTCGTCTAGATTTGCTCAAACAAGAAGCGATAAAACTCCAGGCAGAGCTTCATTACAATAATCACGAAGGTGGCAATTATCTTCCAAAAATCCACTTAACCCTACTAGAGCAACCAGGGCGAGAAGAATTGACACAAGCACTAGAGCAAGGCAGATACCATGTCCTGCATTATTCTGGTCACAGCAACTTGGGACCTAATGGCGGCGAAATTTATCTTGTTAGTAGTCGAACAGGATTAACGGAAACCTTGAGTGGTGATGATTTGGCAGGCTTGCTCGTCAATAATAATATCCAAATGGCAGTGTTTAACTCCTGTTTGGGAGCATACGCGCCCACCTCAGATCCAACAGCAGATACGGGGGAACGTAATCTGACAGAAAGCCTAGTAAAGCGAGGAATTAGAAGTGTTTTGGCAATGTCGGAGCGCATTCCCGATGATGTAGCACTGACATTAACACAATTGTTCTATCGCAACCTAGCTAGAGGATATACAGTCGATCTGTGCGTCAGCCGGATGCGCCAAGGATTAGTAACTGCCTATGGTGCTCATCAAATGTATTGGGCTTTACCAATTCTTTATCTCCAACCGGAATTTGATGGATATCTTAGCCCAGACATTTATTTGCAGCAAAGCATGGAGTTACTGAACGAATACAATAACACGTATTCTACTGGGACGGAAGACGTTGAAATGTCTTTACCAATTGGAGACATTATACCTTCTCCTCTAGCAAGAGACTCTTCAAATTTAGATTGGCTGGGTGAAGATACTTGGGGCGACCTTGTTGATGAAATTGAGTATGATGACCCAAGCTATGCAGAGGATTCTGCAATTGTGTCTGATCTATTTCGTCAGCTAGATAACTCAGGATCTGGAGGCGAACAGTCTCATATGAGAGCTGAACTAGTGGAAGAATTTGGGGAAGATTTTTATAACAGACAGCTTTCAGGGCAGATAGGTTCACATGATAGCGAGGAGAGTATATGGACACAACAAGCTTCAACAGGAGCAAGCAGCTTCGACTTGCCCCTGATTAGTGAAGCTTCTCTTGAGGAGGCTGAGAATTTTCCAGAAGAGTGGGAAGACCCGAATTTCCCAGTGACGTACGAATCTGCTGCTAGAACACAGCAAGCCCTATCTAAACGTCAATTGAAACAAAAGGTAGGAGCAATTTTTGGAATTGTCGGAGTGAGTGCGATCGCATCTGTTATTGGTTTAAACTGGTGGCAACAGTCCCACACATCACGTGAACCTAAAATTTCTCCAGTACCTACCCAGCCTGTGGCAAACCAAAATCGTCCTCAAGTCAATCTAAAAACAGACGCCACTGGAATTGTTACTGCCTATGCTAACGAGAAATTAAGTAGAGGCGATTTGCAAACAGGACTGAGTGCTGTTGAAGAACTGCTTAACCGTGGTGCATTTAATAATGCAAAAGCCGCCCTTGACCTTGTCCCTCAGTATCAAGCTGACAATCCATCTGTCAACTTTTTTAAAGGGAGATTAATATGGCAAATGATCGAGGCTGGAGATAAAGAATACAGCTTTGATGATGCCCGTCGTTATTGGGCAAATGCCTTAAAAGGCAATCCAGACTCGTTGGTCTATACGAATGCTTTGGGATTTGCTTATTATGCAGAAGGCGACTTGAATCGAGCCAATGATTCATGGTTCAAAGCACTCAACATAGCTGTCAAACAGCAAAACATAGCTACCACAACAGCAGTAGCAGCCCCACCACCAGCACCAAGACAGGATGCTTTAACTGCTTATGCTGGGTTAGCACTCGGACTGTATAAAACTGCATACACTCAACCTGTTGCTAAACGGCAGCAATACCTTAATGAAGCCATGAAACTGCGTCAAATGGTAGTCAAAGAAGATGCAATGAATTTCCAACTGAATCAATTGAGTAAAAATTGGCTGTGGACACCAAAAGCAATTGAAGATTGGCGATCACTCCTTCAGCTAAAAAATGATAGCAGAGCCACGAATGAACAATAAAAACCAAAACTAAAAATGCTTTATATCTCAATCAAGACAAAAACCCTGATGGTTTCCAGACAGGGTAAATTTTGCTTACTATTGAAACACACTTAACTTTTTAATTACAATGACATTTCAAGACTTACAGATAGGCGACTACTTCAAGATACCTAGTCTCAGCGTAGAACTCGTATATAGAAAATCTAACAACTCACAATGCAGTGCTTTAATGCTCCTGCAACCGAGTTGTAACTTTCTCAACCTCTTGCAGCCAATTCGACCTGGGCTTACAATTATACCACTGACTCACGCAGAAATTAAACACCATTTTGCAGCAAAGCAAGCCGATCTTCAGCATCTTAAGCAATAGCATCAAGCAATAACATTAACTTTCAACCGCTTAAACATTGCTTCCCGCGCTTCCATGGCAAGAGTATCTTCTAGTGGTGACAGAGTAATAGGCTGTTGATACTTAAGTCTTAGTGCTGTTTGAATCAGCCAGTCAGCAACAAAAGGGTTTTTTGGTAAAAGGGGACCGTGAGAATAAGTCGCGATCGCATTTCGATAAAATGCTCCCTCTGTCCCATCTTCACCATTATTACCCAAACCATAAACGACCCGACCAAGCGCTTCAACTTTTCCCAACTTAGTACGTCCGCCGTGATTTTCAAAACCAATCAAATACGGTGTGCCACCAAGCATATTCGACAAATCTTGCGCCAATCGAGTTGCGGTCACTTCGACTACTAAATTACCAATACAGCGGCGAGTGTTTTCACCAGGATGGACGGATACCATATCCAATATGCCTAAACCTTCAATCCGTTGTCCCAATCCTGGCTCATAATAATGTCCTAGCAGTTGGGGTGAACCACAGGTAAATACTCCAGGAGTCCCATTTTCAATCTTTACTCGCAGTGCTTCTGCTTTCCCTCCCTGTAGATCACGCATCACTATTTCTTGTTGACGATCTTGTGCGCCTCCACCCACAATCAAATCTACTTGACGAATATCATCGGCTGTAGCCTTTTGATCCAGTGGCAACACCTTAACATTGTATCCTCGCCACAAACAACGGCGTTCAATACAGATAACATTACCACGATCACCATAAGTACTCATCAACGTCGGATACAGCCAACCAATAGTCAATTCCAATTCTTGAGAACTCATAAATTTAGCACCTCCTCACTCCCCCTATTTATGGTCGAATAACCCTATGCATATCCAGAACTGGTGGAGCGATTTCAGTTTGGGTAAGCATATCGTGAATTTGTCCTCTATGGTGTGTCTGGTGATTAAAAAAATGCGCCAACAATAGGTTAACTGGATCAGTATAAAGCTTACCTTGATTATTCACGTAGCTAATTGTTTTAGTCAAAAAATCCTCATTTAACCCAGACATAAAAGCTTCAATTCGTTCATCTTCCAAGGTACGGACTTGCCGTAACTCCTCAAAGTCATCATAGAGGATAGCATCAAGCCCCGTCGATGGAACTTCTTTGCCTCCAAACCTCGCCATCCAAATGCGATCGCCCACCATAATATGATTGAGCGTTCCATGAATGCTTTTGAAAAATGCAGGTCTAACTCGCTTCCGTTCTACATCTCCAAGCTGCAAACAAACTTCATAAAGCCTGCTATTTGCCAGAGTGTTGTAACGTGCAAGCATCTGGAAATGTTGTATGAGCATAAACCTATTGAATTCCCAACTCTTAACTCCTTTAAAGAATCTTCCTCCCCGTCAGCACTTCTCTTACTTCCAGCATTGCTGAATAGGTAGGTAAAATGTGTAAAGTTTCATTGTCTGGTGTGTGTTCTAAAGCTGTGGTTATCGCCTGACGCAAATCTTCTTCAACAATCAAATTCAAATGGCTCAGATCTTCACTTTTGGCACTGTAACGGAGACGTAACGCCATATCATAGACGCGATCGCCACTAACGACTAAAGTTCCACCTCGTTCTACCAATTTTTCCGTATCTACATCCCAAATCCATGACACATCTGTACCATCAGGCGTACGGTCATTTAAGACTAACAAGGTAGTTTTATCAGTGCTTTGAGTAACCACTCGAATAGTTTCATTCGTCCCTACAGGATTTTTTGACAATAGAATGCGCACTCGCTTGCCATCAATTTCTAACTCTTCTGCACGACCAAAAGCAGCTTGAAAATTGTTAACAGTATCCCGAATAGTAGCTTCATCAATTCCCAATTCCATTGCAGCCGTAGCAGCCGCTAAGGTGTTGTATTTGTTGTACAAGCCAATAAGAATTTGCGACCATTCACTACTATTAAGAGTTGGCTGACTCTTACGAAAGCCGCAGTTAGGACAGTGAAAATCTCCCAAGTGTGATAAGTAAACTCCTTGGTAGTCTAGGGGGTATCCACATTTGGGACAGTAGATAGAATCAACAGCGTGAGGAATTGCATCGAGGTAATGCTGGGGTTCATTCAATCCAAAGAATAAGACCTTCTGGGGCAATTGCTGACCAAGATAAGATAAAGTTGGATCATCAGCATTAGGAATGACAACCGTCTCTGGTGGTAGCGTAGAGATAATTTTTGTCCAACGCTTACTGATAGTGTCAACTTCTCCATACCTATCTAGTTGGTCACGGAACAAGTTTAAACAGAGAATCATCCGAGGCTGAATAGGTGCCAAGACCTTCGGTAAAATATTCTCATCTACTTCCAGAATGGCATAATCAACATTTAATGTGCCCACGAAATTAGTGCTTTCTAACAGTGCAGTCATCAAGCCATTTTCTAGATTTGCGCCTGTAGAATTGTGAGCAACACGATAGCCTTTGTGTTCTAGTATCGAACGTAACAGTAGTGATGTAGTCGTTTTCCCATTAGTTCCAGCAATCAGAATCACACCGTTTTTTACTTGCTGACTCAATAGCTGTAACAAACGAGGTGCGATTCGACGAGCAATTGACCCAGGTAATACACTAGCGGAACCCAAGCGTAGCGATCGCACTCCTAATGTTACGCCTTTTGCTATGGATACAGCCAAGCCCAGTCTTAGTCTATCTATGAATTGAATTTTATTTCCCACATCCGTATCCTGTAGGCGTTACTCTTAATAAAGTTGGTGGCAGGTGTAATTATATATCCACTCCAGGTTGCTGAAGCCAGCACAAATTTGCCAAAAAATAGTAGATCGAAAGGTTCGTTTCAATGGCTTGCATAAAGTTGCAATTTTTACACAATCTCATTCTCGGTTGGCGGAAACTTTTAGTCATTTTCTTGCTGCTTACGTGTTTGTTAGTGACAGACATGCACTCAGCATTAGCCAATATTAATGATGACAAATATGATGGCAACATTTTTGTGGTTTATGCAGGTAATGGTTCACTAGTTCCTCCTAAAGTCAATCTAAAACAGGCTTTAGAGGCGCATAAACCGACTCTATTAGTGTTCTACGTAGATGATAGCAGTGATTGTAAGCAGTACGCGATTGTAGTTTCACGGCTACAAGCAGCTTATGGTATGGAAGGAGAAATTATCCCCGTTAATGTAGATACCATCCTACCCAAAAAAGCTTACAGTCCCACAGAACCGGGGTATTACTATACTGGAAGCGTGCCACAAGTCGTAGTTCTCAATCAATCAGGTCGAGTGGTCCTGAGTAAGAAAGGTCAAGTCCCGTATGAGAAGATAGACGATAAATTTAGGGAAGTATTTAATTTACTACCACGTACTGAATCAGTAGAATTGAAACGACGTCTTGTTAATGAGTTGAATAGCGAGTTAACGCCTTGAACGTAGGTAGGGCGTAAGCCCTACTTACCCGAAAGTGATGATTATCCGCTATGCTTGCATCTGACAAAGCAATAGACCAAACCACCGATTTGAGTCAGTCCACACTTTTTGGGTGACCAAACCTTTTGCATTCAGTTGCTGCTGAATAGTGTTGAGATCAAACTTGCGGGAAATTTCAGTAAAGATTGTTTCACCCTCGTCAAAATGAACGGTGAAATTGAGAGCACGTAATTCCACAGTTTGCGATCGCAAGCTACGTAAATGCAGTTCTATTTGATGTTCTGCCTCATTATAAAATGCCCAATGTTCAAATTGCGTTGTATCAAAATTGCCATCAAACCGCCAATTCAAATGTTCCAGCATATTGAGGTTAAATGCTGCAGTCACGCCTTGGCTATCGTTATAAGCTGCTTCTAACAAATCTTTTGGTTTTTGCAAGTCTATCCCCAATAAGAAATACTCACCCAACTGAAGAGTGGCTGTAATGTGGGAGAAAAAAGCATCACACTCTTGAGAATTTAAATTACCCAACGTGCTACCAATAAAACAAATCATGCGGCTGGGCAGTTGTGATGGTTGGAGTTGGGCTAAAGCTAATTCATAAGTTCCAGCTAATGCATGGACCTGTAGCGAAGGATAATCTGCTAGGAGTTGTCTAGCACTGCTTTCCAAAATACCTGCACTCACATCAATTGGCACATAGTAAAGGGGATAGCCTAATTGATTATATGCATCAAGTAAAACACGGGTTTTGGTAGAACTGCCACTTCCAAGTTCGACTAATTCGCAAATACCAGTACTCTGAGCAATTTCACTAGCATACTGTTTTAAAATAGACATTTCTGTCCGTGTCAGGTAATATTCTGGTAGTTCACAAATCTCCTCAAATAGCTCAGAGCCGCGATTATCGTAGAAATAACGTACTGGTATAGATTTGGCTGTTCGGTTCAATCCCTCAATCACGTCAATTCCAGGACGAGAAGAGACTATTAAATTTGTATCTAGCAAATTCTGGATCTCTAAGCGCTTTTCAATGCTGTCTTGAGAACTTGTTTTATTATTGGCAGCTTGAAACAATGTCATTGAACCTCCGTTGTAATATGACAGCTTGCTGTTGAACACAAACCTCAACAATGAAATACAGCGATAGTCTAATTAGCAGCGCAGCGAAACCCAGCAAAAATTTGGCGCACGCTAGGATAATACCAGTTGCGAAAACTAGAACGTAGTGCCCAAGGACGAGTTGCCCAACTACCACCTTTTAAGACACGGTGCTGATTGTCAAAATAAATTCGCGAGTATCCTATGTAAGGATAGCTTTGGAAACCCGGATAAGCATGAAACCAAGAAGCTGTCCACTCCCAGACATTTCCTAAAGCATCGTACATACCATAAGCACTTTGTCCTGTGGGATAAGCATTGACAGGTGTTGTTTGTCCTTCTACGTTGTCACAATTACAATATTCAAATGTTGGCTCTACATCATCCCAGGGATATGTGCGGCGATGATGAGCTTTTGGGTCCCAACTAGCTGCTTTTTCCCACTCTGCTTCTGTAGGTAGTCGCTTCCCAACAAACCGTGAGTATGCTTCCGCCTCATACCAACTAACACCACAAACTGGGTGATTATCCCAAGCAGGATCACAAGACCAGTAAAGTGGCTGTGTTACTTGCGCAGTCTGCAGCCATTTCCAACCAGCTGGGGACCACCAATCAGGATTTTCATAGCCCTTTGCCTCCATAAATACTCGATACTGGGCGCAAGTCACAGGATAGCGGTCAATCCAATAATCTTCTAGATGTACTATATGCGAGGTGCGCTCATTATCAAGAGCAACAATTGAGTCACTACCCATCTCAAATTCCCCAGCCGGGACATGGAGCATTTCAGACGATAGTGAAATAGAAACAGGAGTCATAGGAGAGGTGTGCTTGTTAATAGCTGATTGGTACAAAAAGACTACCTTGTCCCCCCCGTCCTCCTTGTCCCTCTTATCTCTTTCTTCCATCCGAGTTAACGCCAGCACAAAACTTATCGTCTCATTGTGTTGGCATTCGTGCTGGAGCAAAAAGTTCCACAGACGTCCTTGCTGCTCTAAATCAGCTACTTCCAAGTAATCTAAAACTTTTTCTCTAACACTTTCTAAGTAATAAAGGATTTCTTCAAGGGATGGTAATTTCACACGTTCCATCTTGGGGAGCCCATCAGCAGCAAATAGCTGACGGTACTGCGGAAACAAACACTGTAAACCCGCACAGCGCTCTAGTAGCCAAAAAGACTCAGTAAAGGCAATATGTCCCAAATGCCAGCCAATAGGGCTAAAGTCGGGATGAGCCTGATGGCATAAGGTAGTTTTGTCTACACCTTCAAACAAAGCCAACGTTTTGGCACGACATTGGTATAAGGCGCAAGCGATCGCCTCTTTTAAACTAGATCTGCTCAATTCTGATATCACGGTCTTCTCTCACACTGATAATGCTATTTTCCGGAACAGAAGTCCAATCACCAGGGAATAGAGGTTCAGACGCTATAATGACGGACTCTGGGAAAGTGGAATCATCCTGCAGCCAGTAAAGGGAGGGAGCAGGTGATTTTGTGCTAAAGCGAGAGGCAATGAGGCGATGCCCATCAGTGATCATCACGTTTGCTAAAACATAGGTTTGATAATGTTCTGCCAATTTGGAGAGTGTTATCAGTGTTATGTGTAATGCCTGCTCTAAACTTTTCCCAGGGTTAGCTAGCCATTGATGTAACAGCAAGGCAAATATGTGCTCGGAATCTGTCGTTCCACTAATAGACTGATAGATTTCATCACTTAACTGATTACGTATCGGTCTGTACAATGTCTGCCGAAACTTGTCAATCCGCCCATTGTGGGTAAATAACAGATGCTGATATTTGAATGGCTGACAGTTGCTAAAATCTAATGCCTGTCCAGCAGTAGCACTGCGAACATAGGCTAAGACGCAACCCGATTCAATATAACGGCTGAGACTTGGTAAGTTAACGTCATTCCAAATCGGCAGCGTATTTTTGTAGGTAAATGGTTCGGTATCTCTTTGACGATGATACCAACCGACGCCAAAACCATCTGCGTTCACCACCCCAGAAAGCATTTCACGGGGTTGATAACTCTGGACGATCAGCGAGTGTTCTGGTTCAAATAGTAGAGATTCCAGAGGAATAGGTGAACCGAAGTAGGCAACTAATCGGCACATAGCGAAGATATTGACTCCTATTGACTCTTAAAGATTAAGATTCCTTTGTGAAAATTAGCTGAATATCTGATAAATTTCCGCTATAATTGCGGGCAATCTTCTTTCTGCTTCCTCACAGTAAGAAACTGACAGGAATTTACAGAAGTTTACATTATCTTAGCGTAATTCTTATCCTCGATATTCTTCCGCATGACCGACTTTGTTGAAACGTATAGGGCAAAGAGCGCACCAACAAGCATGAAAATGCCGTAGGGTATAGGTTATGTTGCTCAAGTCGGTCTACCTTTCATGTGCTCAATATTATCCTATTAATGCGGTTATTTGTAACGCGTATTATTAATACGGTTTCTCGACGCAGATATGCATAATTAGCCAAGATTTTCTTTAAGTTGCATTTGGGGGGAGCACGCAATTTGTACAACAGATGGTAGTCGGAGCATCTTGCTCCCTACCTTATTCCAAAGCAAGCTTAATGTGAGTGCAAAGCACACGCTTCGCGAACGCACTACACAATAAAATAAATCTACATCTTCGGGATATTCCCGATTTGGACATATCGTTTAGGCTTAAAATTGTTAACAGTTGACAGTTAACTGTCAACTGTCAACCTTAATGTCTAAAACTTCAAACTCCACGCGGCAATAGCTAAAGCACCCCAACCTGCAATAAATGCTGCTCCTCCCAAGGGGGCAATTGCTCCTAAAGACTTCACGCCAGTTAAACTCAGGACATACAAGCTCCCTGAGAAAAGAGCAGTTCCAATAATAAATAGCCAACCAGTGGCTACCAAGGTAGGAGAGTAAGACTCAGTACGACTGAGTAGCAGTGCCACGAGCAATAGCGCTAAAGCATGGTACATCTGATAACGAGCGCCAGTCTCAAAAATCTCCAGTGAGCGCTCACTCAATTTTTCCCGTAAGGCATGAGAAGCAAAGGCTCCAGCGGCAACAGACAAACCACCGAGAACGGCTGCCAAGCTCAAAAAAATTTGCGTCATGGAGTTACACCATTTTTGCCAATTAGCACTTTAGACATCGAAATGATATGAGACTCCCCCGTCTTCATTTACCTTAAAGTTAGCATTGAATTGTTTGGCTTGCTCATCCAGATATTGCTTTGCAGCAGCAGCAGGTAGCTGAGACTGCATTGCAAAGCTCAAAACAGTGATGCGTCCTTGATTTTCTTGAATGAGTCGATAAAAAATCGATTGCAGGCGATCGCTAGTCTGTTGCTTAATCGCTTTTTTCTCTTGCCGGCTTTGACGGTATAAATCTGATGCCATCCATATTCCCAGTACTGACGTGGGAACGCCGAAAATCAAATCATAAAGAGCCGTATTTTCTAGTTGAGGAATAGCTTCTAGATTGCGAAAATCTTGTTGAGGTTCTTCTGTGCTAGACGAAATTGGCTGCAATATAGCGTTTCTTTCCATGAATGCAGAGACTGATACAGTCAGAAGCATGAATCCGAGCGTCAGCAGCCAACCCGTTGCCAATTTTTCAGCAGTCTTCATTGTTCCACCTCAAATTGAACTTTGTTTGCGATTCTAACCTCACTTTCGCGTGGCTTCCAGTATTCTGGAAAAGTAAAAGCGAGTTCGGGTCATTGAATCTCGTTGAACCAAAAAGCCTTTACTTTTGAGTATATTCACCACATCAGACTCGCGGTGTAGATAGGCGCGGGTTGTTTTACTTGCCCCAGGAAAGAAACTACCTATTTTCTTCAACAGGCTAAGGGCAAAGGTTTTTGGTGCAAAACTAAGGATTAACCTTGATTGTGCCTTAGAACAAAGGTGAGAAATCATCTCATCTACCTTTTCTTGAGGGTAGTGGATGAGAACATCAAGACAAATAACCGTGTGGTAGCTGCCACTTAACATTTCTAAATCCTGCACGGTAAAAGTAGGATTTTCTGAATTTCCGAAAATTTCTTTTGCTCTCTCCTTTGCTTCTTCGATCATCTTTTCAGAAATATCGCTGCCATAAACCTTTGCTCCGGCTTCTGCTAAGGGAATGCTGAGACTACCCACACCACAACCAGCATCGCAAATCGATAAACCTGATAAATCACCGTCAGCTTGGAGCCAGCCTAAAACTGTATCTACAGTTTGCTGATGTCCATGGCGAATGTCTAGTTGAACTTTATTGACTTCGCCATCACCGTAAATACGTCTCCAACGGTCAAAGCCTGTAGAGTTGAAATATTCCTTAACAATAGCTTTATCGTCTGCTACTTTCATATGACTCAATTTTTAATGTTTCCCAATGGTTAACGTTACCATTAGGAACCGCTCTTGAGCCGAGATCGCCAAGAAAATCTAAGAGAAAACAGAATCGTTAAATTCGCTGCCAGCATAGTTCCTTAGAAGCCTCATCAAAATGCCAGCGTAACAAGTTGGCTGGTTGTCCGTGAGCAATTCCTGATAAACCCATGGCTAATCTGGGTGTAACGGTTGCTAATGCGATCGCCTTTTCTACATCACATATTCCCCACTTCACTAAATTTTGCACTCCCACCAATAAAGGCAACGTTGTTCCCGATAGAGTTCCATCTGGTAGCCTTGCCGTGCCATTATTCACTTCTATTTGCCGATTGTCCCAAGGGTAAACTCCATCAGGTAAGCCTAAAGGTGCGAGGGCATCACTGACAAGGAAAAGACCTTGTTCTTCATGACTGGCACGTAGCAAAATTTGTATCATTGTTGGGCAAATGTGCTGACCATCGGCAATAAAACCACACTTTATATGTGGAACTGTGATTGCTGCCCCCAGCAATCCCGGTTCGCGGTGATGCAATGGCGGCATTGCGTTGAAGGCATGAGTTACCATTGTCGCACCCAGTTCAAAGGCGCGTTGTGCTTGAATAGCTGTAGCTTGCGAATGCCCTAAACTAACGGTAATTCCTAGAGAGCGTAAATACGGAATCACTTCTCCGGTTGGATCTAGCTCTGGTGCTAGGGTGATGACTTTTACGATGTCAGCGTAATCACCCAAAACCCACTTAACTTCTTCAATAGTTAGAGGTAACAGGTACTCTGCTGGGTGTGCCCCACGTTTTTGGAAATTGAGGAATGGTCCTTCTAGATGCACTCCTAGAATCTTGGCTGATGACCTCAGTTTCTGAAAGTTCCCAGTAGTTTCTCTTGAGTTTTTAAGCTTGACAAAATCAGCAATCACTGCAAGCGATCGCTGAATCTTTTCTACTGAAGTTGTCACAATAGTAGGTAAAAAGGCATCTACTCCTACATTCCACAAAAATTGAGTAACCTTTTCTAAAAGATGCCAATTGTCTAGTGTCAAATCAGGAAATGCCAATCCTAATGCGCCATTAATCTGCAAATCCACTCCACCCAATGAAATCCAATCACCAGCAACATCCAAAACTTGTAAATTCATCGGCATAACCCGTTTGACAGCTTGATCCATTGGCAGAATCTGCTCAATGATGCCCTCAGAACTCACCAAAAGCATTTGCAAATCTTTGTAACCTGGTATGCGAGCATTGATAATATCTACGTATGTTGCTTCACTCATATTATTTCTAACTCCTAACTCCTAACTAAACATGACTCAACCTCTAATCGGTATTATTATGGGCAGCGATTCTGATCTACCAACCATGCAGGATGCGATCGCAGTTTGTAAAGAATTTGCCGTAGCAACAGAGGTGGCGATTGTGAGTGCTCACCGTACTCCAGAACGCATGGTGGAATATGCCAAGTCTGCTCACCAACGTGGCATTAAAGTGATTATTGCTGGTGCTGGTGGTGCTGCTCATCTCCCAGGAATGGTAGCATCGTTAACCCCACTTCCCGTGATTGGAGTTCCCGTTCCCAGTCGTCACTTACAAGGTGTTGATTCTTTGTATTCAATTGTACAAATGCCTGCTGGTATACCAGTGGCAACCGTTGCTATAGGTAATGCCAAAAATGCTGGTCTTTTAGCAGTACAGATTATTGCTACTCACCAACCAGAATTACTCGAACAAGTGCTGCAGTATCGTCAATCTTTATGCCAAACAGTTATGACAAAACAAGCCACCTTAGAAAAACTGGGCTATGAGCAATATTTGAAACAAATGAATTCTTGAGATAAAGAATGCAGAACGCAGAATATTCTAAACAATTTTAAGTAATTTAGGGCAGACAATACTACGTATATTTCAAAAATCTGAGTTCTTTTTTCAGTCTAATAAATTTATATAAATTAATACTAATTGTTACCAGTGATTTCAAATTGACAGAATTTGGAAACAGTAAGCAATACAGATGCTTAACTCCAGAATTGAGATGTTACTGGCAATTACAACAATAAATCAATTGTGTTTTAGGATACATAATTTCTAACCTTCGAAATACAAAAATTCAACAAACTCTAGTATTATAAGCTATATGAAAAATGTTTGCTTGATGAGTATTTTGCGGTTGTAAAACTGGCAAAACATTCTAAAACCTTTACTACATAAGTATCAAAGGAGATATAGCTTCTTCTGTAGAGAAGGATTCTTTGCAGTATCTATAAAACCATAGGAATATCACCTAAGCCTAGAAAATTTATACATGTATCTGAAAATAAACTGATGATTCTTCCTAGATATACTCTCTTTTGTTAAGAAACTCAAAAAGCAAGATTTTTGTAGCTTAAATAACAGTTTTTTAGAGACCGGAAGTTGGAGTATCCAAGAACATACAGACAAGCTAAGTGTGTTTAAGTGCCGTGAGGTTTTTACTGCATGGTTGACAAAAAAAGTAGTTTGAGAACAGGTGTGTCGAAAGCTTCTAAATACCTTATGGTAAGTCTGCCATCAGCTAGTTCATAGTTTTTTCATAATGGTGCGAAAAGGTAGAGAACACAAATGATTTGGTCTCTAAACATAGTGATTTCAAGAGTTTTTTGTTAATAAAGGAAGGTGAAATATTGAATAGGCAAGCTAGTCAGTCAAGCAGGTCAATGATTCGCCGTACTCCGATGGCGAGATCTATGAAGCGTTTTGCTAAGATGCTGGTCACAATTTTTCTGATTGCATTGACTGTCATTGGAGCTCAGAGGGCTTTTGCTGGAGACCCCGGAGGTAACAAAACTGGAACGGCAGCTAATGTCCAGGATGCTCAAGCGAATCCATTCGTCCCACCGCAGCCAACTGATAAGAAAGATCCCAAATATGCAGAGCAGTTGAAAGCCTACCAAGAGTATAAAGCACAGGCAGATAAAGAGCCTTTGGCTGCCAAGTTAGCAGACTCAGTCGGTCAGAATCAGATTGCTATTAACCTTGCTTGGACTCTGATCACAGGTTTTTTGGTCATGTTCATGCAGGCTGGATTCGCTTTAGTGGAAACGGGATTTACGCGGGCCAAAAATGCTTCCCATACAATGCTGATGAACTTTTTGGTCTATGTCTTCGGTCTGACAGGGTTTTGGATCGCAGGTTTTGCCTTAATGTATGGTGCCCAAACTGTTGCTTCCCTAGGAGGTACTGCCGGATTAGATGCGAGTAAGGAGGTTGTGCTTAATCTCTTCGGTAAACCCTTCGGTTTATTTGCCACTAATGGTTGGTTTCTAGGCGGTAACGTCTATGACGTTGGTGTTTACACCATCTTTCTCTTCCAGATGGTGTTCATGGATACGGCTGCAACTATTCCCACTGGTGCTATGGCCGAACGATGGACTTTGAAATCGTTTACTATCTATGCTTTCTTTATGTCCATGCTCCTATACCCGATGTTTGGTAACTGGGCTTGGGGTGGTGGCTGGTTGTCTCAACTAGGTGCTAACTTCGGTTTGGGACATGGTTATGTTGACTTTGCTGGTTCAGGTGTTGTACACGCTATCGGCGGTCTTTGCGCCTTAGCAGGGGCAATTGCCATTGGTCCACGGATTGGCAAATTCAATGAAGATGGAACAGTTAACCCTATACCAGGACATCATATTCCAATGGGGCTTTTAGGGACATTCATCTTGGCATTTGGTTGGTTTGGGTTTAATCCTGGCAGTACCTTGGGTGTCTCAGGTGGTGGATTGGATCGGGTGGGTATTGTTGCCACTGTTACTATGCTTGCTAGTGCTGGTGGTGCACTAACGGCAGCACTTTACATGATCTTCAGGGTAGGTAAGCCTGATCCAACGATGGTTGCTAACGGTTTGTTGGCTGGGTTGGTTGCTATTACTGCCCCATCAGGGTTTGTAGGAGCACCAGCAGGCTTTATTATTGGGGCAATTGCTGGTGTACTTGTCTGCGTCTCTGTAGAGTTCTTTGACCGATTAAAAATTGATGACCCAGTAGGTGCTATATCTGTACATGGAACCTGCGGTTTATGGGGTGTACTCTGCGTTGGCATTTTCGCTGATGGCACAGCCTTCTACGGTGGTACATGGAACAGTGTTACTGGTTCGGTTAAAGGAATTTTATACGGAGATAGTGGTCAGTTTGTAGCGCAATTCATTGGTTGCATTACGTTGCTCGTTTGGGCATTTGGTCTGTCTTTTGTGTTTTTCAAAGTCCTTGATCAGTTTGTGAAACTACGTGTTTCACCTGAGGTTGAACTGGACGGCTTGGATATTCCTGAAACAGGTGTTTTGGCTTACCCAGATTTCCCTATTACAGACCGGACATCTGTACCTAAAGATTTCCCAGATATTTCAAAACTTGAAAGGTAAAAGCTTAATCTACTTCATAACTCTTTTTCAGATTGGCGCTCATGTTAGTACTAGCGCCAATTTTTGTCTTTTTAAGCGTCAATCGTTGAGTTTCTATATCCTCAGGTCCTTACCTACTCAGATCCCATGGTCTACTAAGATTAACACATCCTGATTCTTCAACCTGAGCAAATGCAATCTCCCCGTAAACCCAAATTCCTCTTGTGGTTGCCTCAATTAAACCCTCAAGTCTGGATTCTGAGTTTTGGTCGATTTTTATCTGGTATTGGTAGTGGCTTTACCTTATTTTATGCTCCTATTTTTTTCGTCAACCAGGTGGGTTTGTCAGCAACATCTGTTGGTGTTGCCTTGGGTAGTGCCTCAATTTCTGGAATACTAGGTCGTATTCTGTCGGGTTCGTTTTCTGACTCCCAGTTTTGGGGACGACGCCGCACTCTATTGCTTTCTGCGGCTGTATCAGCGATCGCTTCTTTTGTATTAGCCACTACCAGCAGTTTTACTACCTTAGTTATTGGTAACTTGCTAGCAGGATTAGGCCAAGGTTTATATTGGCCTGCAACAGAAGCTGTGGTAGCAGATGTGACGTCCTCTGAACAACGTGGTGAAGCATACGCTATCACGAGATTGTCAGATAATCTTGGATTGGGATTAGGAATTGTTTTTGGTGGTGTATTGATTGGAACAACCAATGCTTATCGAGCGCTGTTTGTGATTGATGCAATATCGTTTGTTGTGTTCTTTGGGGTTATATATATAGCAATTAAAGAAACCTATCAACCAATCAAGACATCTAGAAAAAATACACGGCTGGAAAATAGCTGGATAACAGCACTGAGCGATCGCCGTTTGCTCGTCTACATTCTAGTCAATGTTATTTTTACCACCTACATATCGCAGTTACAAAGCACTTTACCTCTCTACTTCAAAAACTTTGTGTCAGTGGGAGAGTCACACAAAGGATTTACCGAAACAACAATTAGTGTACTTTTTGGCTGGCACATTGCCTTAGCTATCTTCTGCCAGTTGCCAGTCGCCCGTGCACTCAAACGCTTTAGTCATCCCCAAATACTCACAATTTCTGCTCTAATTTGGGCAGTAGGTTTCAGTCTAGTTTGGGTCACTGGGGTTACTTTATCTGGAACTATAGCCTGGGCAACTTTGGCATTAGGAGTGCTGGCAATAGCGATTGTAACCTATACTCCCTCTGCTAGTTCTCTGGTTACAGACTTAGCTTCTGAATCCCAACGTGGTGTTTACTTGTCAATAAATTCTCTGTGCTGGGCAGTGGGATATTTTATCGGTCCGCCACTAGGTGGTTGGGCTTTGGATCAAAACCATTGGGTTGTAACTAGTTTTTGGCTTGGCTTAGCTTTAAGTGTGGTGATCCCTATTGGCATTTTGCAATATCTCAACCGGATTTTGCACATCAAAAAAGCTTGATTTTATTTAGTAACTGCTTTTCTTTTTTGGATGTCAATATTATGAAGTAGGTCAACTATTATGACACAATTCTTTAAGATTGAGCAACTATAAGAAGTGATATTTTTTTGTTAAAATCTCAACACATTAAAAGTTTAGTAACTTTTCATACGGAATGGAATGATCAAAAATTGCTCAAATTGATCTACCGAATACAAAATCGTTGGTGCCGAGGGACAAAAAGAAGTGTTGAAAAAAGTTGTAAAGATTGGGGCGATCGCGCTACTACTTCTGGGCGGACCGCTCATGGGCCTTGCCTTTGCTGCACCCGTTGATGTAAACGCGGCGATTTCTAATGCTCAAACTGCTGCCGATACAGGATTTATGCTGATTTCAGCAGCCCTAGTTCTGCTAATGACACCAGGACTAGCCTTTTTCTATGGTGGATTTGTGCGCTCGCGCAATATCCTCAATACCCTGATGATGAGCTTCGTGCTGATGGCGATAGTAGGTGTAACCTGGATACTCTGGGGGTACAGCCTCGCTTTTGCACCTGGTAATCCATTTATTGGTGGATTGCAATGGTTAGGTTTAAATCATGTCGGATACGAACTGACTGATTATCTCAAAGGTTCAAATCCTGCTGACGTGGTTTCTTATGCACCAACCATTCCGCATCAGGCATTCATGATTTATCAAGCCATGTTTGCCATCATCACCCCAGCGCTAATTTCTGGGGCGATCGTTGAACGGATGAGCTTCACCGCTTACTCTCTGTTCGTGTTGCTCTGGTCAACATTTGTATACTCTCCTCTTGCTCATATGGTATGGGCTAAAGGTGGATTTTTAGGTTTGTATGGTGGACTCGGTGCCCTTGACTTTGCCGGTGGTACAGTCGTTCACATTAGTTCTGGTGTTTCCGCTTTAGTAGCAGCTATTGTTCTAGGATCTCGGAAAAGCTATCCTGACCGCCTCAGCCCACCCCACAACGTACCCTTTATCCTATTAGGAGCAGGTTTACTCTGGTTTGGTTGGTTTGGCTTCAATGCAGGTAGTGCTTTAGCTTCTGGTCAGTTAGCAACAGCTGCTTTTGTTGCTACTAATACAGGGGCAGCATCTGCAGCTTTAATGTGGCTTATCCTAGAAAGAGTGTTACGTGGTAAACCCACAGCTGTTGGTGCTGCAACTGGTGCGGTTGCTGGCTTAGTAGGTATCACCCCAGCTGCCGGATTTGTCACACCCCTAGGCGCAATTTTGATTGGTGCCATTACCTCCTTTGTCTGCTTTTATGCTGTGAGCTTTAAGCACAAACTGCAGGTAGATGATGCTTTAGATACATTTCCTGTACATGGTGTTGGCGGTACAGTAGGTGCTATTCTCACAGGAATATTTGCCACTAAAGCAGTCAACTCAGCAGGTGCGAATGGCTTAATATTTGGCAATCCCAAGCAATTGCTCATCCAAATAGGAGCCGTTCTTGTAGCTTACATCTTTGCAGCAGTTGGAACTTGGATCATTTTAAAAATTCTAGCTGCAACAGTTGGTCTGCGCGTCAAGGAAGAAGCGGAACTGCAAGGTATGGATATCAATGAACACGGAGAAGAAGGTTACAACGAAGAATTTGGAGAACGTATTAGTCTTGGTGGCAAAGACAAAGAGTATAATCTATAAGGGCTGGCGTTCTATAATCTGAATTCTAAGAGTTGATTCATTTCGCAACTTGTGTCCACTCCAGCAAGAACCTTTCCTATCTGGGCATTTCTCTTACTAGCAACCAACTTCATCCTGATTTTGGCGGTCATCCTGCTTATTTTGCGACAGCATGGAGGGACCGCTTTTTTAGGAGCACCATTTCCTAACCAAGTCAGATCAAATAACCAATCTGAAGCTAATACACCTCAATTAGGTCCACGTCATCAACTAAGTTATCAGCAATGGATACAAGTTCTGAAGCAAGAAGCCAATGTAGCTGCACAGAAAAATCCTCAACATCTGACAATCTTGGTAGGAGATTCTCTCAGTTTGTGGTTTCCCAATGAGTTATTACCCAAAGATAGAAATTGGTTAAATCAAGGAATTTCCGGGGAAACCAGTACTGGACTTTTAAAAAGACTGAATATTATTGACCGCACTCATCCAGAAACGATCTTAGTGATGATTGGCATTAATGACCTTGTCCAAGGAGTCAGTGATGAAATCATCCTAGGAAATCAACGGAGGATTATACTTTACCTACATAGGGTGCATCCAAAAACTCAAATTGTTGTCCAAGCAATTTTGCCACATGGAGGACAGCAAGCCAATTGGGAAGGGCGAGAAAAACTGCTGGCTATTCCCAATAGTCGCATTCGCAATTTAAATCAGCAATTGCAAAGTATAGCTGCAGCAGAAGGCGTCAAATATCTCAATTTATATCCTCTGTTTGCTAATCAGCAAGGTGAACTCCGCCCCGAACTCAGCACTGATGGCTTACACTTGAACCCCCAAGGCTATCTGGTCTGGAGTTCTGCCTTACAGTTGTACAGTCAATTGGAACTGGAACGGAGGTGGTAGGAGTTAGGAGTGAAAGTTATATATTGGTTTTTAACTTATCCTCCTTGTCCTCCTTATTTACTCTGTCTACCTTGAATCAAGGCAAAAACTGAGTTAAGGATATTTTTGCGTCTGTGCGAGAGAAAATTAAAAATAGTCATTTTATTTACATAACACACAAGGTCTAAATGGATACCAAAGCTTTTAAACGCTCGCTCCAACACTCAGAAAACTACCACCGTAAAGGATTTGGTCACCAAGTAGAAGTTGCCACTCAGTTGCAGTCTGAGTATCAAAGCAACTTGATCGGGGAAATTCGTAATAATAACTACTCTCTAACTCGTGGTAATGTCACTATTCAACTAGCGCAAGCCTTTGGTTTTTGTTGGGGTGTTGAACGTGCTGTTGCAATGGCATATGAGACCCGTAAGCATTTTCCAACGGAACGTATTTGGATTACCAATGAGATTATTCACAATCCATCTGTCAACCAGCGTATGCGTGAGATGGACGTGAAATTTATTCCTGTAGATGCAGGTAAAAAAGATTTTTCAGTTGTAGAAACTGGTGATGTTGTTATTCTTCCTGCCTTTGGAGCAAGTGTTCAAGAAATGCAGCTACTGCATGAGAAAAATTGCAAAATAGTCGATACAACTTGCCCTTGGGTTTCTAAAGTTTGGAATACTGTTGAAAAGCATAAAAAAGGCGATTACACTTCCATTATTCACGGCAAATATAATCACGAAGAGACTGTTGCTACTAGCTCTTTTGCCGGCAAATATCTGATTGTGCGGAATATAGAACAGGCTGAGTATGTGACTGCCTATATTCTCAATGGAGGAAATCGTGACGAATTTATGGCGAAATTTGCTAAAGCTTGCTCTACTGGATTTGATCCCGATCAAGATTTAGTAAGAGTTGGCATTGCTAACCAAACAACAATGCTCAAAGGTGAAACCGAACAGATCGGCAAGATGTTTGAGCATACAATGATGAAAAAGTATGGTCCACTGGAATTAAATCAGCATTTCCAAAGCTTTAATACCATTTGTGATGCCACACAAGAACGGCAAGATGCCATGCTAAATTTAGTAGAACATCCGCTCGATTTGATGGTAGTGATTGGTGGGTTCAATTCTTCCAATACTACACACTTACAAGAGATTGCTGTTGAACGAGGCATTACTTCGTATCACATTGATAGCGTTGAGCGAATTAAGCCAGGAAATAGCATTGAACATCGACAATTAAACGGAGAGTTACAAGTTACAGACAACTGGTTGCCTGAAGGAAAAATAGTTGTAGGAATTACCTCTGGTGCTTCAACTCCAGATAAAGTGGTCGAAGATGTGATTGAAAAGATTTTTGAGTTGCAAGGCATTGCTTCAGTCGCTTAATCAAACACTAGGTTATCCCTATTTTTTGCGCTGGTATCACATGAATAAGGTGCGTTAACGCGATCTAACGCACCCCCAATTTTAAAGCTTAGGGCGATCGCAAGCCAATGAACTTGAGCTTTTCTGTTTTGCCTCTACTACTTGAGCAATCACCTAGGGTAAATATGGCGTCTTGGTGCCATCCCTGGATTGACAATAGCAGCCAACTCTGCCGGAGACAATTTGTTTAATTCAGTTTCCAGTTCTTCAACCGTGAAATGATAGCCACGTTCTTCAGCAATTTTGATGAAGGCTTCTGGATTAGATGCTGCTTTAAGTCTTTCCTGGAATGCTTGTTCTTTTTGAACAGCTTTAAAAAGTTGGGCTGCATTTTGTTGTGCCATAATGCATCTCCTGCTTTAAATTTGCAATCTAAACGTAACAAGCTACCTCCTGCGGTTTTGTCAAATCCAATCAAGGAAGTTCTAACTTGCGGTTATATATTCTGATTCTGAATGAAGCAAAAGAGTTTTATGATAATTTTTGACAAAAGTTCACGCTATTCTTATGGCGATGTTATGAGTTGTTGTGTATAGTTTCTTATCATTTCTTCGTACACCTTTACTTGCCGAGGAATAATAGAGATTGAAATTAGATGATTGATCTTTAAATTTAAAAATCTTATATTTCCTGAATACTGAGTTGTAAATAATACTAATCAATACATCTCGAAGAAGAACACAGTAGAACACAATTGAGCAGAACGCAGAACTTAGAATAAACCGACTTAGTCGCAGACTGAACCCTTTAAAAATCAATTACTCGTGCAAAATTTCTTATATATCCAGATTCCTAAGTTGTGAGTTCTGTTCAATTAGGAATAGCTCCAGGGAAGACAAAATTATGAACCCCAAACAGAGAGGCATTGTGCTAATCATCTTGATAGTGATTATTAGTCTGTCTCTATCTAAAAAACTAGTACATATTCTGACCGAGGCGTGGTGGTTTGATAGCGTCGGTTTTTCTGAAGTATTTTGGACAAGGTTAAATTGGCAAATTCTAATTTGGGTAGTAACTTTTATTTTCTACACCCTGTTTGTGTGGATAAACTATCGGATTGCTATGCACCTGACACGGCATCATCCTTTTCGCTTTTTTGAAGACAGTGTATTGTCAGAGTATTCAGAGTATGCTGACCAATTTGCTAATTTTCTAGCTTTGGCATTGATCTTTTTCGTTGGGTTAGGTGCAGCAAATGCCAATGTCTCCTTATGGGAAACTATCCTTAAGTACCTGTATCCTACTGCTTTTGGCGATCGCGATCCGATATTTCAACAGGACATTGGCTTTTATATCTTCAACTTGCCGCTTTATGAAGCTATCTGGAATTGGTTATTCTTTATTGTTGTTTGGGGGCTGATAATATCTGTTTTAGTTTATGTCCTCAAAGGTAGTTTTACACTATGGTGGCGTAATGGTCAAAGAACCCTGAATGGCAAATCCAAAGCCCATTTAAGTTTGCTACTAGCAGGAATCGTCGGATTGATTGCAATTGATTTTTGGCTCAAGCGCTACAGTCTGCTTTACTCAACCAGTGGGGTTGTCTTTGGTGCTGGTTACACTGATGTTCATGCTCGGTTACTGGTTTACTGGGTGACAAGCATCATTGCGTTGTCAGTGGCAGTTTTGTTGGTTCTCTCCATTGGACGAAGAAGCTTTAGGTTACCCATAGTGGGGATAGTATCGTTTTTTGCGGCTTTAGTATTGCTCAACAATATTTATCCTTGGTTTGTGCAAAAATTTATCGTTGAACCGAACGAATTAACTAAAGAAAAGCCTTACATTGCAAATAACATCAGATTTACCCAAAATGCCTATCATTTGAATGATGTACAAAGGCAAAACTATAATGCTGAAGCTCAGTTAAACAGGCAAGTTTTGCAAGAAAATCAGCCCACTATTCGTAATATTCGCTTATGGGACTACCGTCCTCTTTTGAGTACCTATCGCCAAATTCAGGAGATTCGTCTCTATTACCAATTTCAGAATGTAGATGTGGATCGTTATACCTTGAATGGCAACTATCAACAGGTAATGTTGTCTGGGCGGGAACTGGCTTACTCTCAATTATCCCAAGAGGCTAAAACTTGGGTCAACCAGCGGTTGAAGTACACGCATGGCTATGGTTTGGTGATGAGTCCAGTTAACCAGGTCACCTCTGATGGTTTACCACAACTCTATATCAAAGATATTCCCCCAGTATCTAAGGTTGATATTCAAGTTAAGCAGCCTGCAATTTACTATGGCGAAGGAACTGATAACTATATCTTTACCGATACAAAAACCAAAGAGTTTGACTATCCCCTTGGTGATGGCAATGCGTTTACGACTTATAACGGTAAAGGTGGTGTCCCAATCCCAACAGTATGGCATAGGCTAGCTTACGCCTATGACTTGGGTAGCCTGCAGATTTTAATATCTGACTACTTTAGCGCCCAGTCGCGCATCAATTACTACCGATTGATTTCAGAAAGAGTGAGTCACGTTGCACCCTTTCTGCACTTGGACAGTGACCCCTATTTAGTGGTCATTAACGGTAGATTGCAGTGGATTGTTGATGCTTACACAGTAAGCGATCGCTATCCCTATTCCCAGCCAGTCGTACAAACTAAGAGTGCTACCACGATTCTCAAGGGTGGAAATACAGAAGGAATTTTAAACAGCAATATCAATTATCTTCGAAACTCAGTTAAGGTGTTAGTTGATGCTTATGATGGCACGATGCGGTTTTTTGTCGTCGATGAAGCTGACCCTGTACTTCGTACTTACCGCCAAATTTTTCCTCACTTATTTGAACCCAAAACTGCAATTCCACCAGAGGTAAAAGCTCATTTTCGCTATCCGCAAGATCTCTTCAAAGTGCAAGCACAAATGTATCTTGTCTATCATATGAGCGACCCAGAATTATTTTATAACCGGGAAGACTTGTGGCGCTTACCCCTTCAGACCTACGAAGGAAATGAGCAGATCATGCAGCCTAACTACATGATTATGCGATTGCCAGGAGAAGCTAAGGAAGAATTTATCCAAATTTTGCCATTCACTCCCGCCAACAAAGACAATATGATTGCTTGGATGGCGGCACGATCTAATAGCAAAGAGTACGGGAAATTACTATTGTACGAGTTTCCTAAACAAAAACTGATCTTTGGTCCTCGGCAAATTGAGGCACGAATTGATCAAGAACCACAAATTTCTCAGCAGTTTACTTTATGGAATCAGGCAGGTTCTAAAGTGATTCGTGGGGATTTGTTGGTGATTCCTATTGCTCAGTCTCTACTTTATGTAGAGCCAGTATATCTACGAGCCGAACAGGGTGAGTTACCTGAATTGAAACGGGTGATTGTTGCTTATGATAAAGCTGTAGTGATGGAAGAAACTTTAGATAAATCTCTAGCAGCCATCTTTGGAGGCGCTCAAGAACAAAAGCAAGTACCTACTCCTGTTACTGGAGAAGTGTCAAACCTAGCCAAGTCTGCATTAACCATCTATCAAAAGGCACAAGAGGCATTACATCAAGGGAATTGGACAGAGTATGGGCGTTACCAGCAAGAATTGGAAGGAGTTTTGCAGAAATTGAATCAGGGTAGTAAGCCTTGAGAAATGAATAACCATCTGCGTGCATGTGAGGTTTCAACAAACATAAGAATCTTTTTATAATTACGCAACATTCGACACCTCTGTTTTGATACAGTAATTCTAGTTCTAGATAATCCAGAGGTAATAAGCTGTGAAAGTCCTTCATGGTAGCTGGATACCGAGTGCGGTAAGTGACTTTATTCAGCCTGGGTCTTTTTACTTATGGGTAGAAACCCCTGTACTTAAAAAAAGCCGTACAAACAAACAACCAATTCATCCAGGACATTTAGCACAGGATGAACTAGCAACTTTTATCCTGCAGGAGTTGGGAATCAAAGAATCAGAGAGGCAAATAGCAGAACGGATATCTCCCAAGTACTTTGCTCTACCGACAGCCAATCATCAACCCTTACCTTCGCCAGAGTTGGTCAAGTATCTAGAAATTGAAATCCCTGAAGACTATGAAGGATTCGAGTACTGGAAAGTAGACTGTTATGAAGCAGTCAATTCTGCTAAAACTGGTTATTCCCAAAGCCAAAAAGCTATCAATATTATCAAACTCCTCAATGATATCCACTTTTTAGCACTCTACAACTCTGATGAAATTCAACTGGGTTCAGATCTCTTGTTTTGGTATCACTACACCCAAGCTTTTAAACAAGTGATTCTCAAAGACCAGTATATTCCTGCTCTGAAATACCGAGAATTAGAAGCTACTAAAACGAAGAAAAAAGGCAAGCAACAGACTGCGCGAGCATTTGAAATCTATGCAACCTGGGAAATTATTTCTTTGGCATACGAATCAAATATAAAAAAATATATTGAGTACATGCCTCTGATTTGTGTGGCTGGTTCAGAAACGCCCAAAGAGTCGATAGAGTTTTTTGATAAAGAAGCTCTATTGCGTCACTTTTCTGAGTCCTTGCTCTACAATTTAGTGACCCATACACCCTCAACAGCTGGGTTTGACAAGCAGATTGCTGACTCCCTAATCCATCGTTGCCTTTATCCTCATCGTCACAATCCACTCACGACAAATGCCAATCTAGAAGAATATAAACAATGGCTTGCGTGGAAAACAAAAATAACCCGTACCCAAAACGACACCCCCTTTCATCTGTGCTTACAATTGCACTCTGCTACCCCGGACAATGTAGATAACTGGCAGATGCAGTTTTTGGTAGCCAGTAAACAAGACCCCTCTCTCAAACTGGCGCTGGCTGACTATTGGACAATGAGTCCAAAAACCAAAACAGGGATATACAAGGAGTTTGGCAAAGACTTTGAAACCAACTTGCTTCTGAACTTAGGGTATGCAGCCCGAATGTACCCTAAACTATGGCAAGGATTAGAAACCGATTCCCCCACCGGACTACGACTAACCTTAGAAGAAGCATTTGATTTCCTTAAAGAAAGTGCCTGGGTTTTGGAAGATGCAGGCTTCAAGGTTATTGTCCCCGCTTGGTATACCCCCGCAGGTCGCCGTCGTGCCAAGATTCGATTGAAAACATCTTCTCGCAACCCATCTGCAAATAAGAGCAAAACAAAAAGCTACTTTGATTTAGACTCGTTAGTGCAGTATCAATATGATCTGGCAATTGGTGACCAAGTCGTAACTCCCCAAGAATGGGAGCAACTAGTCAATGCTAAGGCTCCCCTGGTACATTTTCGCGGTCAATGGATGGAATTAGACCGGGATAAGATGCAGCAGCTGTTGGAATTCTGGCAATCCCACGCCGATGAGCAGCCAGAAATGACCCTGCTAGATTTATTGCAACGCAGTGCAGAATCTGGGGAAGAGTGGGAAATTGAACATGACCAAACCTTGTCAGAAATGATGGCTAAACTGCAAGACAAAAGCCAGTTAGAACCAATTTCTGACCTACCCTTGCAAGGAACTCTACGTGAGTATCAAAAGCGAGGAGTGTCTTGGTTGCAATACTTAGAACGCTTGGGGTTAAATGGCTGTCTAGCAGATGACATGGGATTGGGAAAGTCGGTGCAGGTCATTGCTAGGCTTGTGCAGGAGAGAGAGTTTTATGGAGTAGAGGAGCAAGAGGGGAACAGGGAGAACAAGGGGGAATTGGCGTACTTGTCTCCTATTTTGCCTACGTTGTTGATTGCTCCTACATCTGTTGTGGGGAATTGGGAGAAGGAAATTGCTAAGTTCGCGCCGCAGCTTAAAACGATGGTGCATCATGGTAGCGATCGCCATCAGAATGGAGATTTTAAAGCAGCTTGTTTACAGCATGATGTTGTGATCACTTCCTTTACTTTAGTTCGCAAAGATGAAAAGGTGCTAAGCAGTGTAGAGTGGCAACGCATTGTGCTGGATGAGGCGCAAAATATCAAAAATCCCAAAGCTGCCCAAACTAAGGCTATTTTGAAATTATCAGCAAAACACCGATTGGCATTAACCGGAACTCCCGTCGAAAACCGCTTACTAGATTTATGGTCAATTTTTAATTTTCTGAATCCTGGCTACTTGGGTAAAGAAGCACAGTTTCGTAAATCTTTTGAGATTCCCATTCAGAAGGACAATGACCGCGTCAAATCAGAGACACTTAAAAAACTAGTAGAACCCCTCATCCTCCGACGAGTTAAGACTGATCAATCCATCATCAAAGATTTGCCCGAGAAAATTGAGCAGAAGTTATATACAAACCTCACAAAAGAACAAGCATCACTTTATGAAGTCGTTGTGAAGGATGTTGAGGAAAAATTGCAAACAACAGAGGGGATTCAGCGTAAGGGATTGATTCTCTCGACACTCATGAAATTAAAGCAGATTTGTAACCACCCAGCACAATTTTTGCAGGATGGTAGTGAATTCTCACAAGAGCGATCGCACAAACTCAGCCGCTTAGCAGAGATGGTAGAAGAGGCTATTTCTGAAGGAGAAAGCCTTCTCATTTTCAGCCAATTCACTGAAGTTTGTGAAAATATAGAGAAACAAATCAAACATGCGATACACTGTAATACTTACTATCTGCACGGTGGTACTAGTCGCAACCGACGAGAAACCATGATTACAGAATTCCAAGACCCAGATACAGAACCTTCTGTTTTTATACTTTCCCTAAAAGCCGGCGGTGTAGGCATCACCCTTACCAAAGCCAACCACGTCTTTCACTTCGACCGTTGGTGGAATCCAGCCGTGGAGAACCAAGCAACAGATCGTGCTTTCCGTATAGGTCAAAAGAAAAATGTCTTTGTCCATAAATTTGTTACCATTGGCACTCTAGAAGAACGCATTGACCAGATGATTGAAGATAAGAAAAAACTCTCTTCTGCTGTTGTAGGGAGTGATGAATCTTGGTTAACAGAATTAGACAACGAAGCCTTTAAGCAACTCATAGCGTTGAATAAGAGTGCAATCGTATAATGAGGAACTCAGATGGCAAAATTTACTCGTACATGGTGGGGCGATCGCTTTATAAAAGCACTAGAAGCTTTTACAGATGAAGGTAGGTTACAACGTGGACGTTCCTATGCTAATGGTGGTAAAGTTAAGAGCTTTTACATTCAGCAAAATCACATTACCGCTCAAGTCAAAGGGTCAATAAATCCCTACTTTGGAGTCTACAAAGAGCCAACTTATGATATTTCAATTGAGATTACACCTATTGCCAAAACACGCTGGAATGAAGCTATAGAAAAGTTGTCTTCCAAAGCTAGCATTGTTTCTCGACTGCTGCTTAATGAAGTGCCAGAAAATATTGAAGACTCCTTTTCCGAGTTAGGACTACATTTATTACCCCATAGCAGAAAAGACTTCAAAACAGAATGCTCTTGTCCAGACTATGCCAATCCCTGCAAACATATTGCTGGAGTGTATTACCTAGTAGCTTCCCAATTAGATCACAACCCATTTTTACTGTTTGAATTGCGGGGGTTATCTAAAGCACAATTACAAGCAAAACTAGCTGAATCCCCGTTAGGTAAATTACTGTCTGAAGAACTGAACGATAAAGAAATTTCCCTAGAACCCTCTACCTCTTTTTACACTAGACTCACTCAAAAATCAATAGACCAAAAACCAACAGCCAGAGAGTTTTGGTTAGGTACTCTTCGACTACCCCAAACTATTGAAGTTCCCACTCAAAGTGGTGTTTCAGCAATTTTAATTAAGAAACAAGGAGATTTCCCCGCTTTTTGGCAAAAGGATAATTCCTTTATTGAGGCCATGGAAGAGTTGTATAAGCGAGTGAAGACAAAAAATCAGAATTTGATGTGAAGAAATACAACTACTATAGACTTTATACAATAAGCCTTAAAAAAGGTTTAGGCATTTGATAGTGATTACTCAGATGAAAAAGCTGTGTGTAAACTATAATTACCCAAGACTCTTTTGGAGTTATGCTTTATGCAAATTCAAGAACAACGTTACTATTCACCAGAGGAATACCTTGCTCTAGAAGTTGCTTCAGAGAATCGACATGAATATATAGATGGTCAAATTATACCAGTGACAGGCGGAACACCAAACCACAATCAAATAGCACTTAATCTCAGTGCTGCTCTCAATTTTGCTTTAAAGCGTCAACCTTACCGAGTGTTCGTCATCGACCAACGTTTGTGGATTCCCAAGAAGCAAATATATACATATCCAGATGTCATGATTGTTGCCAATTCATTGGAATTTGCTGAGGGTCGTCGCGACACAATTACTAATCCTGTGATGATTGCTGAAGTTTTATCAAAATCTACTAGAAGCTATGACCTTGATGAAAAATTTGCTGCTTATCGAACTATACCCTGCTTTCAGGAGTATGTTTTGATTGATCAATACAAAGTTCATGTAGAGCAGTATTTCCGGACTAACGACCATAAAAAATGGATATTCTGTGAGTATGAAGATGAAAATAATCTTTTAGCTTTAGCTTCTGTTCAATTTCAAATTTCTCTGTTAGATATCTACGATAAAGTTGATTTTAATCTTCAAGGCAGTGATTGATACAATTGACTCAATTCATGCTCAAGTTCATCTAAAATCTGAATCGCTTTTGTAAGAGATTTTGTATTAGCTGATAGTATTTCAAACGCTGACTCAATGCGCTTCTTATAGTCATGTGGGTGAATACTGAAGGTATCTGCTAATGCTAATGCACCTTTTTCATTCAACAAATATTGTCTATTAAGTGCAAACAAAACTTGATTCATACACGCCACACTTCGGAAACAGCAGCCAGCTGCATACACAACGTCACCACGTGCAACTGCTTTTGCTCCAACTAAAAGCGAGAATTTGATCTCCCAAGCAAAAGTATCAATGGTTGCTTGCCGAAGTGCAACTGGATAAGGCAAAGCTTGTGCCTTTAAATCTGAAATAGCACCAAAAGGGTCATACAGTTCTCGGCAAAGAGATATCTCGCCCATATAAATTGACGATACAAACCCGTGGGGATGTCCTGGTTGATAGTCTATGGTGAGTTTGCCAGCATGACTATCAGCAATGACTTGTCTGACACGCACAAGGTCGCGATAGAGAAAATCTACAGCCACACCATCTACACATAACCAACCACCTCCATTAATCCACTTTCCCCAACCGCCAATAGGTGTGATGAGGTTTTCACGATGATTATCGTCAAGTTCAGTTGCTATGCGGCTGAGTTCAGACAGATCAAGGATGTCTCCTGGCTCATAGTAGATCCCAATATCTACATCAGATTTTTCTGTATGTGTCCCTCTAGCGCGAGAACCACCAAGCACAATCGCTGTAATCCCTTTAACATATTGCAGGTGAGAAATAATGTGAGCTACAAGTTGGGGATGCATAAAATTGATAGAAGGTGAAAATATTTAGAGTAACAAGAGGGAAACAAAATGAGTTCATTGACACAAGTTCAGGAAAAGAAAACTCGAACCTTTACAGCAATCCTTCACTGGGAAGAGGATGTTTACGTCGCTGAATGTCCAGAAGTAGGAATTGCCAGTCAAGGAGAGACTATAGAAGAAGCCATTGCCAATTTCAGGGAAGCTACAGAACTTTATCTAGAAGAGTTCCCACTTCCACAAACAGCTCCTCGTCGATTATTAACAACATTTGAGGTGACTAGTGCCTAAGTTACCAAGAGTACAAAGGTAACCATATAAGGTTGCATTCATCTATTAGCAGTTATACCAAATGCACACAATTAATAAAAAATTAACAAAAACAGCTTGGGCCGGTGCGATCGCTCAACCTGCTCAAGAATTTCCCCCTACCCAGCTGCAGATTCTTTCTGGGCAAATACCTGAAGGTTTACGAGGTACACTTTACCGTAACGGACCTGCACGTCTAGAGCGTGGTGTGACCTCTGTAGGACACTGGTTTGATGGAGATGGCGCAATTCTTGCAGTTCATTTCACAGATGTGGGTGCAACAGCAGTATATCGCTATGTTCAAACAGAAGGATACAAAGAAGAAGCTGCCGCAAATCAATTGCTGTACGGTAATTATGGGATGACAGCACCTGGACCAATTTGGAATCAATGGCTGAAGCCTATAAAAAACGCTGCTAATACTTCCGTGTTAGCACTACCGAATAAACTTTTGGCATTGTGGGAAGTCGGAAACCCATACACCCTTGACTTGCAAACACTAAATACTTTGGGGCAGGATGATCTAGGAGATCTGAAAAATAATTTGCCTTATTCCGCTCATCCCAAAATTGACCCCAAAACAGGTGAGATTTTTAATTTTGGTGTGTCTGTTGGATTGAATGGCATACTCAACATTTATAAAAGTGATTCTACAGGAAAAATACGACAAAAAACATCGTTTCAACTTGAGGGTTTTCCTTTAGTGCATGATTTTGTTCTAGCTGGGCAATATCTGGTATTTTTTGTGCCTCCAGTGCGGCTAAATATTCTACAAGTGTTAACTGGATTTAACTCCTACAGTGATGGGCTGACGTGGAAACCACAAATTGGTACTCAAATCCTCGTTTTTGATCGCGAAAGCTTATCCCTTGTTAGTCGCGGTGAGACTGAACCTTGGTTTCAATGGCATTTTGCTAATGGCTATATTGATGCTGGAGGCTCAGTGATTGTGGATATTGCTCGTTATGAAGACTTTCAGACAAACCAATATCTTAAGGAAGTTGCCACAGGTGAGACCCACACCGCTGCCATGAGTCAACTCTGGCGAGCTCATCTTAATCCCCAAACTGGTCAAGTGACTTCAATTCAGCCACTATTAGAACGATTTTGCGAATTTCCAGTCGTACCACAGCAATATGTAGGACAAGCATCTCCCCACACATATCTTTCTGTGTTCCGGCAAGGAACAGATATTAGCCAAGAAATCTTGAACGCGATCGCACGTTTTGACCATAAAACCGACACACTTACGGAAGCCAACATGGGAGAAAACCGCTATCCTTCGGAACCTATTTATACTCCCAATGCTCATAACCCTGACCAAGGCTGGATAATTACAGTGATCTACGATGGCAATACTGACAGTAGCGAGGTTTGGGTATTTGATAGCGATCACTTAGATGAAGAACCTATATGTAGACTAGGACTACCTGGTGTTATTCCACATAGTTTCCACGGCACTTGGAAAGCCGCTTAGTTATAAGTCCCCGAACAGTAAAAATCCCCGGTGAGCAACCGAGGGATTCTGCAAGAAGTCGAAATTGAATCGTTGCATAAGAGGAGTCTTGCCAAGATAACAACCTTTCGACATGAAAATGTGCCAAAATGCCAAAAATATCAAGTAGCTTTTTATTCAATCGCAGTTAAATGACTTCAAAATAAATATATGTATTATTTTTTGCTGTTTCCTAAATATATTTACTGAAGTGACTAGACAAAATATATATAAATTTAATAAAAAAATCAGTTGAAAAATTAAAGAATTTGTGTATTATCACTGAAGATAATTCACACAAACAATATGATGATCAAACTAGGATTTGAGCAGATGATTTAAACAAGCTGTAACATCTTTAAATGTCGTTGTATTATGACTTTAACAAAACTATGGGTGACTATCCATAAAGTTATAGCTTATACTGCAACATAAATATAAAACTAACGTCTACTAAATACTGCCAAAGCTGTTGGTAAAACATACCAATGCCAAGCAGAAAAAAAGAGTAGTTCTTTGACAAGAAGTCTTATAGTGGGGAAAAACATAGAAAAGTTTCCCCAAAAACGCAAAACAAAGCGTATTGAAAACTGGACTTCTCAAATTACCTTTAACTAACTTTTTTCAAACAATACTTAGTGGAGTGTATTTACCAATGACAACAATTCATAATGGACAATCGCTGCTTGCTGAGCCAATGCTTTACGCTGAAGTGATTGAAACGGAAGAACGCTCCAATAATGAAACAGAAAAGCTCAGAAAACCAAGTTCTGTAAAGTTTCTTGAACCTGAGTTAGATATAAAACAAAATTTAAATCCAGATGAATTGGATACACTGACGGCACCTGAAAGCGAGCCATCTAAATCTCCCGTAATATTACGTAGAGAGCCGATTGCTCAATGGAGTGTGACAGTATCCCAACGGAGAAATGGAGTTAGAAGATGCGGAAGACTGAGTGAGTATTAATGTAATATTATACTTACAAGAAGGCTAACACCAATCAAAAACTCCAAGTAATAACTTGACAAAGCATCTGAGGTTAAGCACTTCAGATGCTTAAAAGTAAGAAACTGGGGAAAGTTGGAACTAGTCTCAAAAGAAAGCTAAGTTGATAAGCGATCGCCCTGCTTCTATGTCAGTACAAAAATTGACTTTGGATAATTATCACCCAGGAGGTCAGTCAAATCCTGGGACTGGGAATGTTACCCAAAATATTTATCAAGCAAGACCTGAATTTTTTGAGCCAAGTTTAGATCAGTTCAAGCCTCCTAAATTTCCAAGTCCTATCGTCACTCCTGAACTTGTTCAGCTTCTGCTTAGAGAAAATCTATTGGTCTTAGAAGCAGGTTCTGATATAGATAAAGTTGGACTGTCTCGACATATAGCATGGTGTTTGAGTCGAGAGTTACAGCACTGTGTCACCTCTATGAGTCAGAAGATTCCAATCAAAGAATGGTATGGCAGTTCAGACTCACAAGGCTTTGATGTAGCGCTCCAAGAAACTAAGGGTACTACAATCTTTATCTTGTCAGAGGTTTGGCCACAACATCTTGGGCAAGAACTATCAGAAATCCAAAAGGTAGCTGTTTGTAATCATCATTATGTTGTCCTAAGTACGGCAGTACCCTTTGCTGGATGGAAACTATATGATGGTGAAAGGAAGTTTTGGCAAAACTTATCAGCTGATGATCTTTACAAATCTGATGATTTGGTCAGAGTGCTGACTGACAAACTTAAGGAGTCGAAGAAATCTCTACCACCACAATTTGAAAGCGGGAATCTTGATTCTAATTTACAAATCGGCGATTTAACTCTCCAAGAAGTTGCTAAACGCTTAAAAACACCTGAACGTATTGCATGCTTTGTAGAGTTACTCAGTGTTGACAACAAACCATTACATCAACAGACGCTTCATGAGTTGATAGACCTAACTCAAAATGATAAAAACTTACTGAACCAATGGTTTCACAATATTCTTCAACCTCGTGAACAGCTACTAGCACTAGGTCTAAACTTCTTTAATGGTCTCTTTGATGACCAGTGTGTCATTGGGATAGCAAAACTTGTTGAAAATGAATGGTATCGGCGTGACCCATCACTACAAGCTTTAGATCACTGTGATTTACATAATCTCCACAACTTCTTTCGCTTAATTGAAGTACCAACTGAGAAAACAAAAAAATATGAAAGTTGGTTACCTCAACAACGCAAAATGTTGTTTGAAGTGGCATGGGATAGCTACCGAGTGCGAATTCAAACAGCTCTTCCCGTCATGGTAGAACTTGTTACCCAGTCCGTGAGTCAAAAATCTTTTGAGCAAAGACTAAATAGTGTATCGGTGGGACATCATCTCTACGGTACCAAATTAAGACGTGAGCAGCTGCGTGAAGTCATTAGTGAAGCAATCAGTTATATCGGTCTAATTGACAGCAGAGAAGTTCAAGAGAGTCTGCTAAATCTAGCATTACATAGCAATGCTAGTGTGCATACAGTTGCAGCGCGTGCAATGGCCCGATGGTGCGAATATGGTCATTATAAAGAACTGTTTGACATACTCAAATACTTGAAAGTATACGCTGAGAAAAAAGGTGGGAAGTCTCAAGACTATATCATGAACACGATAGCTCTCACAGTAGGTTATGCAGCACAGTATGATGCACCGCAAGGACGCTTGGGTAATCTTCGTCTATCTAAGCAATTGTGCGACATTCTCAAGCAATTAGCTGAATATCCAAATCGTTTGGTTCGTAATCGCTTTGGGTTGTGGACTTTGCGGATGGTCGTTCCCATGCATCTAGTTCAGCTGCGGGATCTATTACATGATATGACGCGGCATATTGACTTAATTCGATGGATTAGTGAGAGTTTGGCTCTTGCTTATCCCAAAAATACTCAAGAAGTTTTGAATATTCTAAATTTATGGTTGCAAGAGTGTAAAGACACAACAACTGACATTGTGAGTCATGATGTACCACGCGCAGCTTTACTAGAAACTGTGGCACTGACGTACATAAAAATTTTGGGTCATTATAAAAATGATAATTTCCGAGTCAATGATATTTGCCAAAAGCTAAAAATCTTCTTTTTAGAAGAAAATCATTATTTTGCTCGCGATACTGTCGTTAAAGAAATTTGCTCTCAAACAAGCAAAAATTTTCAGCAAATCGAATCTAATTTGAAGAATTTAATTGGTTCATTCACACAGGAAGAACGTCATGAAATTATAAAAACTCTGAGTAAAGTCTACCGTGAACAGAGAAAACAACTAGAGAATAACGGTGGAAACTTACCAGTTTATGAAAATGAACTGCCAATTTGGATTAGCTTGGAACGTCCTTCAACTTCAATGGAAGACGCAATGTTTCAGTGGTTGATGAGTGAGGAGTATCCTACAGCACAAATAATAGGTGCTCGATTGGCTTTGGGAGAAGATCTAAACTTTGCAGAACCGCAAGAAGTTCTCCATACTTTGAATTTCTGGTATGAAAACTTGCAAAATACAAATCCTCTAAGAGCTGAAGCTTTGCTCCTGGCGATCGCACTTATTGTTATTGAAATGCAATGTCATGCAGCGACAAAAACAGCTAAGACTAATGAAGCATTTCATTATGTGCAAGAAATTTTCTTACAAGAAAAGCTTTTGTTTGCACGTAAAAGTATTGTGAATGCTATTTGCTCTCTAGAAGACGATTGTTTGCTAAAAATTCAACCTCAGGTACTGACTTTATATTCTACATTGACAGACCAAGAGTCACAGCAAATCACTAAAGCACTTTCCCGAGTAGAGCAAAGACAATCAAGTTTTTCTGATAATTATAGTGAAAGACAACTATCAAGCTCTCATGAAATCATAACTGATCACAATATTGTAGAGCCTCAAGGGAGCATACAACTTTCAATTAATTTGTTTGAATCACCACAACAGCCAGAAAAAATCTCAACTCACCAATCGCAAAAAAACACCAGAAAAAAAAGTATCAAAACAAATCGAACAAATAAAGTTTTTTCTCGTAGTAGACTGATTCTGATAACTTCTTTGCTATGCTTTGTGTCAAGCTATCTGGTAGCTAGCCTAATTCGTAGTGCAATTTTCCACACCCCACAATCTGCTCCTAGTTTAAAACTAAAGCCTACACAAAATGCCAAACACTTATAGCTTAATATGTGATTCCTAGCGTTAAAAAACTTTATTCTGGTAATCCCTTAACTTGTTTTAAATCTAATCCCCTTTCAAATATTTCATCGATAGGTAACATTTGTCCGTCTGTTGTCATAAATTTATGATCTTTTGTTGCCTGAATCACCGAACCATCTTCTAAAACGTACTCAAAGACTTCCTGTTGACCACGATTGTGACATTGTGCAACAGGTTGGGTGTAAATATTGCCATGTTTATCGACTGTATAGACACTACACTCAATACCTTTTTCCACAATCTCGCCAATCTTTACAAAGCCATACTCTACCGTTAAGACTTCAGTATCATAACTTAAGCAATATTCTGCGAACTTCAGCATTTGCTCAAATAAATCTTCAGCTATTTGCTTCTTTACACCATTTTTTGCCGCACCATCAACGAACTTTTCCCGCTGCTTTTGCATTTCGGCAACTTTCTTTTTACCCATAGCACGGCGAAGCAAATCAGCTTGTCCTAAAGAATAACCTGCCATATCTTGAGCAATTTTCATGATTTGCTCTTGATACACCATAATTCCATAGGTTTCATCTAGTACAGGTTCTAATATAGAGTGCTGATAATCGATCTTCTCTCGACCATGTTTTCGGTTAATAAATTTAGGAATGAGTCCTGCGTCTAATGGTCCAGGTCGATAAAGAGCCAAAATTGAGGAAATATCCTCTATATTAGAAGGTTTTAAGTCACGTACTATCTGGCGCATTCCAGAAGATTCCAATTGAAATATGCCTTCTAATTCACCTGCTTCCAAAAGCTCATAAGTCTTTTTCACGTCTTTTGGCAGAGTGGTAAACTCACCTTTAGCTAATATCCTCTGAGCTTTTCTTTCTTGATTAGTTATTTCGTAAGGGTCAATTTTAAATCCTCGGTGTTCCTGAATCAAATCAATAGTTTTTTGAATCATTGTTAGATTTCTTAAACCCAGGAAGTCCATTTTCAATAGACCCAGTGCTTCGAGATCTTCCATAAAATACTGGGTGATCACCGAACCATCATTGTTTCTTTGTAGCGGGACAATTTCATCCAATGGGTCAGCAGAAATAACCACACCAGCCGCATGAACTCCAAAAGTTTTGTTAGTTCCCTCAATCCGAATTGCCATATCAACCCAATGGCGAACTCTAGGATCATTGTCGTACTTTTCCTTAAACTCCGGTTCTGGTGTTGTGTCAGAAATCATGACCGATAGTTTAGTCGGTTTACCACGTGAGACAGGAATTAACTTCGCCATTTTGTCTGCTTCACCGTAGGGAATATTTAACACTCTGGCGACATCTTTTAAAACTGCTTTAGAAGTTAAGCGGTTAAAGGTGATAATTTGAGCAACTCGTTCTTTTCCATATTTTTTAGTTACGTAATCAATGACTTGATCTCGCTTTTCAATACAGAAATCTGTATCAATATCAGGCATTGATTTCCGCTCAGGATTCAAAAATCTTTCAAAAAGTAGGCCATGGTGTACTGGATCAATATTAGTAATACACATAGCATAGGCTACTAATGACCCAGCTGCAGAGCCTCTTCCTGGTCCCACAGGAATATTATTATCTCTAGCAAATTTAATGTAGTCCCACACAACTAAAAAATATGTGGAAAAACCCATTTGCTGAAGCATCTTTAGTTCATATTCCAGCCTGTCTTTGTAGACCTGGTCAACTTCACTTCTCGATTTGCGATGCAAACGTTCTAAGAGTCCTTGCCAAGCAACTTCCTCCACGTAAGTATCAGGAGTGTGACCAGAGGGAATGGGGTAATTAGGAATACGAGGCTCACCCATAATCTGGTAAGGCTCAACTTTATCCGCCACTTCTACAGTATTTGCAATAGCTTCTTCAATGACATCATCTGGCAAATGGTCGCGAAAGAGCTGCTTCATCTGTTCAGCGGATTTTAAATACTCAGTACCGCTGTAACGCATGCGATTATCTTCAGCAATCAGCTTGCCAGTCTGAATACAGAGTAAAGCGTCGTGTGCTTCAACGTCGTAACAAGAAATAAAGTGGGAATCGTTTGTAGCGACAATTTTAATATCTAACTCCTGTGCAATCTTAACAATCTCTACATTGACGATCCGGTCTTCTTGGGAGCCATGGTCTTGAATTTCTAAATAATAATCATCACCAAAAACTTCTTTGTACCATCGAGCAACTTTACGAGCAGCTTCTGGTTTATTACTAAGAATTGCCTGAGGAACCTCTCCTCCTAAACAGGCACTTGTGACAATCAAACCCTCATGGTATTTTTTGAGATACTCTTTATTGACACAGGGACGAGAAAATATTCCTTTCCCCTGCACCCCTTTGAGATGAGAATCAGTTGTTAATTTAACTAAATTTTTATAACCTTTTGTATTTTTAGCTAAAACAACTTGATGATATCGAGGACGACGCTCTTGTTTTGTAATATCGCCGTTAATGACATACATCTCGTTGCCGATAATTGGTTTAATATTTTTACTACGACAAATCTTGATGAGTTCGATCGCACCATACATAACACCGTGATCGGTTAGGGCGATCGCTTTCATACCTAAGGCGATCGCTTGCTCTACCAACTCTGGCAGTTGACTTGCTCCATCGAGCAGACTGTAGTCACTGTGAATGTGTAGGGGTACGAAGGACATATATGTTTCAACCAGGAGCCAAAAACAGAAACGTCTTCCACATTAACGCAATTTGCTTTCAATCGTGCTCACCTTCTCCGAAATTTTAACTGATCGAAGTGTTGTTAAATCAGTGAACAGTAAACAGTAAACAGTTATCATCATCTTTATGGTGAACTTGAACCCCTTTGTAAAACTGATAACTGATAACTGAATAATCTACCTGCACTTAGTAATGAACGAAACCAAAACAGAGAACACAAATCGTCCCCTGTGGCGGCGTATTCCACTCGCATTACAAATTGTCATTGCACTGATTCTCGCGGTAGCTTTGGGGATTGCACTAGGTGCAGGGCACCCTAACCCAACAAATAAAGCCTTCATTGAGAATCTGGCTGTTCCTTCAGAACTGGTACTGAAAGCACTTCGAGCCTTGGCTACACCCTTGATTTTTGTTGCAGTGCTACATACCCTAATGACAACCCACATTCCTGGCAAGGTGGGACGGCGTTTGGCGGTACTGCTTTTTACTAACACAACGGTCGCTATCCTGATTGGACTTTTCGTTGCTAACACTCTGCGTCCTGGTACTTGGAGGCATTTTGAAGTTCCAGGAAGTGCAAGCATAGCTCGTAAAAATCTTGATCCTTGGGGACTCATCAAAGATGCTGTACCAGATGCTATCCTCCAACCACTTGTCAATAATGATGTCCTTCAACTTATTGTCGTTGCACTGAGTTTTGGCATCGTCCTTCGTGCTATAAAATCAGAGCAAATTGCTCAAGGCAAAACTGGGTACCAGCCAATTGAAGAAGTGATTGGAACTTTATTTGAAGCAGTGATCCGTATTCTCAATTGGGTGATTGCCTTTGTTCCATTAGCAGTCTTTGGCATTGTCTCTAAAACTGTTGCTGAAACAGGTTTTGAGCCATTTAAGGCTTTAGGTGCATTTGTGATCGCAGTGCTGCTAGGACTCGTACTACAAGCTTGTTACTATCTCATCAGAGTAAGGTTCGGTTCTTGGGTGAAACCGATCAACTTCCTGCGCGGTGGTTCAGATGCCTTTTTGACAGCTTTCTCAACCGACTCCTCGACAGCAACAATGCCTGTAACATTTCAAATTTTGCAGGACAAAATCGGTTTAAGAGAATCTTCTGCGTCTTTAGGCGCTTTGGTAGGTACTAATTTTAACAATGATGGTACTGCTCTTTATGAAGCAATGTCTGCATTGTTTATTTCTCAAGTCTTGGGACTACACCTGACTTTAGGACAGCAATTTGTTGTCATCCTCACATCGATTTTTGCGTCGGTAGGTGCCGCTGGTATTCCAGAGGCGGGATTAGTGACAATGACGCTTGTGTTTACGTCTGTTGGCTTACCCACACAGTACATTGCCCTATTGTTAACTGTAGACTGGTTTCTAGATCGTAGCCGTACCGTTATCAATGTCATGGGTGATATGACTGTGAGTTCCCTACTTGATGGCAAAAAGCCCCGTTCTCTCGATGAAGATTAGATCGTAGGGTATGATGGGGCAGAGGAGCAGAGGAGAAAAGGGGGACAAGGGGGAAAAGGGGGA
>JAJPJF010000120.1 GCA_021324415.1 Nostocales cyanobacterium Centralia_MAG_434
TAATACCAATTCACCATAAACTTGATAGGCTTGGCAACTAGGGAGACAAGGAGGACAAGGAGGACAAGGGGATGGATTTGTATCAAGAATTTAGTGAAATGGTATAAAGCCTTGCCCGAAAGGCATATTTTGAATTGATATCATATCACTGCTGCTCATAGTTTTGCTCTAGGAATAAAACTTAAGCAAAATCCCACCTCCAGAAGGGGGTGGGATCAGCGAAAGGTACTAGATTTAAAGCAGATACAACAAGCCGAAGAGGATAATCCAAATCACATCAACGAAATGCCAGTAAATTTCTGCTGCTTCAATGCCAAAGTGATGTTCGCTGCTGTAATGGCCTTTCACGCGCGATCGCCACAACACAGCAAGAATTGCGAGAACACCAATAGTCACGTGTAGACCGTGAAAGCCTGTCAAGACATAAAACGCACTAGCAAATAAGTTGGTCGTAAGACCAAATTCTAAATGGGTATATTCATAGACTTGCCCTGCCAAGAAAATAACACCCATGACAGCAGTAATTGCAAACCATAACTGCATACCCCGCACATTGTTCTTTTTAATAGCGGTATCAGCATTGTGAATGACAAAACTACTCGCAATCAGATTAGCGGTGTTAACTCCAGGTAGCAACAATTCCAATTCAGGAGTTCCTTCCGGAGGCCAAGCAGGTAATGTGGAACGGAAAGCCAAGTAGGCTCCGAACAAACCCATAAAAATCATTCCCTCAGCAATGAGGAACATGATCAGTCCAAAAATCCGATGATCTGGATGCTCTTGGTGATGAGCATCTGCAACAGCGGCAGTGTGATGATGATTAAGGGCAGTTTTAGCTGGGTCAATTGTTTGACTTTGCATGAATCTTTAAGTATTTAGGGGACAAGGAGGAGTTAGGAGTGGGGAGGAGCCACGGCGCTGGCTCCCCTACTCCCTCCTAACTTTCATCACCGTTCTTTCTCTGCAACGATAGATGGATATGGTTCGTCAGGTTCGGCACGTAATACAGAGTTCGTAGCGGCAGATAAAACTGGATCGGCATCAGACAGGGGTACACCTTCGTGAGTTCTTTCCAAACCATAGTCATAGGGTCCAGTAGCGAGTACTGGTGGTTTGTCAAAATTTTCGATCGCAGGTGGAGAAGTTGTCATCCACTCTAAGGTGAGTGCTTGCCAAGGATTGTTACCTGCTTTTGGTCCATACATCCAGCTCCATATCGCATTGATAATGAAGGGGAGTGTTGAAACGGCGAGTATATAAGCACCGTAAGTACAGATCTCGTTCAAAAATGTAAATTTTGGATCATATTGTGCAATACGGCGGTTCATACCCATCATTCCTAGTTTGTGCATGGGTAAGAAGGTCATATTTAGACCAATAACTGTTAAAGCACAGTGAACCTGACCCCAAAATTCGTTGAGCTTTCGTCCTGTCATTTTTGGGAACCAGTGGTATATTGCCGCAAAAATGCCGAGAACACTACCACCAAACAAGACATAGTGTAGGTGTGCCACCACAAAATAGGTGTCGTGAACGTGAATATCAAACGGAACTGCCGCTAACATTACGCCACTAATACCACCTATGACAAAAATCCCAACGAAGCTCATCGCAAACAGCATGGCGGTGTTAAGGCGAAGCTTACCTCCCCACATTGTTGCCAGCCAGCTGAATATTTTTATTCCTGTTGGTACGGCGATGATCATTGTTGTGATCATGAAGAACATCCGTAACCAACCAGGTACACCACTAGTAAACATGTGGTGTGCCCAAACTATCAATCCCAAAAAGCTAATTGCCAAACTTGAGTAGGCGATCGCCTTATATCCAAAAATTGGCTTACGGGAATGAACGGGGATCACTTCTGAAATTACCCCAAAGAAGGGCAAAATCATAATGTAAACCGCTGGGTGAGAGTAGAACCAGAACATGTGCTGGTAAACGATTGGATCACCACCACCAGTCGGGTTGAAAAATGTTGTTCCGGCAATCAAGTCGAATGCCAGCAGAATTAGACCAGCTGCTAGTACTGGTGTAGAAACTAGAACTAGAGCCGAGGTAGCCAACATTGCCCAACAGAACAAAGGCATTTGATGGTATCCCATCCCAGGGGTACGCATCTTAATCAGAGTAACAAGGAAATTGATTGCCCCCAAGATCGAAGATGTCCCCAACAGGAGAACACTCATAATCCAAATTCCCTCACCCACTTGACCTGTGACCAAGCTTAGAGGAGGGTAGGAAGTCCAACCTGCATCTGGTGCATCGCCGACCAATAAACTGCTAATTAGCATCAACCCTGCAGGTGGAATGATCCAAAAGGCAACAGCATTTAGACGAGGAAACGCCATATCCTTTGCCCCAATCATCAGGGGAAGCAGAAAGTTAGCAAACCCCGCGCCTGCTGGCACTATCCACAAGAAAATCATGATGGTGGCGTGCAGAGTAAACAAACTGTTGTACAGTTCTGGACTGACAAAATCCGATTCTGGAGTTCGCAGTTCTGTGCGAACTAAGTCAGCCATCACGCCACCAATACAGTAGAAAATAAACGTCGTGACTAGGTATTGAATCCCAATCACTTTGTGATCAGTGTTGAAGCTAAAGTAGTCTCGCCAATTTCTGATCCCTGGCTCCTCAATCTGAGCCGGGATATTGGCTTTTTCTTGTAGCTGTGCTTGTGTCATAAAAGTCCCTTGTCATTTGTCTTGTGTCATTTGTCCTTTGCTTTGTCATTTGTCTTGTGTCATTTGCCTTTTGTAAATTCACTCATGACCAATGACCAATGACCAGTGACCAATGAACGCCAGTTGCTACACGCCGGGAAACCCGTCCAAAGAACTGGCTCACAATGACTATTTGTGAATTTGATGTAGCATTTCTGGATGAATTCCCATCTGGCTCATATAAGGAGCAAGAAATTCAGATGGAGATAGTACGTCTGGCTTAATAGCAACTGCTTGTTTTAAATCTTCTGTGCTAGCAACTTCTTGCTGTTCTTTGATCCACTTGTCAAATGCTTCTTGTGTCTCTACAACAACTTGTGTTCTCATTGCACCGTGGTAAGGGCCACACAATTCTGCACAAATGAGATTATATTCACCTGCTTTTGAAGGTGTAAAGCGAACCTCAGTTTGCCGACCAGGAATAACGTCCTGCTTCAAGCGAAACTCAGGCACCCAAAAAGCATGGATGACATCGTTCGCTGTCATATTCATTTCTACTTCACGTCCAATGGGAACGTGTAGTTCACCAGAAGTGACACCAGTGTCAGGGTAAGTAAATATCCAAGCGTATTGTAAGCCTGTAACATTGACCACTAAACTCGGCGCTTTACCTTTATTTTCTTCACTTGCTCCAATAGTAGGAGATACAATACCTACGCCTGGAGCATCCTTCTTTTGAGGGATTTCAGTATTGCGAACTTCTGCTGTAGCTGGATCTTGCAATGCCTGCTCAGATTTTTCCTGATTCAAGTTGGGTCCTGTACTCGGAGGTGTATCACTCAGAGTCGCAGCGATCGCTGCCCCAGGCATGTTCATTGCTTGTGGTGTGACTGGAGTTTCATGAATGGCATGGGGATCAAAGCCACCCATTTCGTTGTACACTTCAAAACTGTAGATAGAAATACCGATAACGATAATAGCCGGGATCGCTGTCCAGAGAATTTCTAGCGGTACGTTGCCATGCACTGGCTGACCGTCTGCATTGTCATCTGCACGCCGACGGTATCGAAAGGCAGAAAAAAGGAGAACACCTTCGACGATGAAAAATATACCTGTGGAGACAGTCATCATCGCATTAAACAAACCGTCCACCAAGGAGGCTTCATCAGAGGCTGCTGTTGGCAAAAGACCATGATTTTGACCGTACCAAAGGCTGACTAGAGTCAGCAGGATGCCAATTAGTAAGGTCCAGATTGAATTTGGGATTTTCACGGGTTTTTAGAGTTAACGACTTTACTAGGTTGGACAGATCTGCTCATTCATTACTACACTAGTCCAGCCTAAAAGACATGTGCCATAAAGCCATGAAATTTTTATTAATTTTTCGGGTGAATCTCTCATTTTTGATACAAAAAACTTGGGGAGTAGGAAGTAGGAAAGCAGAGGGGACAAGGGAAAGATCTTATACTATGCCCCATGCCATGCCCCATTCCCCATGCCATGCCCCATGCCCCATTCCTAACTCCTAACTCTCCCCTCCCCACTCCCACAACTTAAAAAATCCCTAAAGCTTCAGCCCCATAGTGCATGGAGTGAGCCACAGTATAGTAAGAGCCAGTTCGAAACCCTGGTTTTTACGCTAGGGTGGAAATGGGTCGGTACTGAACGGCAATCAAGTGAGAAGTAGTGCTCACCTCAGTAGTACTCTTGCTTTTTGCGTTCAAATTTTGGAAATTTCGTAGCTCACAAAGAGCGTGCAAAAGGTATCGTTCATGAGCGAATTTGTCTTAGAACAACAAAATGTAGAGGCAGCAACACAGCACAAGCCAAAGGAACAAATTCGTCGCTTGGTGTGGAGAATGTGTGTAGCCACCTTAATTTTGATGGCAATAGGCAGTGCCACCCGTGTGATGAATGCTGGTCTTGCTTGCCCAGATTGGCCTTTGTGCTATGGCAAACTGTTGCCAACCAAGCAAATGAATTTTCAGGTTTTCCTAGAATGGTTTCACCGATTCGATGCCGCATTAATTGGTGTAAGTGCGATCGCACTCATTGTATTGTCCTGGTGGCATCGTCGCGTCTTACCCAAGTGGCTTCCTTGGGGATCAACATTTGCTCTGTTTTTAATTGTCTTTCAAGGCGTTTTGGGTGGGTTGACCGTCACCGAACTTTTGCGGTTTGATATTGTTACCGCTCACCTGGGAACGGCATTGTTATTTTTCATAACCCTACTGGTTATCGGCACAGCGCTCACTCCCTATCAAGGAACCGGAACAGTTGGTAAATTGCCTTGGCTAGGTTTAACGGCATCTGTTTTGGTTTATCTACAAAGTATACTAGGTGCTTTAGTAGGGTCTCGCTGGGCACTACACCAATGCTTCGGTGCATCCGAACTTTGTAGTGTTATGTACAGTCATATTGGTGGCGTTGTTCCACCAACAGTGGCAATCTTGGCAGTCGTTATTGTTTCTTGGCGCACACCAGCCCTACATCCAGCTTTACGACAGTTGGCAAATATGGCTGGTGGGTTGTTAATTTTACAAATTCTGTTGGGAGTAGCCACTTTCCGCTTACATCTTCAAGTAGAGCCACTCACTGTTTCCCATCAAGCTGTGGGGGCTGCAATGTTGGGTGTATTGGTAGGATTCACAGTTTTAGCGCTGCGTGACTGGGCGACTAGCCGTGATATTAATGCTGCTTATGCCGCTGATCCCGCATCTACTGTGCATTTGTGAGTATAGCGTTGATTTGAAGATTTAGATTTTGTTATTTGTGCTTTGTCATTAGTCCTAAATTGGTGACTAATGACTCATGACTTGAGTTGAAAAATAAGGAACTAGTGCCAAAATGATTGAGACTAATGTCTCTCGCCACCATCAAACATTTCTACAACTTATTCACAGTTACTACCA
>JAJPJF010000472.1 GCA_021324415.1 Nostocales cyanobacterium Centralia_MAG_434
CCTGATCCTGACAAAAAGGGGAACCTTAATACAAAACCAACTAGTTTGAACACCGACTGATCAATTAAAGAAGGTTCCCCTTTTTGTTGCGGCAAATTCGATACCAACTGATCAACCATAGAAGGCTGCCCAATTTCAAGGCATCGGCTCCCGAGAGAGATTAACCAACAAAGGCGCTTTCATTTTATTTTTTGGATCTCCCTTAGAACTGAATATCCCAAAATACTGAGTAATTACTTCCAGATCTTCCTTAAAAATCACCTAATTGGCTCGTTATTAAAACAGGGAAAGAAATCCTCAATTAAATTGATACATCTCTGCATCGCCAACCTCTAACACTATGGCTGGTCAATGAATTGGTGGCTTTTGACAATATATTTAAATCCCTAAATTCTGTAGAACAGTGTGTATTCTGCTTGAAGTTTTCATTCCCAAATTGATCAACCACTGGAACTCGCTTACACTAAGTTCAGTAACCATTGCCATCTTTTTTGGGTTGCCACGCCGTATTAAGACTTTCTTCCCCTCAGCCTTATTATGGTAATTGGCTATGGCAGTTAGACTAGCTAGACTATCCAACTCTTACTGAATATGATCTAGACAAGCTATAACAATGAACTTCAATTTTACACTAGAGTTTTTATCCTGTTTACCAGGTTAATTCTTATCGTCCCTAAAAAAGGGCGACGACGTTGAAGTGGATTTAACACAGCAAAAGGATCTTATCAAGCTAACTCTAGTATTCGCTTTGAAGTCTTTTTGCATTCTTTTTTTGATTCCTATTGCTAGCTTAGCATAACATTTACTAATTTACCTATTATTTAGTCGAATTATTTTTCCAATTTGCCAAGAGGCTATCCTTTAATCGAGGTACAAGTATCATTGAAACAGAAAACCGGGTTAAGCCGTGTTACATGAATACTATGAAAAGTACTCAGGCGCTGAAACCCTTGATTTTTCGTTAAGAGGTAACTTGGCAATTTCAACAATGAACTACGGCAACCCTCAATAAAATCTTTATGCAATAAGACTTTTAAGCTTAACCCGGTTTTCTGTTTCAATGATACTTGTACCTCTATAGTGATAAAAGAGGGTTAAGCGCGATCAACAAAATAAATCCAACGTAGATAAACATCATCGCTCCACTCAGCATCAGCGGTATCCGCCAACGTTTAGCGGCAAGAGTTCGCAGAGCTTTTGTTTGATCTTCCATATTTGGCTTTGTTTTGAGAAGATAGGTCAGATGAGAGTCAATCATCTGGCAAGCACATAACTTTACAATCATCAAAGTGACGCATACGCTTGCCTTCTTCAATCAGTGGTAGGTTGTAAGTGGATGCCTAAAGAATTGTCCGGGGCTACCCGGACACAATTCAGTAGACGAGTGCAAGATAATTCCCTATTGTCGGGGAGAGAGTGCTCGCCCAACAGCAGCGCTTGGGGACAGAGTCGCCATACGAAACATAAGTGCCAACTAAGCCAAAGAGATCCCCTGCCTTCTTCAATGTACAGTTGTAAAGCACTACTATCGTACTCAAGGACTTTGATGATAAATAATGGAAGCAACAGCAGAACAACTAGATGCCCTACAAGAGTTAATTAATATTGGAGTTGCTCAAGCAGCCAATCTACTGAATGAGATGGTAGACTCTTACATTCATCTTTCTATTCCAATTGTGAAAGTGTTAACAGATGTCGAAGCTTATCAAGAATTAGTATCACAATATCATCAGGAATGTTTGGCATCTGTCAAATTAAGTTTTACAGGTTCTTTTTCTGGTAGTGCCGGGTTAATTTTTCCAACAAATAGTGCATCAACATTGTTTGCAGTACTTACAGGTGAACAACTAGATTCAGCCGAGCTAGATGAATTGAAAATAGGCACTTTAAGCGAAGTTGGTAATATTATAATTAATGGGGTAATGGGTTCACTTAGTAATGTTCTAATGCAGCATTTAAACTACTCATTACCTATCTATCTAGACGATACAATTGAAAATTTATTATCAGCATATGAAGATAATGCAACAATTATCCTAGCACAAACTAAATTCACAAGTGAAAAATTAGAAATTATAGGGGCTCTTATTTTAATATTTTATCTGGGTACATTTAATGCACTCATCAATGCAATTGACGAGAAAATTGCATTAATTTGACCTATGAAATTGAGGTATCCTGACGTAAATCCTATACCAAAGGGTGAAACGGTTTCGAGCGATTGGGCTTGCTCTCAGTGCAAGCATACAATCGCCATTACATAGAGATCTGGTAGATGAGAGAAATATATGAAAATCTCAAGAAAATCTTAAATATTAAGAAATATTGGAATTTAGACAAGAATCTAAATAAAAGATTAAATTTCTTTATTCAAACGGGGTCAGCTATGATAAGGACCCTGAATATAAAGCGCTCTGACACTTCTACGGTTTCCAACTGTGGGAGTGTCAATGCGCTGATCAATATTTAGTGTATATCCTCCTGTGTCTATAGGAGTAGACTCAGAGCCTGTAAGTACTTTGAGGACGGTTCCTGGTTTGGTAATCCCTTAATGCTCCAGAGGAGATGACACTTCGTCCGTCTGTTCTAAAAGTAGCGATTTGTCCTTTTTGCAAAGCCAGATATAGCTGACTTTGACTCACGCCCAAACGTCTTGCAGCTTCTACAAGTGAAATACCATGCTTGACCATAATGTCTAGTCCTTACCACGGATGGTAAAAAAGGTCGAACCGTTACTGTTGATTGAATCTTTAAAAATTGTCATATCATTGACTGAAAAGCATAAATATTTACCTGTTACCGCCACTCCTCCCTTGGTTTATATATAAATGATCAGGAGAAAGGGAGCAATACCATGAACACTGCTAGAGTAGCTTTTCGATTCTTTCCAGCAATTCCTCAAATTCTTTCTGCTTGTCTGGATCATCCCAGGATTTAACTTTTTTTGCTTTTATATAAATATCTTTTAGCCGTTGAGGGTATAAGGCACTTTTATCAGTGCCACTACCCTTTCGTTTCACCTGAGTAGATTTCAGTTCACTTATTCTTTCTTTGATTTGACTCAAGGACAAATTCTGCTCAACAGCCTGTTTCAGGAGAGACTTCTGGTGTTTTTCATCTTTAAGCCCAGCAATCGCCTTGGCTTTTGTGTATTCCAGCAAGCCTTCTTCTAACGCTCGCAAAAGCTCTTCAGGAAGATTTAGTAAAGGTAGTCTATTTTTTACATAAGACTCCCAGGTCATTCTCCCTAACAAAGCCAGTACCTGCTCCACTACATTTGCCTCTGTGGGCATAACGTTATGCCCAGGTTTATCAGATGCATGCTTCATCTGCGTTAACAAAGATTTTACCTGCTCAGACGACACTCCCAGTTCAACAGATAAGAGATTCAGTATACCTCGCGTTTCCTCCACAGGATTAAGGTCTTCCCGTTGCAGGTTTTCAATCAGGGCCACCTGAATCGCTTCCTTATCATTCAATTCTCGAATAACAACTGGTACTTCTTGCAACTTCAGTTCTGTTGCCGCTCTCAAGCGTCTTTCACCTGCAACAAGCTCATAAACATTGCCCTCTACAGGACGAACAATTAAAGGCTCCAGAATGCCATACTGTTTGATCGACGTTTTAAGTCTTTCCAATTTTTGTAGGTCGAAGTACCGCCGTGGCTGACTTTTGGGCACTACTATACTGGTCAACGGCAATAAACTACTATCTTCAGCCTTATTTTCCGTTTGGCTGACAAAAGCATTCAGGACACTGCCAAATTGAAACTCCGACGACGTTTTCTTTTTCACTGTTATGAAAGGGTATCCACTATTTTAGCGATTTTCTGTAGCAATTCTATTGCAGGATGTTTGGGGTTATAAAGCGATAAAGGTTTTCGACTTTGAGAAGCATTAGCAAAATCAGTTGCTCTCGGAATAGCCGGAAGGACAGTCCCAATTTTTGACAACTGCTCATTAATTGCTTTTAAGCTTTGTTCTCCTTGGGATGTTCGTCCATCGTACATGGTAGGTACAATACCAGCAATTTTTAATTTTCGGTTTGCTAGGTTTAAAACTTCCAGGATAGTATTCAATAATAGTTGTGTTCCTTTGAGAGCTTTAAATTCTGTTTGAATAGGAATTAAGACATGCGTTGCCGCCACCAGGCTCATAATACTCAAAATTCCGAGGCTTGGAGGACAATCAATCAAAATAAAATCATAATTATTTCGTATATTCTCCAACGCCTGCTTTAAGCGAAGTTCACGCATGATAGCTCCTGCTAGCTCCATTTCAGCTTTGCTGAGAATGATATTGGAGGGAGCTAGATCCATGCCAAAAATGTCACGGAAAATTGTTATTTCTTCCTGTTGCACAAGAGTATGGTACATAGTCTTATCGAGTTCAACAGGTTCAAAACCCATAAAAGTTGTCAGGGAACTTTGTGGATCAAGGTCAACAAGTAAAACTTTCCTACCTCGTTCTGCAAGATGATACCCAACATTCATTGTTAGAGTGGTTTTAGCCACACCTCCCGATTGGTTAAAGAAAGCAATGGTTACAGCTGTCACTTTTCATGCGCCTTGAATATATTTTTGTTGTTTTCAGACTAATACCATTTCTTAGAGTTTGCCCAACTCGTAACTAATAGCAATAAAAGTATAAGCATTCACGCTCCTCATAAATTGAACAAACCTTCGATACATAACGCATTTTGTCTAGAGTCAAAGGGAACCTGAATATCAAACTAATTAGTTGGAACACGGACTGATCAACTGGGAGATCCAAAAAATAAAATGAAAGCGCCTTTGTTGGTTGATCTCTCTCGGGAGCCGATGCCGAGAAAAAGGCTTTGGAATTTTGCCCTAAGGAAAAGGCAGGCTTGGAATGTTGGTTTGTTTGGTGTTCTGATTGATTAGTTTTAATGAAGCTCTCTGAGCCGACTCCACTGAAATTGGACAGCCTTAATACCAAACTAATTAGTTCGAACACCAACATATCAACCAAAAAGGCTGTCCTTTTTCTTTAGGCAATCTTCCAAACCCTTTCCCTTGATATCGGCTCCCACGCCTTCTATAGTTGATCAGTTGGTATCGAATTTACAGCAAGAAAAAGAGCAGCCTTCCTCAGTTAACCCATTCGTGTTCAGACGTTGCATTGTCTCCGACACTCATGGGGCAGGCTTGTTTGGTTGATGTGTTGAGTGTTCCGACTAATTAGTTTTAATGAAGCCTGCCCCATGATTGTTACGTGTAAGACCCCTAAC
>JAJPJF010000066.1 GCA_021324415.1 Nostocales cyanobacterium Centralia_MAG_434
GGGTATGGAAGTCATGCACGAGCGCAATGCTCACAACTTCCCTCTCGACTTGGCTGCAGGTGAAGCAGCTCCTGTTGCTCTCTCTGCTCCTGCTATCAACGGTTAATTCTAATCCGGAGCCGAGAGACATAGCGTCTTTTTGAGAATAGTGAATGAAAGCGTTCCCCGTTTCCGGGGAACGCTTTCTCTTGGCGTTACCGCTAAGACTTCCAGTAGAATAAATTAGGATGCGATCTTATCAGTATCATGGGTAACACGTTTGGTCATCTGTTTCGCGTCACCACCTTTGGTGAGTCTCACGGCGGTGGTGTGGGTGTTGTGATTGATGGTTGTCCTCCGCGACTGGAAATCTCGGCAGAGGAGATCCAGGTGGAGTTAGACAGAAGGCGTCCAGGACAAAGTAAAATTACAACCCCTCGTAAGGAAGCAGACACCTGCGAGATTTTATCTGGGGTGTTTGAGGGGAAAACACTAGGAACGCCAATCTCAATCCTGGTAAGGAACAAAGATACTCGCTCTCAGGATTATGATGAGATGCAACAAAAGTATCGCCCTTCCCATGCAGATGCAACTTATGATGCAAAATATGGCATTCGCAACTGGCAAGGTGGAGGTAGATCGTCTGCACGAGAGACAATTGGACGAGTTGCAGCTGGTGCGATCGCCAAAAAAATTCTCCATCAAGTGGCCAATGTCGAAGTGATTGGTTACGTCAAGCGCATCAAGGATTTAGAGGGAATTATTGATCCTAACAACGTTACCTTAGAGCAAGTAGAAAGCAACATTGCCCGTTGTCCTGATGCTGAATGTGCACAACGGATGATTGAATTGATTGAACAAATTGGTAGACAGGGGGATTCTGTAGGCGGTGTAGTTGAATGTGTGGCGCGAAATGTACCAAAAGGTTTGGGCGAGCCAGTTTTCGATAAATTAGAAGCAGATATTGCTAAAGGTGTGATGTCTCTTCCTGCTAGCAAGGGTTTTGAAATTGGTTCAGGTTTTGCGGGGACACTACTCACAGGTTTTGAGCATAACGATGAATTTTATATTGATGAGCATGGTGAAATTCGTACTGTAACCAATCGTTCTGGGGGCATTCAAGGAGGAATCGCCAACGGCGAAAATATTATCTTACGGGTAGCATTTAAGCCAACAGCAACCATCAGAAAAGAGCAAAAGACAGTCACTAATGAAGGTGAAGAGACCATCTTAGCAGCGAAGGGACGTCATGATCCTTGTGTATTACCCCGTGCAGTACCGATGGTTGAAGCAATGGTGGCTTTAGTGCTGTGTGATCATCTATTGCGTCATTATGGGCAATGTAAAGTTTTGTAAAAATATTGATATATAAATGCTTGAGATTCCCGTTATTGATTTCTCTCAGTTTACCGACGGTGATGCAACAGCCAGAAAAATTGTAGTTGAGCAAATTTATCAAGCTTGTCATGAAATTGGCTTTATGTACTTGGAGAATGACGGGATTACTGAGGACATAAAGTCTCGAGTATTCGCTCAAAGTAAATACTTCTTCGATTTACCATCGACTTTGAAACAGCAACTGGCTTGGACGGATGAACTCAGCAATCAAGGTTATGTTGGTATAGAGAGAGAACGCCTTGACCCAAGTAAGCCTGGTGATCTGAAAGAGGCGTTTAATGTGGGGAAATTGGGGGGACGAGGGAGACAAGGAGGACTAGGGGGAGGGGTTTTTCCTATTTCTCTGGCGGAAGATCCTTGGATAATTGCTTTTTATGAGGCTTGTACTGGAGTAGCAAATGGAGTGTTGCAAGCATTTGCTCTTGCTTTGCAATTGTCAGAGGATTTTTTTGCAACAAGACATGATCAGCAAAATCATACTCTGCGACTCCTTCACTATCCTCCATTGCAGCAACCTCCTAAAATGGGACAAGTTCGTGCTGGTGAACATTCCGACTATGGCAGTATGACCTTGTTATTTCAAGACGAAGTTGGAGGGTTGGAGGTACAAACAGCATCCGGACAATGGATTGCCGCGCCACCAATTCCTGGTACTGTAGTAGTCAATACAGGAGATTTGATGCAGAGGTGGACAAATCATGTGTTTTGCTCAACGAAGCATCGAGTTGTGATTCCGAACGATGAGCGTGTCAACCAATCCCGTTATTCTGTGGCATTCTTTTGTCATCCTAATGATGATACGGAAATTGTGTGTCTCGAAAGCTGCCAAGGCGATCGCCTCCCTATATATCCTCCCATTTCTGCGGGAGATTATTTGATCAGACGTTTACAAGCAACTTATCATATAACAACATAAACTTTCCGTAAAATAGCAAAAACCTTTTGGAGACATCAATAGATTCAATAGTACTGCTGACGCGTTTTCATTTTGCCTAATTTTATAAGGCGTCAGCATGACTGAGACCAAAATACATACAGAAAAAGGATTCTTTGCTAATGGCTACTTCTACACTAACGCCCAGCCTGGCTGCTACTTTTGCGTCTTCTCAAGGAGAGTTAAGCTTTACAAACTTCAGTCAACCCTTTTCAATAAGTGAAAAACAAAACCACGGTGATGCTTCACCCGTTGCAAAAGGTGGCGTTGTAGAGGCGGAAAATATTCACGTGATCATCAATGTTACAGATCACCCAGCCTCAGCATCTACTTCTGCTTTGAGTCAAACATTTGGTGATAGTAAAGCTCACTCAGGAATAGCGCAAACTCAGTCTAAAATTATCCTGAACTTTGATGTAGATGCGGGAAAGGTTTTTTCTTTTAACTTCTCTGCGACTTTAGACATACAAACAAGAATAAAAGAGTCAAGCGCAGAGAACGCCAAATCATCGGGAGATATTTCTTTTAAGCTGTTTGACACCACAGGTATAACTAAACAGAATCTTCCAGGCTTACTTTCGTCACTGTTAGCCGACGACACAAATGACAAAATTCAAAACAGTCTTTTAGACTTCTTTTCCATGACTGGAAATTTAAATACTCCAGGTAATAACGATTCCATTATCAAGGAAAAAAGCCAACATGTTACCTTAACCGCTGAAGATAAGAAATTTAGCACTGGAGGAACACAAGAATCCGCAAAATCTGCTATTAAAGGTTCTTTTCAACGCTCCTTCAACAAAGGAACAAATTTAACTTTAATAGCAGTGCGGAGGACTCAATCTAAAGTTTCCGGATCTTGAAATACTGTTCTATCTGGGATGATTACAGGTAAATTTTATGTGTCTTTTGGCTGCATCAAATCCACCTGTATTCTCCTGATTTTATAGACAAAGAGATAAGAGATTTGAGATAATCGTCCCTTCTACTGAGAAAGCTGTATTATTAGGAGGTAACTTATACTGAAGCTTATAAGTATATTTACATAATCTTTACAGATACTATTTTATATTTTTACAAAAAAAACCACATAAAATTACGTAAAGTCTTTACTATTAGAGATATCATCCTATATACCAATCAGTTAGGTGCAAATAATCTTAAGTAGCTCAACGTTCGTAAAATCCGAGAAAGCCATTAAAGGATGAGTTAGACGTAGTACTGCTTTTAGACAGAATTCTGCTCGGCTCCATGCAGCAATCCGGTAAAGCTAAGAACTCAACACACGTAAATTTTAAGATTGTATGAAGCAATATCTGGCCTTTACTCAGCGATTTTTACTCTTGGTTACTCCACTGTTAGCAAGTACTGCATTAACAGCTGCACCTAGTCGGGCGGCAACTTTTTCTTCTTCTGAAGCAACATTAGATCTTATAGATCTGAGTACAAGCTTTTCGACACTAGAAAGTCAGAATCTAGGTACAACTTTGGCTGTTGCCAATGGTGGAATCGTAAATGCACAAAATATCAATGCAGTGGCAAATGTCACACCAGATCCATTAGAAGTTTATACCCGTGCTACAAGTTTGGCTTCTGGTGATAGCAAAGACTATTTTGGAACAGCAGACGCCACAGCCAAAATTGTCGGTAACTTTGATGTAGATCCAGGTCAACTCTTTTCTTTCAACTTTACGTCTGCTTTAGACCTGGAAACATCAATAGATAACCCACCCACGGAAAATGCTAGTGCTTCTGGGAAACTAGCTTTCTACCTACTCGACACAACTAACATACCTGAAAACAATTTACCAAACTTCCTGTCCGATTTATTATCTAACCCAACCGACAGCAATTTACAAAATCCGTTAGACTTCTTTTCTTTCACGGGTTATGTCAACACTGTAGGTAACAATGATTTTATTACTACTCAAAAAAGTGCAAACGTCACCCTAGCAGAAGACAAAGAGTTTACTTTTGGAGGAACGCAAGAATTTGCTACGGATTTTATTGAGGGTTCTTTACAGCGCTCTTTTAATCGCAAAACCAATTTAACTTTAATTGCTTTGAGAAGTACTCAAGTTAAAGTGGCAGCACCAGAACCTTCGAATAGTTTGGCTGTGCTCTTGCTTTTTGGGTTGTTAGCGGTTGCTAAGGGGAAGTGGAGAGTAGAGAGTAGGGAGTAGAGGAGCACCACAGAGGAGCGAGGGAAGGGGGACAAAGAAGTTTTCAGGGTTTGTTTGGGGTGCAATATTTGAATGAAAACTTATGACTGGGTTGTTGTTGGTGCTGGAATAGCGGGTGCTGCGATCGCTTATGAACTAGCGCGAAAGGGATTTGCAGTCCTATTATTAGAACAGTTTTTAAGACCGCAAAATGCAACTCGTTATAGTTACGGTGGTATATCTTTTTGGTCTGGTACAACTCCGCTTACTCATCAGCTGTGTAACGAGGGAATTTTACGTCATCGCCTCTTATCGGAACAGTTAGATGCTAGTACAGAGTTTCGTGAGTTAGATTTGTTGATGACCATTCCCGCTCATATTGATCCTCACGCTGCTGCTGCGTCATACGCTCATTTTGCTATTCCTCCCACATTACTGAGTGTAGAAGAAGCTTGTGAATTAGAACCACTTTTAAATTCGCAGGTTATTGCAGGTGCTTTAACTGTTAAACATGGTCATGTCCATCCAGACAAAACAGCACAAGCCTACATTCAGGCTTTTGTGCGTGCGGGGGGCACAATGGAGATGGCTGAGGTATTGGAGTTGCAAACAACTCAACGCACTGCTAGTGAGTTGAGGCTAACAGGTGTCAAAACAACTACAACCACTTACCCCACTGCCAATGTTATTGTCTGTGCTGGTGGATTGAGCCGACAGCTACTAAAATCATCTGGCATTTGTATTAGACTGTATTTTACGCATGCAGAAATGATTGAAACGCCACAAGTAGATGTCCAGTTGCGAACATTGGTCATGCCAGCAAATCTCAAAAGATTTCAATTAGAAGCAGAATCCACAAAAATTGATGAGTTATGGGATGAACCAAGTCATGAACTCTTACCACCAATTTTGGATGCAGGTGCAGTTCAATTCCAAAATGGTAGTTTACGTTTAGGACAAATTAGCCGTGTCTTTACAGATCCCTATCTTCAGGTAGATTCAGTTAAAAGTGAACAATTGTTGCGTAAAAGTGTAGGTGAGATTTTACCAAAGTTAGCGAATCTACCAGGAAGTTGGCATCATTGCTTGGTTGCTTTTAGCCGCGATCGCCTTCCTTTAATCGGGAAGATTCTTGGATGGGAGGGTGTCAACATCTTCTCTGGATTTAGCAATGCCTTGGCAATCATACCCCCTCTTGCACAACGCTTTGCCAATCTCGCATCTGGACAAAGAGACGACATTCTACCCCATCTATCTCCTACCCGTTTTAACTCCTAACTCCTTACGCATCGCCCAAATAAATTGGTTGGTCTTCCATCACAACTTTAACCATATCAGACTCAGCAAGTGCATTGACACCAGCGGCAGTGATTTCAATAGGGATGGAACCTAGGGCGTTAGGGCTTTCAGTGAGTTGCTTGCCCCCAAAGTCGTGGACTATTTTACGAAAATAGCCTAGAGCCTGTTTTGCTGAGTTGTGTATTGCTTTAATAGCTGCTTTTCGTTGTTTCTTGTTTCTTAACTAAGAAAGAAAATATACTTTGGTATACACCTATGACTCAAGCCCGGATTTCTCACAAGCAGTAAAAAATCAATTTACATGACCTGATGTGAGGCATTTTTTTGATATATCATCAATCGAAATTTAGGTGCGGAGATAAATTAAGTA
>JAJPJF010000078.1 GCA_021324415.1 Nostocales cyanobacterium Centralia_MAG_434
ACAACTGCTCCAGAGATGATGTTGTTACCGTAGATTAAGGAACCTGCAACAGGCTCACGGATACCATCGATGTCTACAGGAGGTGCAGCGATGAAAGCGATGATGAAACAGATGGTTGCAGCTAGAAGGGTGGGAACCATCAGCACACCGAACCAGCCTACATAGAGGCGATTTTCAGTGCTGGTGACCCACTTGCAGAACTGCTCCCAAACGTTGGCGCTTTGAGCGCGTTGTAAGGTTGCTGTCATGGTTTTATGATTGCGATGAATGTTTTATGAATGAGGCCGTTTGTTAGCCCGTAACAATAATTTACAATTAGTTACTTTCTTTTGCAATAGGCAGAAAGTGAACAAAGTTTATCTAAGTTATTAGCTGTACTTATTGAAGAGTCAGTGCGGTCTATATTGAAGAGAGCGATCGCTCTAGAAGAAGCAGCAGAGCTAATCACTACAATCATCACAAGGCCCTAAATCTACAACGGCAACTCTAGCTGCCCTGGCGAAGTGTTCGACCGTCCTCTTGCATGTCGCTTGATGTGGCATGGACTACAAACAGGTATGAGGTTCTCTTTTCGATTATCCTCGGGTGTGAAATTGGGATGTAAACTAAATTTTGGGCGCTCTACAAGAAGATTAGACATTCTTCTTGCTAAGAACATTAGTGAATACGCCCTTTTCTTTCATATTTTGGTTACTTTGAGCAATAAAAAATTATGGCGACAGAACAAGAGCTTCAATCTCTTTTTAATACCTTGGATACCGATCAAGATGGCAAAGTTTCTCTAAACGAGCTTTTTTTAAGCCCAGGCTTAAGTGCAATCATCTCCGCAGAAACAGGCATTAGTAGCCCCCAAGCGTTGTTAGGTATGTACGGTGATCCTGACGGTAGTATCACCTTTGAAGAGTTAAAGAAAGTTGTTGAGGAAGCTGGAAATTTAAACTAACAGTCAAAAACTTGGGTATCCTTCCCCACTCCATCCCCACCTCCAAACAATCGCGCCCTATCCCCACATAGAAGGCGCGGTTTTTGGTTTCCATTCTCAGTAGTTCCAGCTATCTTCAGTATTAAAGAAAAGTTGGTACGTGGAATGGCGATCGCACCCAAGAAGAGTCACTCATACATCTGGTGAGAGTGCGAGGAACACAAGGGTTACAATCAGGGAAAACGGATATTACCAGAGAATTCTACAGAAAACCGAGGTTTTTGATGAATCGCTTACTAACGCCCTCAGAACACCTAATGTGGTTGCTAGGCTGCGATAGACCAACCAATGTGGTGCTGTCTGCCACGATTAGGGGTGCAGTAAGTGTTAATCAGATGACAGAGGCTCTAGGTTGGATACAGCATCGCCATCCTTTACTACGTGCAACAATTGTTATTGATCAACAACAGCAGCCACGATTGGTTTCACAAGGAGTACCAGCGATCCCTTTACGGGTGATTGAACGCGAAAATGAAGAAAACTGGCTAACAGAGATATCTGAGGAATTGCTGTCTCCTTTCTTATGGGGTGAACAACCATTGGTACGGGTGGTTTTGTTGCATTCGCCGTCAGGTTGTGAACTGCTAGTGACCTACCACCATATTGGAGATGGGTTATCTGGAGCTTACCTCATGCGAGATATTTGGTGCGAAATCACAAAACCAGGAAGTTATCGAGAGCCATTGCCAGAAATCCCCTCAATTGATCAACTATTGCCCACCGTGGTCACAGAAGGAGACAAGAATGCTGTTGATTTTAATTGGAGGATTGAGACTGATTCAACTATCCAATTAGATGAAACTTTCCCCGAAAGGCTTGAGGTACTCCACTGGTATTTCTCTCCCCTAGAAACTAATAGACTAGTTGCCCGCTGTCGTCTTGAGCAAACAACTGTTCACGGGGCTTTGTGTGCTGCTTTCCTGTTGTCGCTTGCAACTGAAACAAGTTCATCAAAGGAAACTGTTCTCAGATGTCTGTCTCCCTTGAATCTCCGTAATTATCTCACTGTTGCTGTTGGCGAAAACTTTGGAGAATATATTGCTCGTGTGGTAACAACTCATGTGTTAAACCAACAGACTCAATTTTGGGATTTAGCCCGTCAGGTGAAACATCAAATTAATCAAGCAGTAGTGGATAAAAAAATATATGAAGGCGGCTCAAAAGCGAAATCGTTTCTCAATACCAAACCTGACAAGATTAAGGTACGCCAGTATGCGAAGAATATTACAAGTTCAGATATCGTAATTACTAATTTAGGGCGATTAGAAATACCAGTTCATCAGGGAGGATTAGAATTAGAAAAACTTTATTTTACAGTCACTGGATTCAGGCATCAACCAATAATTGTTGCCATTGCAACAACTGCTGGAAAAATGTGTGTAACCTTTCGATATCAAGAGTCGTTAATACCTTCGGCGAGTGCACAAAGAATCAATATCAAAGCTGTAGAGAAACTACGTCAGGCAGTCGAATAATCTAACTGAAGTCTGATGTTGGTCAAGCCGTTGTTTGAAAACAAAACCCCACAGTCTCAACAACTACGGGGAATAGGAGAATCAAAATAGCTTTGGATTGACTAGAAAATCTGAGTATTAGTAGTGAGAACCCCAGCTACCAGTTCCACCAGTACTCCAGCTACCAGTTCCACCAGTACTCCAACTACCAGTTCCACCAGTACTCCAGCTACCAGTTCCACCAGTACTCCAACTATCGAAGGAAGATCCGCCACCTGTTAGTGAAGCTGGCACTTCGTGATCACTTAGTTCGTTGATAAAGCTTTCAGAATCATGAAAAAGTTCAGAACCTACAGGACGTAGTTCAGTAAGTTTAATACTAGCCATCTTGTTATCACCTCAAACAAATTGTATTGCTTTAGTTGATGAATGACTTACTTTTGTTTATAGCAGTCAATCATTGATTTCATTTTGGATAAGAGAAATTGCTGTTTCAAGGTTTTATATCCACATTTTGTTGAATAAATTAAAGGGTTTACGTCACTTGCTTTCCAGGGAAGAAATCAACATAATTAGTTTTTTTTATCAAATAGTAATTTGAATTAAATAGCTAATTTATTAGCCCTAAAAAACTAGATTTATCCTCATTTGTAATTCATTTAGGTAATTTATGTGGAAAGCATTTTAATTATCTTTTATCTATCTAAAGATAGATATATAGCTTAATGAGCTTATATCTAATGATGGACTTTCGTGACTTTAGTAAAGATATTTTGACAATTTAAAACTCTTAGTGCTTTTGCTCCTTCATTCCCACAACCAAAAGCGCCCTCCGATAAGGAGAGCGCTCTTAATTTCTACTTATTCTTCGCTAACGATTAACCGTTGATAGCAGGAGCAGAGAGAGCAACAGGAGCTGCTTCACCTGCAGCCAAGTCGAGAGGGAAGTTGTGAGCATTGCGCTCGTGCATGACTTCCATACCC
>JAJPJF010000456.1 GCA_021324415.1 Nostocales cyanobacterium Centralia_MAG_434
GGTCAAGAAGCTTTCAAACACTATCAGGTTGTTGTCAATGCTACACCACAATATTTACAGCACTAACTTCACATGATTTCTCATCCCTATTCTTACAAAAAGATGCCTACCACAAAAAACGTAAACAAATAGGTCAACCAAGGAAGATTACAAGTTTTTAACTACCCTTAGTATTTCTAAAAGCGGCTTTTGTTAGTTAAGTAAATCCTCCGCATTTTCTCATAATTGCGGCATAAGATAATGATTCAATATGCAGATAAACGACTTATTAATTGCTAGCCACCCAAGTTATGACTCCGGGGTGGTTTTTCTTAAAAGTAGTTACTTACAATCTTCTAACACCATTTCACTAAATTCTTAATACAATCCATCCCCTTGTCTTCCTTGTCCTCCTTGTCTTTCCAATTGCCAAGTCTATCAAATCTATAGTGAATTAGTATAGCCTACTGTTTTTAATACAATTAAGTCTAACTACCAACATCCAGTTTCTCAAATAAAACGTATAGCTAATGACTGCGCTCAAACAACTAGCATAAAATATCATAACCACCCTTGATTAATATCAAAGGTGGTTTTTATTTTTTAGATCTTTCACAAATTATAAATCTTAACCTAGTACAAGAGCTTCTAATTCTACCAACAAATATTCTAACTTCTGCCGTTTATGCGGATTTTCCCACACTTTAAACTGTTTGATTTGTTTATAAGTCTTTTCTAACCGAGTTTGTATGGTTAGAGGTTGTGTTGCTAGTTGTTTATGCTTAAGTTGTTGTTTGAGGCGTTGTTTAATTTGAGAGAGGGACAAAGGAATTTCAATAGTAGCTTCAAGCAGTTGAGTCCGCTCTTGTTCTGACTCTAGCTTAGCTATTTCCAAAGCTTTAGTGTATTCAATTCGTCCAGCATGTAGGGCATTGAGGATATCATTTGGTAGTTTTAATAGTGGTAATCGGGTGCGGACAAATGACTGCCAATTCATCTTACCTAAATTAGTAAAAACTTTTTCAACTATTTCTACCTCTGAATGACAAGAAGCGTTTCGAGTAATTTTCCCTTTGGCCTGATTATCCATTCTATGGAGTAAGGAAGATACATTGACAATTTCACATTTCAGTCGCAATGCCAACAGTTGCAAGATTCCTTCAGTTTCTTCAATGGGGTTTAAGTCTTCTCGTTGTAAATTCTCAGTCAAAGCATAGTGCAGTGCTTGCTGATCTGACATTTCTCTGATTATTACGGGGACAGATTTTAAAGCTGCAGCTTGTGCTGCCTTATATCTACGTTCTCCTGCGACTAACTCATAGTTTTCTCCTATAGGTCTAACTAACAAAGGTTGGAGAATACCGTCATGTTTCACTGATTCTACTAAAGATTTCATTGCCTCGGAGTCAAAATAACGCCGAGGCTGATTGGAGGGAAGAATAATCTTGTCTACAGACATCTCAATTGGGATAAACTTTGGATCATTTTCATTGAACAGTGCTTTATTGTTAAGTTTAACTCGCCTAGCAGGTTGCTGGCTCGCACGTCTGGAACTTGTTGACATTTTTTCCATAAGTAGGATGATACGCAGATAAAAAGGAAAAGGAGACATAGAGAATTAGGAATTTAGAGTTGAACAATGAAAATACATTCGCTCTAAAACCAGTTGTCCTTAGGGAGTTCTTTATTGCGATTAAGGTATTTATTTTCTGAATATTGATCTAACATGATTTTAATGATTAAAAAAGAAGTGTTAATTGAACACCAGAAAAAGACAATTGTAGTGTTTGTGATAATTCACCAGCATTTGACTAATTCTTTCAATATTTAATCGTTGCAATCATTTTAAGATTTGTCAGTCGGATAAGTTCAGTAGTGAGGTCGGAAAAAGTCTTATTTGAGAGAATTTTTGGGAATTATCTTCTATTTTTCTATTTAATGCACCTCAACAGAAGATTACCCGAATTATTTTGGGTAATCTAAAAGCACAAATTACCAAGAAATGACTTGCTAATTTTGAACTGACAATCTTTTGTCTTGTTGCACAATTACCCAATTTTTGCACAATTAGAAGATAACTTAAAATTTACTGCTTATTAGAGATTCAATTGACTCCTGCCACCCCACCATAAACTGGGGTGGCTTTTATTGACAAATGGGTCAACAAATGTAGACGGAAATCTGAACCATCCTATCGCTCCATTTTTGTATACTGTTTCTTATATGCATTGTATGACGGTGTCTCTAGAAGCTGGAGGGCTGAGTCTAGGCACAATATGGGAGCAATCGATTGTTTATTGTGGATGAATCTACAAAAATTTTTATGGTAGGATCGACTGTAAGTGAAAAATGCACAGATATAGTTGTTGTTGGAAGCGGGGTTGGTGGTTTAAGCTGTGCTGCATTGCTGGCTCGATATGGCTTTGAAGTGATAGTCTGCGAGAGCCATTCAATTCCAGGTGGTGCGGCACATGCTTTTGAGCGTAATTCCTTCAAGTTTGACTCAGGTCCATCACTCTACTCTGGACTTTCGTATAGTCCTTCTGCCAACCCACTACGCCAAGTACTAGATGCAATTGGGGAAGATGTGCCATGTGCGACTTATAATACATGGGGCTGCTGCTTACCAGAAGGCGACTTTGATACATCGGTTGGTACGCAACAATTTTGTGAGATTCTAACAAAGCTACGCGGTGAAGCGGCTTGTGTTGAGTGGCAAAAGCTTCAACAGGTGATGGAGCGATTTACTAGTGCAGTACTTGCAATACCACCAGCAGCAGTACGCTTTGACTTAGGTGCAACAATAACAGTAAGTAAATATGCTAAGCATATGCTACAACATATTACAGATATTGTGAAGCTGACAGGACCTTTCTCACGGATCATGGACGACGTTGTCCATGACCCTTTTATCCGCAACTGGCTCAACTTGCTTTGTTTCCTACTGTCTGGACTACCAGCAAATGGAACCAGTGCAGCAGAGATGGCATTTATGTTTGCAGATTGGTATCGACCAAATGTAGTGCTAGATTATCCTATTGGTGGCAGTGGTGCTGTGATTGAGGCATTGGTTCGCGGACTCAGGCGACATGGCGGTCAGTTGATGCTTTCCACTCATGTTGAGCAAGTGATTGTAGAGGGAAACCGTGCAGTTGGTGTACGTCTACGCGATGACAAACAGATCAGGGCACGTCGGGCTGTTGTGTTAGGCACATCAGTATGGGATGCGCTGAAACTACTTCCAGACAAAGCCATCCCAAATCGGTTTCGGGCAAAGCGACAGGCGACACCAGAGTGTGATAGCTTTATGCATCTCCACCTTGGTATTGACGCACAAGGATTACGCTCAGATCTAGCGTGTCACTACATTGTAGTCAATGACTGGCAAATGGGTGTAACAGCTCCTCAAAACGTCGTGTTAGTCTCAATTCCGTCAGTTCTAGATCCATCACTTGCACCAGATGGCAAGCACGTGATTCACGTTTATACCCCAGGAAACGAGCCGTACGATTTCTGGCAGGGAATGAATAGAACAAGTCAAGAGTATCTACAACAAAAGCAGATACGTGCCCAAGTAATGTGGCAAGCCTTAGAGCGAATCATTCCAGATATTCGCTCACGTTGCGAACAGACTTTAGTGGGCACACCACTAACGCATGAGTACTTTTTGCGACGTCATCATGGTTCATACGGTCCTGCCATTCGAGCAGGTTCTGGCATCTTTCCTGGTCCAAACACACCTCTATCAGGACTGTTGTGCTGTGGAGACTCGACGTTTCCTGGTATTGGTCTACCAGCCGTCGCCGCTAGTGGGATGATTGCGGCGAATACGCTTGCAACTGTAAAGCAGCACTTAGAGCTACTGAGAGTCCTTTCAGTATGAGCGAATGACCATTTGAAAAGGCACAAGGGCAGGTCATACAAGCTTTTTGATCTCTCCATAGGCTCGGTAAAAATTGCCCTGAGATGATTCTCGGATCTCTTGAACTAAGTATCGTGCTCCTTTTTCCCGAATGTTTTTAGGGAACTGTACCATCCCATGGTGATTATAACCGGGAGAAACTACCTTTATCCTTAAGTTGCTGCCATCTTGGAAGCATTCTACAATCACTCCTAGATTTGTATCAGAGGTCGTTTCTAGGTCTGTAGAAACCGAGGTAACATTGAGTTTGGGTACTTTAATATTGACAGTTTGGGGTAACTCACCTATTTGAGCCGCTTGAATTGCTGTAACCCTGGCGTCGATACATGCGAGTACTCCTTCAGTAGTTACAATATATAGACATTGTTGAAAAAACTGCATTGATAAGGCAGACCCAAACCCTGTTCCTAGCTTCCAAAGGCGATCGCCCATTTCATTGAAACAATAGATTGATGAGGAACTATCTCCAGCAAAGATATACTTACCTTTGTCTGCTGTAGCACACGAATAAACAGCTGCGTCACACTGATATACAGTCTGTGGCTGACCCTGTTTAGGGAGATCCAAAAAATAAAATGTCCAGCCTTTGTTTGTTGATCTGTCGGCGCAGTAGGTTATTCGTGGTAATAAGGCTGGACATTTTATTACTGGCAAGTGCCTTA
>JAJPJF010000303.1 GCA_021324415.1 Nostocales cyanobacterium Centralia_MAG_434
CCCTGACCAACCTACGAATACGAAGCGATCGCGCTTTAGCCAGTCATCGAGGGTATCAAACCACCCTCTGCTACTGGGGGCACGTCCAACTGCGATGGTCATTGAACTAAAATCCTCATGTTTACTAAAATTGCTACGTTTTTAAAGCAGCGCCATCAGTGCGCGAACAAAGCTGGAAGACTTCCTTAACTCATGTTCACAAGTCACTGCCTTAGTATGGCGATGACTTAAGTAGCTACCCAGAGAGTAGCATGTGGCGTGTAACTGCTTTGAGGAATCAACGTTTATTTTTGGCACTTTTCAGTCGCTTTGCCGCTACTGAAATGTTTATGAGAACCTGTTATCTATTTAAAACAGATTGTTTCAGGGCTGTGCTATGCCCTTTACTCTCCTTATTAAGAATCCTACATCTTTTCATTTGTAGGGTTCCTGGGCCTGATACTACTTAGTAGGTTAGTTTTCGTGTTGTCCACGTCACCTAACACTTAAGATTGTACAATCGCCCTTGGAGTGCAGTAAATGAATCCTTACCTTTGTTAAACAGGAAGGATGAATTTACGTTCTCTGTAACTTAACGATTCTTAACTTATCATATTTGCTTGGAGTTTGTGCCCAACTTACATGACCTATATAAACTATGAATATCAGAATTTTAACAATCTGACACAACTTTTCTCAGAAATCTTTACTTGCAACTTTTAAAAAATCCCTTAATTTGCAATACATGCTGCTCTAGTGGCAGACTTATACTATAGGTACTATAGGCGAATACCTGACAAGCTAAGAATGACGACATCAACACCCATTAACCAAGGCCAGTCACCCGACGGCGATCACTTAGCTACACACATCCTTCATCAGGAAGTTCTCGGTTCTCGCCGATTCAGTAACTACTGGTGGGCAATTATCGTCTCCTTGGGAAGTACGGGCTTCGTACTTGCTTCAATTTCCAGTTACCTGAAAATCAATTTACTCCCACTTTCAGATCCAACTCAACTGATATTTGTCCCCCAAGGTTTGGTGATGGGTCTTTATGGACTCGCTGGCATACTCTTAGCCTTATACCTTTGGCTTGTGATTTCATGGGATATAGGCGGTGGATACAACGAGTTTGACCAGAAAGCAGGCACTGTAAAAATCTTCCGTAATGGATTTCCTGGCAAAAATCGCCGTATAGAAATTGACTGTTCGATACAAGATGTACAATCTGTCAGAGTGGACCTCAAAGAAGGTCTAAATCCCCGTCGAGCACTTTACCTGCGTGTCAAGGGTCGTCGAGATATTCCTTTAACACGGGTAGGTCAACCCTTGTCATTAACAGAATTGGAAACTCAAGGTGCTAAGTTAGCTCGCTTTTTAGAAGTCCCACTGGAAGGACTTTAACAAATTCGCGAAAGTCCCCATCCCTCTATAGGGTGGGGATGAATAGCGGGTTACGACGAAGCAGCATCTTTGAGCAATTCTTTGACACTCGCACTACAAAATAAATTTGCCAAATTGAGATGCTCCGGTAACATTAGGGACTTTGATGACTACTAACCATTAAAAAAAGACAGAACAAAATTGATTCACACAGATTTAAGATACACTGGTTAGTTCTTTTGTTACTTCTTTAACTGGCAATGCGATTGAAAATTTCTCAATTTTTATTTGCTCTTGTAATGGTGAGTGCGTTGATTTTAGGGAGTTGCTCCACAAATGCAGTAACTTCTAATTCTTCCCAAACTTCGACGGCTACTGACGCAAATAGCAAAACAACAGATCAAATCGCGAAGGCAGCAAATACACAAGCTGCTTCTGTTTCTGACGATACAAATGAGAGTATTCCTGGCATGAAAGATTTACCCAGACTAGAAGGCAAAGCCACCGTAGTGATGACTGTCAAAGGATCACCAATCACTATTGAAGTAGATGGAACTGATGCGCCCATAACTGCTGGCAATTTTGTTGATTTAGTTCAACGAGGAGTGTACAACGGCTTAGCTTTCCATCGAGTCGTACGCCAACCTCAACCGTTTGTCGTTCAAGGAGGCGATCCTCAAAGCAAAGATCCCAATATTTCAATTAATAGATTAGGAACAGGCAGTTTTATAGATCCAAAAACTGGAAAAGCTCGATACATACCATTAGAAATTAAACCGCAAGGTGCAGAAGCACCAATTTACAGCAAAACATTAGAGTCGGCTGGTGTGACGAAGCCACCTGTATTGCAGCATAAGCTAGGTGCAGTAGCAATGGCACGATCCCAAATGCCTGACTCTGCTTCCTCCCAGTTCTACTTTGCTCTAGCAGACTTGGGTTTCTTAGATGGCAATTATGCTGTGTTCGGCCATGTTACCGATGGCATGGATGTGGTGAACAAAATTCAGCAAGGCGATCGCATTGACTCTGCTAAAGTCACTAAAGGAGCAGAGAATCTGAAAAACGGCGGGAAGTGACACAGAGAGTGAGGAGTGAGGAGTTATACTAGAGTTCTTTATTCCTCACTATTCACTCCTAATTCCTCACTTTTTCTCCCCTCCCCACTTTCAAACTTGGTTGCAGTTGTCATTACCGGTATGAGTTTAATCTCCGCCTTAGGCGAAAGCCTTGAGCAGAGTTGGCGGAGGTTGATCTTAGGTGAGTCTGGGATTAAATTCCACAAACCATTTTTAGAATTAGAGCCACTACCCCTGGGATTGATTGGAAAACAGCCAGCGCAAGTTAGAACACTCACTCAATTGATTGTTGCTGAGGCTTTAAAAGATGCTGAGTTAGTTCCACCTTTGCCAGACTGTGGAGTTGTGATGGGATCAAGTCGCAGCTATCAAGGGGTGTGGGAGCAGATGATACGCCAAAATACTTTTCTTCCCTCTCCCTCATTGACTTCTTCTCAGTCTCTAACCCCTAGCCTTCCTTGGTTAGATACCTTACCGCACATGAATGCGATCGCCACTGCACGACAAATCGGTGCACGCGGTACAGTTTTGGCACCAATGGCTGCTTGTTCTACTGGTCTTTGGGCGATCGCGCAAGCAACTCATTTGATACAAACGGGTCAACATCAACGGGTGATTGCTGGTGCAGTGGAAGCAGCAATTACACCCTTGACGCTGGCTGGGTTTCAGCAAATGGGAGCTTTAGCACAAACGGGAGCCTATCCTTTTGATTTACAACGAGAAGGCTTTGTATTAGGAGAAGGCGCGGCTGCATTTGTTCTGGAATCAGCAGAATTAGCACAGCAGCGTCAAGCAAAGATTTATGGTCAAATTCTTGGTTTTGGCTTGACAGCCGATGCCTATCATGCTACCTCACCCGATCCCGAAGGTAAAGGCGCGATCTCGGCTGTGAAGCAATGTTTGAGGCGCAGTCAGTTGACACCAGAAAACATTGATTATATTCATGCCCATGGAACAGCTACGCAAATGAATGATCGCATAGAGAGCCTAGTTATACAAAGATTATTTTCTTTGGATGTAGCAATCAGTTCTACGAAAGGGGCCACAGGTCATACGCTAGGAGCATCCGGAGCTTTAGGTATGGCATTTTCTCTAATGGCACTCAATCAGAAAATTATACCACCTTGTGTTGGATTACACAACCCAGAATTTGAGTTAAATCTAGTGAGGGTCGCAAGTCAAAGAGACATCCAGAATGCGCTGTGTTTTAGTTTTGGCTTTGGTGGACAGAATGCTGTGGTGGGGTTAGGGGTTAGGGGTTAGGAAGGGAAGGGGGACAAGGGGACAAGGGGGATAAGGGGACAAGGGAGACAAGGGGACAAGGGGGGATTTTATACGGGTAGTAGATACCTCACACCTACACAGTCAGATGAAAAAATCGATATGATAAGAAAAGCGAAAAATCTTAAAAATTGTTAATAAATGGTAATTTCATCCTCTGGCTGGTCCACGTTGAAAAACTTCATTCGAGAAAAGATTTTTTTCGGTAACGAACCGACTGGTGAGTTACTAGCAATTCTTAGTATTTACTTTGTCGAAGGTATTTTAGGGTTGGCGCGTTTAGCCGTCAGCTTTTTTCTCAAAGATGAATTGGGTCTAACTCCAGCTCAGGTTTCGGCACTTGTTGGCATTATCGTCTTACCTTGGATGGTCAAACCACTGTTGGGTTTGATCTCCGATGGCTTGCCTATATTTGGGTATAGACGGCGTCCATACTTGGTTTTATCTGGGATACTGGGAGCAAGTGCTTGGATGAGCCTGGCAACAGTGGTGCACACACCAGTTGGAGCAACAATTGCGATCGCGCTGAGTTCTCTCTCGGTAGCTATCAGTGATGTGATTGTTGACTCAATTATTGTTGAAAAAGCTAGAGGAGAATCGCAAGCACAAGCAGGTTCTCTTCAATCCCTAAGTAGGATGACCACGTCCTTTGGCGGTTTACTCACTGCTTATTTTAGTGGGTTGTTGTTAGAGCACTTCACCACCCGTACTGTGTTTGCTATCACCGCCTTATTTCCCTTAATCGTCTCAGCAGTGGCTTGGGTGATTGTAGAATCACCTGTCAATAAAGTTGTGGCAGATAACAAGGATAGCGACAACTTAACAGTTAAAGATCAACTGCAGCAACTACGTAATGTTGTCACTCAAAAAACAATTTGGCTACCAACAGCATTCTTGTTTATATTTCAAGCCACGCCAAGCGCAGACTCAGCCTTTTTCTTCTTCACCACAAACGAATTACACTTTCAACCAGAATTTTTGGGACGAGTACATTTTGTCACGAGTATCGCTGCCTTAGTTGGTATTTGGATTTTTCAACGTTTCCTCAAAAATCTTCCGTTTCGGGTCATTTTTGGTTGGAGTACTGTCCTTTCTGCAGTGTTGGGTATGACAATGCTGCTATTGGTCACTCACACAAACCGAATGGTAGGCATAGACGACCAATGGTTTACCATGAGTGATAGTCTGATTCTTTCCGTGATGGGGAAAATTGCATACATGCCAGTATTAGTGCTAGCAGCACGGCTATGTCCCCCTGGTGTGGAAGCGACTTTCTTTGCTCTACTAATGTCTGTGACAAACTTGGGTGGATTACTTTCCCATGAGATCGGAGCTGTACTCACTTATTTGCTAGGAATTACCGAGACCAACTTTGACTCTCTTTGGCTGCTGGTGATCATTACAAATCTCACTAGACTGCTTCCTTTACCATTCCTCCATTGGCTACCCGAAGCTAACTCTCAGACTCAGCTTTCAACATCGCAATTGTCATCACCAGAGAATACTAAACAACCACTCGTACCTGACTTAACAGCATAATACAAATTCAAAACCAAAGTGCTAGCAATAATTTCTCACTCACATACGAAATTCGGGCAGTCTAAACTGTAGAGGAAGTATTGGCACATTTGATTGAAGTAGAAAGCCGATGAGCGCAACTAGCCACCGCCGAATTGTAATTGGGGATGTGCATGGTCACTACAAAGGGTTAATGACATTGTTGGAGGCGATCGCTCCCACATCAGATGATCAAGTCTATTTTTTGGGAGATTTAATAGATCGTGGACCTCAGAGTGCACAAGTGGTGAACTTTGTTAAAGACAATCACTACGAATGTCTACTGGGGAATCATGAACAAATGTTATTAAACATTCTCACCAACGGGCACATTCCCACCTCGACACTACAAGCATGGCTGTATAGCGGAGGGCAAGCAACAATAGCAAGCTACCAGCAAGCTACCATACCTCCTGAGCATGTGGAATGGCTTAAGACTCTTCCTACTTATCTCGACTTGGGAGATGTTTGGTTAGCTCATGCTGGTGTTGATCCCACAATCCCTTTGGCAGAGCAAACTGCCGAACAGTTTTGCTGGGTAAGAGACAAATTTCACACTATTGACAAGCCCTACTTCTCTGATAAATTGATCATCGTAGGTCATACCATAACTTTTACCTTACCAGGAGTGGCCCCTGGCAAGTTAGCACAAGGACATGGATGGCTAGACATTGATACTGGAGCCTATCATCCCCGGAGTGGTTGGTTAACTGGATTAGATGTCACCAATTGGCTAGTTTATCAAGTCAACGTTTTCAAAAACGATATTCGGATTTTGCCAATAAAAGAAGCAGTGACACATATTGAGCTAGCTAAAGCCAACCAGGTCACTGCAATCAGCTTCCAATAATGCTGAGCTATAAAGTTATAACCAAATCGCTTAACTATTCACTACTTACCAGCCGTAGCAGCAACAGGAGCGAATCTAGCGTATCGCTCTAGGTAGAATTCCTTTGAGTTGGCGATCGCTTTAACAGACTCCCGTTCTTTTAATGCTTTCTTCAATTGGTGTATCCGAGGAAATTCAGATAGTGAATTAAAGCCCCGATAATGCTTAATCACAGGCCAACGCTCAAACCAAGGATAAAAGGTCAGATCAACCAGACTAATAGATTCACCAAACCAATAAGGACCTTCTCCAGATAGTTTTCCTAAGCCTTCATTTTCTATAAATTGCAGATGATTATATAGCTCTTGTGCTGCTTCCTTTTGCTTTTGAGGATCTGGATTGCGCAAGACATTAGAATAAGCAGGCACAAATCTAGTGTTAGCAAAATCGATCCAAATTCGTGCTTGCGCTTTACCTATAGGACTCTTAGGTAACAGTGATGGTTCGGGAAAAACTTCATCCAAATACTCGTTAATAATTGCCGATTCCCAAACTCGCTCACTACCATGTTTAATTGCAGGCACTTTACCATAAGGTGAAATCTCTGAGAAACCCTCTGGCTTATTCTGCAAATCAATCTCCACCAAGTCAAAATCAATGCCCTTTTCTAAAAGAACCAAACGAGAACGGTGAGCAAAAGGGCAAACAACTGCACTGTAAATTGTAATTTCAGCCATGGTTAATTTCCTTTTTTAACTATATGTGGGCATGGAGCATGGGGAAGGGGGACAAGGGAAGGGGGACAAGGGAGACAAGGAGGACAAGGAGGACATTCCTAATTCCTAACGCCTAACGCCTCATCAGCTGGCAACACTGACGTTCCTAAATTTGTCTGGCGTACCAGAGAATACAAATAACTGTTGATCTTTTGGTAAAGGTAATCCTTCACCAAGATAACGATGAATGCCTACTCCCATATCTCCCGTTGGAGTCAGCTGAAAGTTAACTTCCTCGAAATCAGCGTCTCGAAAAATTTTGCGGACAGTCTCTGAGTGGGGAATACCGTGAGAATGACCACGAGTCCAGATGACGAAGGAGCCTTTTTTAGATAAGAGTGGAAGGTTCCCAATCAATCGTTTCAATTCTGTCTCGTCAGATAAATTACCAAAAACACCGCATACAATAACTATGTCGGCTGGTACTGCTCCTATATAGTTAGAGGAATCAGTCGCATCGCCATTGATAAACTCAAGTTGCTCTGACAACCCGGCTGATGTTATGGCTGCACGCCCCCGTTCAAATAATTGGGGATTTAGCTCAACAAGGCGTGCATATACATCCTTTATGCGGGGGTGTTCTAGGAGTGTTCCTAGTAAATCTCGTCCATCACCTGCACAGATACTGACGACACGAATTCTTCCAGGTTCTGATGCATCTATCGCACTCTTGATATATTGCCGAACAATTTGCAGTCGCTGCTGCAGTTTTGGCTCGGTGTTGTAGAGTTCGTGCCATTCAAACCAATCTTTGGGCATAATGAGTGATTCCTTCTAATTCATCTGTGCGGTACTTACGCCATTATTTCCAATAAATACTGTTTATCTACCAATTTATGTGCTTTTGTTTTAATATCATTGCATGACCATGACTGCAAGACAAGCCTTTAGCAAACAAAATATATGATTATCTAAATATAATATACACTAATTGTTCGTTTATCTAAATACTGGTACTATGGTGGCAAATCTCACCATAAGCATGGTGCTTCCCGATTGATAAATCTGCCAACCCCACTGCTCAAATTGAGGGGTAGTATTTGTCATTGACAATTCCAAATCAACAACTGGAGCAACTTAATGACTACAACCTTTAAGCAACAGACTCAGCTGAGTGAGAAAAATCCGATTATGACTAACTTGAGCATGGGATTTGCTCTATCAGTTCAGCCGATTTCTGATCAAACCATTACAACAGATACTAATGAGCTTGTGGCAGGCGAGGTCAAAGTTCCTGTTCAAGATGGAGAACTTCCGGCATATCAAGCTTTACCAGCTTCTGGAGATTCTTTTCCCGTCGTCTTAGTGGTGCCGGAGGTCTTTGGCGTACACGAACATATTAAAGATATCTGCCGCCGTTTTGCCAAATTAGGCTATTGGGCTATTGCTGTTGAACTGTTTGCTCGTCAAGGAGATACTTCCCAACTCAAAGAAATTGACGAAATTCGTAAAGTAGTGAGACAAGTTCCTGACGCTCAAGTTTTCTCAGACTTAGATGCCACGGTGGCTTGGGCAGCGGCATCTGGCAAGGGTGATGTGAAAAGACTTGGTATCACTGGATTTTGCTGGGGTGGACGAATTGTTTGGTTATATGCTGCTCATAACCCACACCTCAAGGCAGGAGTTGCTTGGTATGGGCGCTTAGTGGGTGAAGCGACAGATTTACAACCAAAGCATCCTGTAGATATCGCTGCCTCATTAAAGGTTCCTGTTTTAGGGCTTTACGGTGAAGCCGATGCGGGGATTCCAGTGAGTACTGTGGAAACATTCCGCGAAGCCCTCAAAGCAGCACAGGGAAATCCTTCAGAGATTATTGTTTATCCTGATGCTCCTCACGCTTTTTACGCGGACTACCGTCCTAACTACCGACCAGAACCTGCTAAAGATGGCTGGCAACGTCTACAAAACTGGTTTAAAAAGTACGGCGTAGCATAGGGTAGGATTTGTTCATTTTTCCCCTCTAAGAGAGTTTCCCTACTGAAGAGAATAGAATAATCACACTTTTTTCCGTTGCTAAGAGTTAACTCCCCATTTTACGGAAAGCGCGGAATTTTTAAAGTTGTGATAAACTGTCGCATGATTACAACACCTACCACTTTGAGTCACTCCCAAGTAGGGAACAGTGCTGGGTCTTTCTGAGACAGTACTGCTAAAGTCAATGGCTCTACTTATATATTGGGGAAAAGTTTTTATGGCTATTTTAGATTCCAAAGGTCGCTTGTTTGGTAAAGTAAATATACTTGATATAGGTGCTGGACTAGTAATTTTACTAGTTATATTTGGTATATTTTTATTCCCTGGTAGTTCTGGCTCTATTGCTCAAATAGGCGCTACAACAAAACCCATAGAGGTAGACTTGGTTGTCCGAGGGTTGAATGTACGTGAACCTGAACGGTTATTCAATCAAGGATTAGCAAAAGGCGGCAAAACTAATGTGATTATCCGCAATCAACCTCATGGTGCAATTACTATTAAATCGGTTCAACAGCTACCTAGAACAGTGTTGGTGACTCAGCCTGATGGCTCTGTAAAAGAGATACTTGATCCGAAAAAAAATAACTTTAGTACAGATATGTTGCTGACTTTGCAGGGAAAAGCGCAAATCACCAACAATGGACCAGTGATTGGCCCCAGTAAACTCAAAGTTGGAGACACAATTGAATTAGAAGGCTTTAATTATCACTTCTTTGCATCGGTGATTGACTTGCGCATCCAAGATAAATAGGTATCAGATACTAGGCATAGGGCAGAGGGGAGACAAGGAGGACAAGGGAAGGAGGACAATCATGTTGATAACTAATTCCTAATTCCCTATTCCTCACTCCCCACTTGCCAGTTAATTATGAAGCGGAAAGTCTTTACATGGGTCTCTATTTGTGTGGTATTGATTTATTTGGTTTGTTCTCAAGTCCAAGCAAAAAATCAATGGTCACCCAAAATAGAAGCAGAGTTTCAGGAACGATCAAAGGAGGTGATCGCAAGACTTGCAGGTAGTAACTATGGCAATACCTCTCAAGAAAATGAGAAGAAATCTTATCCTAAGGCGATGATTGACTTTCTTGGAGGAAACCGGGAAAAAGCGATCGCCTTTCTCCAATCTGAAGATGCTGATGCGAAAAGTCACGCCCATACTTTGGGAATTGACTTTTACTCGGGTTTTACGCTCAAAGGTCAAGTCCGCAAATATTTTTACTTTGGCAAATATCTTGATCGAGCCTACCGTCAGTGGATGAAAGAGGCAATGCGTATTTTCACAGTAGTTGATCCACTGACACGTCGCTTTCCTAACCGTAGCCAGTTTTGGCCAAAAGACAACTGTGACTCTTGGGTAGATTGCCGCAACACTGATAATCTGAGAGCAATGCGCGAAGTTGCTGTCTATTTATTTGCTGAAGAAACTGGAAACGAAGCCACACGCAAGATTTACAAAGAACGTCTGAGTAGAAATGTTCATACTCTTTACCAAATTGGACAAGGTGAATGGGATTCAGAAAACTACTTGGAACACGCTATTACAACCTATGTGAATCTTTATGATTTTGCCAAGGATTCTGAGGTAAAGTCTTTAGCAAAAGCAGCACTTGACTGGTTTTTCACTTCCGGTGCGCTGAAATATTGGCGGGGTGGATTTGGTGGTCCTAGTAAGCGCGACTATAGCCAAGGAAACTGTTTGTGGTGTTCTCTTGC
>JAJPJF010000304.1 GCA_021324415.1 Nostocales cyanobacterium Centralia_MAG_434
GTATTAACCCAAACTGTATTTAAATGTTATGTATGCAGCAAAAGCCGCATTTTTGTGCGATCGCCTACATTTGTGATGACTCGGAGCGCAAAATGGACAAAGTCGAGTTTAAGTGAAGCGTTAAAAAGGTGTAACTTTTAAGTGGGAACCAAAAATTTCGCTCTTTGCACTCACTGTTATTAACATATTTCACCCAAACAAGAATAGCTATAGCTATAGTATGTAACTACCTTAGAGTGAAGAAGAAACTTCTGTCGTCTATGACTTCAGTAGGAGGGAAGAAGTGGCTTTTTACAGCTAGCCTTAACTTGTATTCCAAACAACTCTATAGGCTTGAAATAAGTTAGATGTCTACTCAAATGCTTGGACTCATCTGTACTTGGAATCAGCCTATAGAGATTTTGAAGAGAACAAACTAATGGAGTTGTGTGATGACAAATTTGATTTCTAAGGCGATCGCTTACGTCAGTTCCCTGGTTAAAGAGTTTCAGGTAAAAAGTTTTTTATCCATTGTTTTAGCTGGGTTTCTACTGTTAACAACCAACTTTGCTCCAGAGCGTAGTAACCAAGCAGTGACCAACAAAATTGACCAAGCAATACATCAGAACGATTCCCAAAGACCGAAAACAACAGGAGAATGGAATCGGGAAGCTCGTGAAACAGAAGGTGCTCCTGGTAAACGACTGGAAAGAATTGCTGGAGAATCAGCAGAAGCCATAAAAGAGTTTGGCTCAGTGTACCCAGACACTGCGAAAAGAAGTGCTCGTGACCTACAGGACAAAGTACAGTAGGCAATCAAAGTTAAGTAAGGTGGGTGAATGCGATCATAAATTCACCCACGCATCTCCATCAAATTTCCCGAGGAGTAGCGACGTAGACCACTGTAAAATACACCTACACTCACTAATAGAACTGCAATTGACCCAGCTACTGCTAGTAAAGTATGAGTCAATGACAATTTCCGCAGTGCTTCTATTGGTAAGTAGCTGACAAAGCCAGCAGGAATCAGAGTATATAGCAATAGCTTCACCCATCCCTCAAACAAAGTTGCAGGGTAAGTGCTGAAGGTAATCATAGCATTTCGCCACTGCTGTGTTATCCCTTCAGAATTGCCAAGGTAAAAACTCAGACTTCCTGTTAACACATTAAAGCCAACAAATACCCCATCTGCTGAGATTGTTAATCCTGTAAACAGAGCTAAATGCACTGCATCTGGTTTGACGGGCAATCACATCCAAACCAATAGTAGGCTCATCGAGAAATAGCAATCGCGGTGCATGGAGCAAGCTAGCTGCAACTTCAGCTCGCATCCTTTGACCCAAGGAGAGTTTGCGTACAGGGATATTCCAGAACGGTGCTAGGTCAAAACGCTCAACCAGCACATCCCGACGTTTGATATATTCTTGGCGGTTTATATTGTAAATATGGGCTAGTAATTCCAAAGTATCACGGGGAGGTAGGTGATACCATAGTTGCGATCACTGTCCAAACACGACCCCAATCTTATAAGCCAGGTGGCGGCGGTTTTTCCAAGGATTCAGGCCCAGCAAAGAAGCTGTCCCGGACGTGGGATGCAAAATACCCGTGAGCATCTTAATGGTGGTTGACTTTCCTGCACCATTAGGTCCAATGAAGGCGATCGCTTCACCAGCATGAACGCTTAAAGTAATGTCATCAACAGCGACAATCTCCTTTTGCTTGCGGCTTCTTCCCCAACCTTGAGTCAGGGTAAATGTTTTGCGTAAATTTTCCAGTTCGACGGCTGCCATGACCGATGAACTTTTTTTATTTATACTACAAATATCATACAAGTGAAGTTTCCTTCAATATTCCGATTAATTTGTAGAAGTTTGTTCACTGGCACACATTTACTTTTTATGGCAGATATAATCATTATGTGGCATATTTTTGATTTCTATGGCTGACTTTTCTACCCATGCTGAAGTTCGACTGGGTGAGCAGGGGCGATTGGTGATTCCTGCGGCTCTACGAAAATCGCTTGGTTTTGAACCAGGAGACACGTTGATTGCTCGGCTTGAAGATGAACGGCTTATACTTGAAAAACAGGAGACTGTTCAGCGTCGGCTCAAGGCTCGGTTTTTCCATGTGAGAAAAGACACCAGCCTTGCGAATGAATTGATCGCACAACGACGGGAAGAAGCGAAACGGGAAGTAGATGAATGACAGTTGTGTTGGATGCCTCGGCATTGCTTGCCTATTTGCAAAATGAGCCTGGCAGTGAGGTGGTTGAAGCAGTGCTGGCTGAATCACTGATGTCGAGCGTAAATTGGGCAGAAGTAGTGCAGAAATCTATGGCTGCTGGTGTTGTAGTCGATGGGATGCGAGAAGATTTGGAATCATTGGGGCTGACAATTGCTCCTTTTTCTCCGCAGGAGGCTGAGGTGGCAGGGCGGTTGTGGTGGCAAACTCGGCAAGCTGGGCTGTCCTTGGGAGATCGTGCTTGTCTGAGTGTGGGAATGCGTTTGAATGTTCCAGTTTTAACCTGTGATCGCACTTGGGCAACTCTAGGGCTGACGTTAGATGTACGAATGATTCGGTGATAGATTAGCTAGTTCCGAAAGAATCTCAGGATTAAATATCAAGAATGACCGTAGCTGTCCAACCATATTTTGTTTTTTCCAATTGAAAACGATGTAATGTCACGGCTTTGACATCAACTCGTTGTTGGTGACGTTGTGGATCGAGTTTTTCCCCCTGAACCACAGCATTGAGGTGGTATGTACTATTTTTCTCCTCGAACTGAACTTGTTGTGGACGTAAGAGTAATTGCTCACTGTCTTTGTAATAAATAAACTCTTGGAGGAAATTAAAGAGTAATAAATCTAATGCCTCGTTTTCTAAACTGAAAGTTTTCATCTCCTTCAGGTTGATGGAGTCTAAATCTTCAATCATCGTATTGATTGTGGCATCCCCCGCTGATTGAAAAAGCTCTTGTAAATCGTAACCCCAAGCATGAAAGGCAATATCTGCGATCGCAATATCTTCCAAAAACTCATAAGGCATAAAACTAGTACTCGCACAACTTTAAACGATTCAAAATTTCTACTTTTCGTTGAAGCAAATTTTTACCAATAAAAACTAACTCTGTTGCCTCTTGTACAAATGGTTCTAAATCCCAACGTCCAGCAACAAAATTAAACAGATAGATACCCTCCGAAAAGCGAACAAACCCTTTAGCGCGGTAAACATCTGTTTCCAAAGAATTGGCAAATTCTTCAAAACATTGGCGATGAAAAGTTCTAGGGGAATTGTAACTAAATGATTCAAATTCTAGTTGATGAATGTGATGTGGTGGTGCTTGTATCCGTTCTCGACCGATGCCAAATAACAAATCTGGATCTACTTGTCCTCGTTGAGTGTGAACAATTGAAGCAATTTCATTCAAGGAAGATAACTTCTCCTCAACGGCTTGTAACTCCCTTTGTGATACCAAATCGACTTTATTTAAAAGAATGATATCTGCTGCTTCTATTTGCATTCTAACTGTGTGCCCAATAGAGGGATACTTCACCATTCCATCTGCATCAATGACCGTTATAATCCCATCTAACCGGACTTTAGGCAAGCTTTCTTGTATATCAAACACGAGTGCATCTGGTTCTGCAACTCCTGTAGTTTCCACAACTATAATATCTGGGTTAACAGTATCAATAATTTCATTAACAGCGGCTTCAAACTCTCCCAATAAAGAACAGCACACACAGCCACCTCCCAAATCTGCAATTTGAACGTTTTTGCCTTGAATGATTTTTGTATCAATAGCAATTTCGCCAAATTCATTCATTAGGATGGCTATTTTCCTAGGTACTGTTTCTAAGATATGGCGCAGTAGTGTCGTTTTGCCACTTCCCAGTGGTCCTGTGATGATAGTGAGTGGTGTACGCATGACTCTACCCCTTAATATTCCCGATTGGAGTTAAGCGCACCACACGTTTACTGATTCCAGCTAACTCAGCAGCTTCAACAACATCATCTATATCCTTATAGGCTGCACCAGCCTCTTCTGCTAACCCAGGGTAAGAGGTACTGCGGACATAAATACCTCGGCTTTGCATATCTTTTAAAAGTTGTTCTCCACGATAGGTTTTGCGGGCTTTTGTACGACTCATTGTACGTCCGCTTCCATGGGCAGTGCTGAAGAACGTCTGTTCACCACTGGGGACGCCTACGAGTAGGTAAGAACCAGTTTCCATACTGCCGCCAATAATTACTGGTTGACCAACATCCTTGTATTGTTGAGGAACATCTTTCATGCCAGGTGCAAAAGCACGAGTTGCACCTTTACGGTGTACTAAGAGCGATCGCTCTTTCCCATCAACAATATGATGCTCCAACTTTGCAGTATTATGAGCGACATCATAGACTATGTGCATACCTAAATCTTCTGCTGAGCGTCTAAAAACTTGTGAAAAGACCTCGCGGATGCGATGCATAATCACTTGGCGATTAGCAAAAGACATGTTGATACCACACTTCATTGCGGCAAAATAGGCTTGACCTTCAGGAGAATCAAAAGGTGCACAGGCTAATTCTCTATCGAGAATTTTGATGCCGTACTTACTCTCCATCACTTTGAGAAACACTTGCAGGTAATCTGTAGCAACTTGATGACCAAATCCCCGGCTACCACAATGGAACATGACCACCACTTGATAGGGAATATAAATTCCCAAACTCCTAGCTAATTTTTCATCAAAGATATTTTCTGGTCGAACAACTTGAATTTCCAGATAATGGTTACCAGATCCAAGAGTACCGATTTGATGGAAACCTCGGTCAATTGCCTTCTCACTGATTTTAGAAGAGTCAGCGCCTTGGAGGCACCCATTTTCTTCCATCATTTCTAAATCTTCTTGCCAACCGTAGTCGTTACGGACACACCATTGTGCACCTTCCTCAACAAGATGACGAAACTCATTTCGCGAAATTTTAACAAACCCTGTGCTTCCTACGCCAGCAGGTACTCTTTCATAAAGTCTATCTACTAGATTTTTAATATAAGGTTTGACTTCATCATAGGTTAGGTTAGTCACAACCAAACGCATACCACAATTAATATCAAATCCAATACCCCCAGGAGAAATGACACCTCCTTGTTCCACATCCATCGCTGCTACACCACCTATGGGAAAACCATAACCAAAGTGTCCGTCAGGCATGCACAAGGCATATTTTGTAATACCTGGAAGAGTTGCTACGTTTGTAACTTGATCATACACAGCTTCATCCATGTCCTGAATGAGCTTTTCAGTCGCATAAATCCTTGCTGGAACGCGCATCCCTGGTTTGTAAGAAATTGGAATTTCCCAGATAGTCTCGGAAATTCTGTTTAAGAATTCTTGAATTGGCATGAAAGACTACTACCCTGCTCCTTTACTGTTTAGCGGGTACTCGCGCTAATACATTTAATATAGTTTTGAGCCTAACGTTACCAACGAGCTTTAACCTCTGCCTAAAGGAATCTTGTAAACTACCCCACCCTACTCCGCTTACGCTTCGTTGAGGATGGGGCTTTATCCCAGATCTCGCCTGCAATTGGGAACAGACAAAGTTGTCCTTCCAACTGACAGGAGATCCCCGGAATTTCGGGGTTGTTTACGCAAACCCCCAAAGCAGCAATATTCATCGCCGCATTAA
>JAJPJF010000327.1 GCA_021324415.1 Nostocales cyanobacterium Centralia_MAG_434
AGGATTTTAGGCTATTTTACCTTCTTTCCTTGCACCTGAATCTACTTCTAGGGTCTTTTCTTCTACATACTGTCACCTTTTCTTTCTTTTTCAGCAAGCCCTAATTACGGCAAATACTGCTCAGTCAATGTGGATTCTCAGCATTGTACTCGTAGGGACCTCCTCAATTCTGGGAGCGTTAAACTTTGTCGTTACGATCTTGAAACTGAAAGTACCTAGTATGAAGTGGACTGAAATGCCATTATTCTGCTGGGCAATCTTGGCGACTTCAGTCCTAGCCCTGCTTTCTACACCAGTGCTAGCAGCAGGATTGGTGCTATTGTTGTTTGATATTAACTTTGGCACTTCTTTCTTTAAGCCCGATGCTGGGGGAAATGTAGTGCTTTACCAGCACTTGTTCTGGTTTTATTCTCACCCAGCCGTCTATTTAATGATTTTACCCATCTTCGGCATTATGTCGGAGGTGATTCCCGTTCACGCCCGCAAACCGATTTTTGGCTATAAAGCGATCGCCTATTCCAGCTTGGCAATTTGCGTGATCGGTTTATTTGTTTGGGTACACCACATGTTTACCAGTGGAACACCCGCTTGGATGCGGATGTTCTTTACTATCTCCACTCTTATTGTTGCGGTTCCCACGGGTGTGAAGATTTTTGGTTGGGTGGCTACGCTTTGGGGTGGCAAAATCCGCTTCACCAGTGCCATGCTATTTGCTATTGGCTTACTGTCGATGTTTGTCGTTGGTGGACTAGGTGGCGTGACATTGGGTACGGCTCCTTTTGATCTCCATGTTCACGACACCTATTATGTCGTTGGTCACTTCCACTACGTCTTGTTCGGCGGTTCTGTATTTGGCATCTATGCGGGAATTTATCATTGGTTCCCCAAGATGACCGGACGTATGTTGAATGAAACTTGGGGACGAGTTCACTTTGCTCTGACCTTTATTGGCACTCATCTGACCTTCCTACCTATGCACCAACTTGGATTGCAGGGAATGCCGCGACGAGTTGCAATGTATGATCCCCAGTTTGCTTACATCAATCACATTTGTACCTTTGGCGCGATTGTTTTGGGAATATCTGTCATACCGTTCTTCATCAATGCTATTTGGAGTTGGCTATATGGTTCTAAAGCAACAGACAATCCTTGGGATGCATTAACTTTAGAGTGGACAACCAGTTCTCCACCCCCGATTGAAAACTGGGCAGTACTCCCTGTGGTAACTCACGGTCCCTACGATTACGGGAAAAGCGATCGCACTGTTGAAGTTCCTCAAACAACCCAAACTGCTGTTTCTCTCTAGCACTAAATCTATCCTTCGATCTGGAAATTGGAATTTATGCAGGATTCAACATTTAACACGCCAGAAATCTCGTTGGATTCACCCGCACTACGTGAGAGAGTTGTCTCCCATGAAGAACATCAAGACTTGCGGGTGTTTGGACTGCTGACGTTTCTGCTTTCTGAGTCCCTAATGTTTGGTGGTTTTTTTGCCACTTACTTAATTCTGCGCGGCGGTACTGCAGTTTGGCCTCCTGAAGGTACAGAAGTAGAATTACTCGTGCCTACTATTAACACTGTCATCCTGGTGTCTAGCAGTTTTGTCATCCACTTGGGTGACATAGCGATTAAGAAGAACAATGTCGCTAAAATGCGCCTGTGGTATACCATCACAGCGTTGATGGGAGCTATTTTCCTTGGAGGTCAGGTATATGAGTATCTGACTTTGGGATATGGATTAACTACCAACGTGTTTGCCAACTGTTTTTACTTAATGACAGGCTTTCACGGTTTGCACGTATTTGTAGGGTTATTGTTGATACTGGGCGTATTGTGGCGATCGCGCCGTTTCGGTCATTACTCTGCTATTAAACACACTGGCATTGAAATGGCAGAAATCTACTGGCACTTTGTAGACATCATCTGGATCATCCTATTTACACTGCTGTATATTCTGACTCTGTTTTAGGTTGATCATTGTAGCTGCTTGCGTGCAACAATGTGGAAGATATGCCAGTACTTCTGTTCACCTATAGCAGTTTTACCTGGATGTTCTTCCTCCTGCAACCATTCCACTGCAAATGGTTGCAGCAATTCTTCCACCTGTGCGCGAGTGTGATGGCTCATATTAGGATAAATTGCCCAAGAGTCGCGATCGCCAAATAGTTGACCGCAAAAACGACCTCCAACTGGCAACGCTGTGACAATTTTGTACCACAAACTAGAAAAATGCTCTGGCGGACAGAACGGCAGACAGAAACTAGCATTCATCAGATCTACCGATTTTGGCAACACCAGATCTTCAAAGCGCATAACCAGTGTTTCCAAGCGATGAAGATTGATGTCAGGACGGTTTTGCAAGCGGGCGATCGCTTCTGCTGAACCATCAATCCCAAGTACCCGCCAACCCTGCTTAAGTAATTCTACAGTGTCTCGTCCATCTCCACAGCCCAAATCCACTGCCAGTCGGGGGAATTCCACAGGTAAAGCCTCAAACCTTGCCAGTGCCTCCAGCAGCGTTTCTCGTGGCGGACGACCCTCCACTGCTTGATAATAAGCAGACCAATTCCGTTGAAAAAGCTGGCTTTCCTGTTGGTTGTTCATAAAAGAATATACAGACTACCTTTACGTCAAACGTACTATATTAATAAACCATGCTATTAATAAACTATGCTCACTGATATCCGTACCGATCATCTCACGAGTACATAATAAATCGCTAATCACACTCACTTTTTGTTACCTTTAGCTATAACCCAATTTGTAGCTGAATAGTAAAGACATCATTATTGGTTCCTAAATCTCGTCCAGAGTGAGCTTTGCCAAAATCATACTCATTTCTACTCCAGCCTAATGCTAAGCTAGGAATCAATTTATACTTGCTCAGTTGCCACTGAAGGCTGGCACCATAGCGAGAACGGCTTGGGTTTTCATTAATAGGGGAAAAATAAGCTGAAAAATGCAAATTTTGAGAGAAATGAATTACTAAACTAGTCAGAAGGGTATTGTCAAATGACTTAGGTAATATACCGCCGAAAAAATTAGTTAAACCAAGTGAAACTGAACCGATATTTGCAACCGCACCGAAAGTAACTGAACTTTCGGGGGAAATAGTTAGGGTGTGATCAATGCGATTATCTCCATCAAAAATATAGTCAAAACCGGTGGATAAGACTAAATGAGTAGTTTTACTCAAAATAATTGTCTTAGATAAATTCCCTAATAAATGACTATAGTAATCGTGATCAGGGTTAATGTAACCAATAGCTCCTACTTGATAATTCCAACCATGCTGAGCATTTCTCGTATAGTCTAAACCAACGTAAGGTTTTAGTTGCTCTGCGAAAATTACCCCAGTATAGTACCTCAACACATCCCGAGTGCCTGTGAAATTTCCACTAAAACTAATGTGGGGATAATAACTGAGTTTTTCTTTCAGTGTAGTAGTGGTTGTAAGATTAACGTCTTGATCAAAAAATTTAAGATAGATTTGAGTATAGAAATTATCTAAATTAGGTGTAGAGAAGATTTCATTATTTACAGCGGAAACGAAAGATACATTCTTCGTAGGGCCTCCTTCTGCACCCGTATCAGTTATGATTCTTTGAGAACCTGTTGGTACGTAATGAACATAACTTCTATAATGACGTTCCGTGATCGGAGAAAGACCAATCCAAACGCTATTAAATTTAGCAGTGGGAGCTTGGCTGTGTCTTTTGATAAGCGGTTGCGGACTAGAAGCTTTTCCAATACCAGCCTGATAAATAGTAAAACTATTTACAGGGACTCTAGTATTTCTAGCAGCAAGTAACAAGTTGATATTAATATTTTTGTTAGGTTGGCGAGCTGAACCATCAATATGAGGTACTGCATCTGGAAGTAGTTCTGTACTAAGTTGAATAGCGGAATTAAGCAATGTATTTTTATCATCTAAAATTCCTGTCCAGCCTCGAATCGTCAAACCAATAGCTGCTTCTTGATCGTTGGCTTTTATAATTTGTCTGACGCTAGAAAAAGTTACCCCAGGCTTGTAGTCTATTGTCTCTGTTCGAGTAATTGAAGTTTTGTTAGCTTGGATATCATTTGTAAATGTACCGACATTAGGAAAATATAGATCTACGCCAAGTTGTTGATCTTTTGTTCCACGTTGAAAACCCGGCTGTACGATCGCTGCTAATGTGTCTGGTTTTACCACATCTCCGACCTTGGAAGTTTGAACAATGCGGCTGGGAACAAAGAAGTCTTGATTAATACTGTTTCTATCTGTGACTAGACCTGGAGTATATGTACATAGATCTTTAGAACTAGAACCTGGAAATAAACAGGAAGCAATTAAGCTCATCTGCATTTCCATCCCATTCATAGTTTGAGGCTGTTTTTGCTCAACAGTCACTTCTCTTAATTGTTTGACTGTCTGAATTTGTAGGTATTTTCCTGTTTGTTCAATAGTGTAAATATTATCTTTAGTTAAACTTTCCTCAATTTTACCATTGAGTTTTATTAAACTATTGAATACAAAATTATTGCTAAAATTGCTCCCAAATTCATAACCTGGGTTTATTTGCCAATTGGTAAGGTGATTGATTGTGGTACCATTAAGGATAATAGTGGTTGTAAATGGATTAATCTCTCTATTATTAACAGTATGGGGTGAAATAGTAAAGCGATCATCGAAGTGGTATTTTTTTTTATTGTACTGGCTTAGCCTTTTTTTTAAATTTTTATTAACTTTTTTATCGTCTAACTTATGAACTAATTTGTTCACTAAAGGACGTTCACTAAATGTTTGGATCTTATAAATAAGAGGTTGTGCTAATACCCCTGAATCATTAACATTCAATAAGGTCGTCAAAAATAATGTCCATAAAGTTAATTGAATTAAATCAGTTGGATAAAATCGATGACAAATTTGTTTTAGTTGAAAATTTAATGTAAATTTTTTACTTAGATATTTCATGCATCTTTTGATTTGATAATTCACTTATGAGTGACATCAGTTAGAAGTAAAACTGCCCTCTATAATAGAATGCCCAAATCAAAATAATTTTCAACATTTTTGATTCACAATTATTATTTTATTTTTTACTTCACCTTGTATTTTTATTATAATAAAAAAACTAGAAATACAAATAAATGTATTTCTAGCATAAGTGAAAGTTTTTAGACAGACTTGATAGTTTCTGTTAAGGGCTAGAGAAAGTACAAAATTTTGTAACTATAGCGCCAGATTGAGTACCAAATTTGACAGTACATCATCTTTAAATACGCAGCATTAATAGGGATAATAAGAATTACCAAGTTGTACAAGTGGAGCACCAGATTGAGTACCAATTGTAATTGTTTGCGGTGAATTCAAAGAGTTTGATTGTGCAGTACCAGGATTAGAATCTGTATTTCCGCTAACATTAATCGACGGTATATAAACATATCTTTGAAGAGAAGAGTCGTAGTAGCTACTAAGATACGTTGATGTTGTGATTGAACCAGCAGAACCAAGAGCATATGCTGTATTGCTCCCAGATTGATTCACTGCATTAGCAAAAGCGTTCATTTTCCCAACTGATGCTGCTACTGCTACGCGGTCAACTTGACCAGCATTGATAGAACCTGTAGTGAGATTAAACGATGCAGCACCAGCAGCACCACCTTCTCCTGCCAAAGCATTAGAGGCTATCCCAAAAACACTAACGGTACTAACAGCAAATACCAGAGAAAGATTTCTTTTCAGATTCATACAGTTTAGTCCTCAATTAAGTATTACTAAATGACACAAAGAGTAATATTAAGCGTGAAAACTCAGCTAAAAACAAGGCAAATATTTGGTAGAAACAAATATGCTTTTATTTATTAGTTAGTTATAGCAAAATTGTTGCTGTCTATACTAGCACTGCTCATCTCACACTGACTTTTTAGTTGTAAGCGTTTAACAGATAGTTAGACATCCGTTATTACACTGAATAAGTAATATTTTAAACTTGTAGATTAGAGAAACGAAATTCTTGCAGAGACGTAGCAATGCTACGTCTCTGCACAAACGTGAATTATAAATTCATATTTTGATTCAGCAACGCCGAAATTAGCGTACAAGATTGTGAGGTGTTTGCAAGTCGGATATATTATTATTGCTAGCTTCCTCAGGTAGAAATCCACCTGCTTGCATTTTCCATAACCTGTAGTAAGCACCGCCAAGTGATAGCAGTTTGGCATGGCTACCATCTTCGATAATGCGGCCTTGATCAAACACCAAAATGCGATCCAGATGGGCGATGGTAGATAGCCGATGAGCTACCACAATGACCGTTTTTCCATTCATTGCTAGATCTAGGGTATCCTGAATTGCTTTTTCGGTAATTGAGTCGAGGCTAGAAGTGGCTTCGTCCAAGATCAGGATCGGTGCGTCTTTAAGAATCACTCGTGCGATCGCAATGCGCTGCCTTTGCCCACCAGACAGTTTGACACCACGTTCACCCACCAGAGAATAGTAACCCTCTTTGATCTGTGCGATAAAATCATGAGCATAGGCTTTGCTCGCAGCCTCCATCACTTCTTCTTGGGTCGCCTCTAGGCGTCCATAACGAATATTTTCTAGTAACGTTCGGTGGAATAGAGACGGATCTTGAGGAATTAGGCTGATCTGGGAGTGGAGAGCGTCCTGAGTCATGTCTCGAATATCAATTCCATCAATGAGGATCTGTCCAGATTGTGGATCGAACAGACGCAAGATAAGATTGACGAAGGTGGACTTCCCAGAACCAGAGAAACCAACTAGTCCCACACGCTGACCTGGTTGGATTGTAACACTTAAGTTTTCAAATACTTTTTTCCCAGCCGAGTAGTTGAAACTCACTCGCCGAAACTCAATGCATCCCTGGGTGATTGTGGGCGCGATCGCGCTATCCCGATCAATCACTTCGTGGGGTTGAATGATAGTATTGACACCATTGGCAACATTGCCAATATGTTCAAAAAATTCGAGAAAGCGTCGGCTTAAATTGCGTGCTTCACTAATGATTAACAGTGATAAACTAGTAGCCATCACAAAGTCACCAACAGCGATCTGCCCACGGCTCCAAAGTGAGAGCGAGTAATATAAAGTACCTATTTTTAGGACTCCTGCTGATATGAACTGAAACCACCGGACTCGTTCAGAGTACCAATTGGATTTCCTAACATCTTTTAATTCTCTTACTAACTGCTCATCGAGATATTGTCTTTCAAAACCCAGACGCGCGAACAGTCGGACACTACTAAGATTAGTCACAGAATCAACGATTATGCCTGTTGTCTCACTTCTAGCAGCCGCAGATTTTCGTGCATAAGGTCGGCAGCGAGTAGCCAGCCAAAAAGAGATAGTGATGAAGAGCACTGCCCATATTCCCACAAAAACAGCAAGCTGATGATGAACGTGATAGAGCAAAATAGTGGAGACGCTAAAAACAATGACCACAGGCATAAAGTCGTTAATCAACATTGCCAGCGTCTGGGTAACACCCATAGAGGTTTCGGTGATGCGATGTGCTAACGCCCCGGCAAAACTGCTACTCAGGTAGCGGTGGGAATGATGCTGCAAGTAGGCATACAAGGATCTCGTGACATGCTGACGGTGGAGAGGATGGAGGATCGTGTGGCAAAGTCCAGATAAACGACCAAACACAACTTCACCGACACTTAAAGCTGCAAACAAGATTAAAGGTTGGTTCATTGCTTCGAGGAGGGGTCTGCCGTTGCTGGTAGATTGAGTCACTCCCCGGATAATCTGGCTGATGGCGTAGGGTAACATAATCCCACAGATTGCATGAAACGCCTCCAGAATCACCATCATAACGTACCACCATCGGAAATGATGGACGAAATGACAAATGAACCGGAATGGAGTATTGGGCAAGTCTGGCGCATCAGCAGCACGTTGCAAGCGTCTGGATAGGCGAGCCTTTTTTGTTAATAAACGTCGATTTCGTAGCATCATTTTAACTTCTTGATGAAGAATAAAATAGACGGCTGATCCAGCCGTCCCATGGAGTTTATAAAATCAAGCCTAACGAAGAGAATCTCCCCTTCGGTATTCGGCGGTTAGTTCATCCAGCTTTTGTTTCAACGTGTCATCAAGTTTGAATTCCCCTGCCTTCAGAGTGTCAGCAAGCTGTTCTGGGCGGCTAGCACCAATGATAGGGGCGGTGATAATGGGATTAGACAGAACCCACGCCACTGCTAGGGTGGTGAGCGACAATCCGGCGAGATCTGCTATTGTGCGTAAAGCTTCAACAGTATTGAACTCGCGATCATGCCAGTAGCGTTCTTGATAGCGTTCTGCGGCAGTACCCAAGGTGAAACGGGTGCCTGACGTAGGTCCTTGAGTGAAGTTGTGTTTGCCAGTGAGCAGACCACCAGCTAAGGGGTTGTAAGGAATGACACCTAGTCCTTCTTCTTTTGCTAGGGGCAATAGTTCTCGCTCAATTTCGCGGAACAACAGGTTATAGCGGGGTTGAATGGAGACAAAGCGAGTCAGATTTCTTACATCAGCACGACCCAAAGCTCGGCTGAGGCGATAAGCTAAAAAGTTGGAAACCCCGATGTAGCGGGCCTTACCAGCACGAACGACTGTGTCTAGTGCTTCTAGGGTTTCATCAAGGGGAGTTGACGCGTCATCAGAGTGCAATTGGTACAGGTCAACATAATCGGTTCCCAACCGCTTTAGGGAAGCATTGATCGCATCCAGAATATGTTTGCGCGAAGCACCCTGATCCCAAGGTGCAGGTCCAACCCGACCCACACACTTAGTCGCTAGAATAAAATGCTCGCGTTTGCCTTTCAGCCAGCGTCCAATGATTTCCTCAGTAGTACCTGCCGTAGCTAATCCGCCCCCCAGTGGATAAACATCAGCAGTATCTAGAAAGTTGATTCCAGCAGCCGCCGCAGTATCGAGGATTTGCCGGGAAGTTTCTTCGTCGGTCTGCAATCCAAAGGTCATTGTGCCCAAACAGAGGCGCGAAACCGTCAATCCCGTTGTACCGAGTTTGGTCGTTGGTAATGTCATGGTGGTTCGTTCTTAGAAGGGAATTTCAGCTTAACCGTTTTTGAAAAATTGAGTTACACCAAGACCAATTTCTCATCCACTTGTTTAGTGGCAAAACGATTGGCTGGACGACCTAGTCCCAGATTTTCACGCAAGGTTTTACCCTCGTATTCGGTACGAAACAGTCCGCGTTTCTGTAGAATGGGGACGACTAGGTTAACAAATTCATCTAATCCTGTAGGCAATATTGGCGGCATGATATTAAAGCCATCTGCCGCACCGTTATTAAACCATTCTTCTAACTGGTCAGCAATGCTTTCAGGGGTACCGATTATGGTGCGATGACCTCGGGCAGTAGCCAGAGCAAGATACAATTGGCGCAGCGTGAGAGTGCCACGAGTTGCCAGATCCTTAACTAATTTGAGACGACTCTTGTTGGTGTTGGTGTCGCTAGGCAGTTCAGGAGCCAGATCATCGAGGGAGTATTTTGATAGATCAACACCTTTGTAATAGTTCTTTAAAATCCCCCAGGCCACATCGGGATGGATCAACGATTGCAGAAACTCGTATTTCTCTTGCGCTTCTTCCTCGGTACGGCCAATGATTGGGAAAGCGCCGGGCATGATTTTTAGATCATCTGGCGATCGCCCATATTTCGCCAGTCTACCTTTGACATCAGCATAAAATTCCTGTGCATCGGCCAAGGTTTGATTGGCAGTGAAGATCACCTCGGCAGTACGTGCTGCCAAATCCCGTCCAGGTTCAGAGGCTCCAGCCTGCACAATCACTGGGTAACCTTGGGGTGGACGACCAACATTCAAAGGACCTTTTACAGAAAAATGTTTGCCTTTGTGGTTGAGTGTGTGAACTTTGTTGAGATCGAAGTAGATACCAGATTCTTTATCACGGATGAAAGCATCATCTTCCCAGCTATCCCAAAGTCCTTTTACCACTTCCACAAACTCTTCAGCACGCTCATAACGCTGGCTATGTTCGGGGTGTTCTTCAAGACCAAAATTAGCTGCGGCATTCTGATTGCCTGTGGTGACTACATTCCATCCTGCCCGGCCCTTACTCAAGTAATCTAGGGAGGCAAACTTACGTGCAAGAGTGTAGGGGTCCTCGTAAGTCGTCGAGGCAGTGGCAATAAAACCGATATTTTGAGTTACAGAAGACAAGGCAGAAAAGAGGGTGACTGGTTCGAAATGGACGATTTTGCCATTACGACTCTGAGTTTGGGGATCACCACCCCAGACGCCTGGGCTGTCTGCTAGAAACACTGCATCAAATAAGCCCCGTTCAGCAGTTTGGGTAATTTCCTTGTAGTGCTCGAAATTCAGACCAGCATCTGCTTGTGAACCGGGGTGACGCCATGCGGAAACATGATGGCCAGTGGCTTGAATAAATGCACCTAAACGAAACTTACGTGTTGTGCTCATAAGCTTTCTTTATTTAGTACGAATCTTGGTCAAACGCGCATGAATACACAGCAACAGAACCAGGGATACTGCTGCTTGGCGCTTGAATTACCATAAATCTGCGTAGCAATCTTATTCAGTGTATAGAGCCTAGACAATACACACAAACAAGAATGTACTGTAAATTGCTAGTGAATGAGTAACTAATAATTAGATTATCAAACATTCAATATCACAAAGCAAATGATTTTTGAAAATTATTATAGAGTTACAGTCAATAATCTTTTCTTATAAAATTAGGGTCGGCAATACCGACCCTACAGATCTTTTCCCTAGTGTCCTATGCTTCCTCTGCCCCTCTTGCTCTGTGAACAGGAAAGATGTGTGTAGGACTTGTCGGGAACTATTAAAACTCCCCTGCCAAGGCTGCAATGCACCGTTCACAAATGAGAGGATGTTCAACTGACTCCCCTACGTGAATTGAGTAGTTCCAGCAACGATCGCACTTTTGCCCTTGTGCATTGACTACACCTATTCCCCAGGTATCAGACTGCAGGCTATACTGCAACCCTTGCAGTGCTTCGGGAGACTCCAGCAAATCCACTTGAGAAGTGATAAACAAATAGCGCAGTTCGTCTACCCCATTATTGGGATTTAGTGATTTTACCGAGGCGCGCAACTTCTCGTCCGCCAAATACAACAACACTTTGGCTTCTAGAGAAGAACCGATCATTTTTCCTACCCGTGCTTCCTCTAGTACCTTATTCACTTCAGTGCGGACTTGGCGTAGTTGTTGCCATAATTCGGCCAACTCAGGGTTGTACCACTGCTCGTCTAACTGTACCCAACCAGATTCAAACACTGATTTATAAGGTGTTTTATAGGGAAGATATTGCCAAATATCTTCTGCCATATGACTTAGCACAGGTGCGATCGCTCGTGCCAAATTCTCCAAAGCTACCCTCAGCACTGTTTGACAGCTGCGACGGCGAAAGGAATGAGTTGCACTGATATACAGCCTATCTTTTGCTACATCTAGATAGAAATTGGATAAATCCACCACGCAGAAATTCTGTACAGTCTGGAAAAAGCGGAAGAATTGGAAACTTTCAAATGCCTTAGTGACATCGTTGAAAACTTCCGTCATGCGGTGCAGCATATAACGATCCAGATCTGGCAACTGCTCAAAAGGTACTGTATCCTTTTCGGGATCAAAATCATGTAAATTGCCTAACAAGAACCGTGCCGTATTGCGGATTTTATTGCGCACATCCGCTAGCTGCTTGAGAATGTTTTTCCCCAAGGGAACGTCTGAAGTGTAATCTACCGACGACACCCACAATCGCAACACGTCTACACCATAAGGGGGTTCTTCTTTTTGGTTTTTCCCACCTTCAATAACGACCTTGGGATCAACCACATTCCCTAGAGATTTACTTTGCTTGCGTCCTTGCTCATCTAGAGTAAAACCGTGAGTTAACACAGTTTTGTAAGGTGCACAGTCGTTAACAGCGACACTAGTTAGCAAACTCGACTGAAACCAACCCCGATGTTGATCTGAACCTTCAAGATACATGTCAGCAGGGTAGCGCAACTCTGGACGTTGTTTTACCACAGCTGCCCACGATGAGCCAGAGTCAAACCACACATCCATAGTATCTGTACCTTTACGGTAAGATCGCCCATTGTTACGGTATTTTTCTGGCAACAACTCTTCTGCCGACAGTTCCCACCAAGCATCGGAACCTTTAGCAGCGACAATTTCTTGAACCTGGGCAATGGTTTCTTGATTGAGCAGTGGTTCCCCAGTTTCTTCATCATAAAAAACAGGAATTGGTACACCCCAACTGCGTTGCCGCGAGATACACCAATCAGAACGCTCTGCAACCATGGGCGTAATCCGATTTTCACCTTGGGATGGTATCCATTTTACCGAGGCGATCGCCTCTAGTGCCTCATCGCGAAATCCTGATACTGAAGCAAACCACTGCTCTGTTGCCCGGAAGATTGTTGGTTTTTTCGTCCGCCAGTCGTAAGGATATTTGTGGACGTAGGCTTCTTCTTTTAGCAATGAACCTGCAGATGCCAGCGCATCAATCACCGCTTGATTGCCATCACCTAGAACATTTAAACCACTAAACTGACCTGCTTCTTCAGTAAAATTACCATTTTCATCTACAGGTGCAAGAATTGGCAACCCGTAGCGTTGGCCAACCATATAGTCTTCTTGACCATGACCAGGAGCCGTGTGTACTAAGCCAGTACCAGATTCTGTCGTGACGTAATCTCCGCCAATAACAATTGGACTTTCACGATCAAACAGAGGATGACGATAGGTAGAGTGTTCTAAATCTTTCCCTTTGACTGTAGCTTTTACAGTGAGTTGTGCTCCCAGCGTAGCAGCTAGGCGTTCCACTAAATCGGCAGCAACGATGAGATATTTGTGGGTGTTATTCGTAGTTTCCTGAGATGAAACTTCCACGACCGCGTATGTTAGATCTGGATTCACCGAAACTGCCAAGTTTGCAGGAATTGTCCACGGTGTTGTTGTCCAGATAGCCACACCCAACTCTGGCAGAAACTCACCCAGTTCAGCCTTTAACCTATCTGACAAACTTGTCATCGGGAAAGCAACGTAGATACTACGGGAAGTGTGACCTTCAGGATATTCCAACTCAGCTTCTGCCAACGCTGTTTTAGAACTGGGACTCCAGTGAACTGGTTTTAGACCACGATAGATGTAGCCTTTCAACACCATTGCCCCGAAGACACCAATCTGCGCCGCTTCATATTCTGGATTCAAAGTTAGATAAGGGTGTTCCCAATCACCCCAAACCCCATAGCGTTTAAAACTTTCGCGCTGTTCGTTAACTGTGTTCAAGGCAAATTCTTTTGCTTTCTGCCGCAGTTGCAAAGGCGTTAAGTTCTGACGTTCTGCTGACTTCATGTTTTGCAAAACTTTCAGTTCAATTGGTAAGCCATGGCAGTCCCAACCAGGCACATAGCGAACCTTACGCCCTTGTAGGAGTTGGTAACGATTAATAATGTCTTTGAGAATTTTATTTAAGGCATGACCAAGATGTAGAGAGCCGTTAGCGTAGGGAGGCCCATCATGAAGTATAAATAAGTCGCCTGGATTCTCTTGGGACAGGCGGTCATAAATTTTATTCTCTGCCCAAAATTTTTGGATTTCAGGTTCGCGCTTAACCGCGTTCGCCCGCATATCGAAGTTTGTCTTGGGCAAGTTTACAGTATCTTTGTAGCTTCCAGGTTCTGTCACAGTGCTGATTTTTTTTAACTATAAGGAGCCTTGTTCTCACCATTATCTGTGAGAATACCAAAGTCTTCAACTTGGATGCTTTACACCCTTTAAGCAGGTGACATTGAGAATATCTGCCTCAAGAGTACAGCTTTAACATTTACGATAGATAATTTTTGTGTCGTGGATCTCTATTTTAGATGCATGTCAAACACAGTACACCCACAAGACTTACTCCCATTATAGCAGCCTACTGTTTCTTATGGGCTAAACAATAACAAGCTTTTATAAAATAAAACCGCCTCAACCTAGTGTCAAGTGTCGGGCGGCTTGTACTAAAACATAAGCAACAAGTACCGCAGAATTAATGATTGATTTTTCGAAAAATCAAGTATCGCAGAAATATTTCTTGAGCGAAATTTTAGCAATTTAGTATAGAGACTATCCCAACATATTTCTGAATAGAAATATTTCTACATTATTTTTAATAATACCTAATCTCGACTTTGTCCATTTTGCGCTCCGAGTCATCACAAATGTAGGCGATCGCACAAAAATGCGGCTTTTGCTGCATACATAACATTTAAATACAGTTTGGGTTAATAC
>JAJPJF010000318.1 GCA_021324415.1 Nostocales cyanobacterium Centralia_MAG_434
GACAATAAAATTTGGCAGGTGCGACGCTTGCAATGCTCTCACTAAGTCTGATGGTGAGGTGGTACCAGCTAGCAGAGGTGTAGGTAAAATCACACAGAGCAGGCGGAGGGTGCTAATAACGGATGTTTGAAAGTCCCTTAGCCAAGTAGAAATAATTATAAATAACAATAGGGCGATCGCTGCATACCCAAAAACTTGTACCTTAATTCGTACCGAAATCAGCAGCAGTACTAGCAGAGGGACTACCAATATAATGAGTGCCTCAATCTTATGCAACAGCAGTGCAACACTCAAGATGGTAATACAAGTAACTATCTTGAGTAGGGGATTAATCTGGGTAAGGATGCGATTCTCTGGCTTAACAGGACTAAACATCAACATCTATCTTCCCGGCTCTTTGTAGTTGCTTAATGACCAACTCTCCTAGCCACCAACCTACAGCACCGCCTATACCCGCCAGTACCGTCAATAAAATGAGTAGTCCTGGCTGCGTGACGAACTTCACAAACGGATCTGCACGCGGACCCTTAATCAAATAGGCACCAAGAAGCAAACCACCTAAATTAGCACTGGCAAAAAATAGAATGTTCCCCCACAAGCGGTTGATTTTATAGCGATAGTTTCCTAAGAAGAACATCACCAATTCTGTTACTAAGACGGTGACTGCTAGGTAGAGCAGAATAATTGGTGAAATTAGTCCTAGTAGTACTGCTAGAGGCAAAATCATCAATGCGACACTACCACGACGCTGCAAACGCGCCATTCCCAGAGTTAGGAAAATGCCTGCTAGCGGTGACCAAAATAATAGCTGTAATCCAGGAGGCGCAAACGGTCCAATGATGAACACAGCAATTATCATGCCTATTGTCATAAAGGCAGCGAACACATAGTCTCTCAAACGCCAAGGACTTCTCATGTTAAAATGATCACACCCCACATTCTGCAGGTACTTGAAGAGATTGATAGTATTTTTTATTCATGACACTATCAGTCCTACAGATTAGAGTACAAGATATTGACCACTGTGGGATAGTGGCTGTTGTGACCACCAATCAATCAGAAATGCTTAATTTCCTCAGCAGCAAAGCTAAACGAATTTGAACTGCATCATCAAAATTGCGAGGATTTAACCCAGTTAGGAGATTAATTTTATCTAGTCGATAACTTAGAGTATTGCGATGGATAGAAAGCCGACTAGCTGTAGAAGAAGAACAGCAGTTCTCTGCAAAGAAAGTGTCCAAGGTAGTTAGCAATTCCGATTCATGGTTTAGAGGACTTAACAAATTGGCAGCTAATTCGATTTTTGTTTGCTCATCCCTAATACCGATAAAAGCGGCGATCCCCAATTCATCTAAACAATGTACTTTATTGCGATCGCAAAAGCGACAACCTAAAGACAAAGCCGCCCGTGCGTCTTGGTATGATTGAGCAAGACCCCTAATGCCTGGGTGATAACGACCTACACTAACATTAAGCGACATACCTGTTTGCTCTTGTAAGTATGTGAGTAATGCTCTTGCGGCTCGCTTCAATGCTGTGAGATTAGACCAAGAAGAACTACACTGTTCTGGTAAATCCCTCCGATTTGCCCAACCACTTAAATTTTTTGTATCACTTGCCTTGAGAACAGCTACCTCTCCATTACCTATGTAGGCACAAATTGAGTCATTTGGAAGATGGAAAAAGCTAACAACGCTTTGAATCACCACATTTGCCCACCGTCGTATCTCTACCTCAATACTTTCGTGCTGAATCTGATAGGAAATATCATTGCTTAAGATAGAATCAGCGGCACTGACTAAAATAACTGCACGAGGCGGAGATAAATCTATCCCTAAAATCTTACTATAGTGAATTAGCGTTGTTTCTTCGTCGATTAAGCCATGAAGGAGATCATAAATGAATTTATCCTTCAACTGGTGTTGGTGAAGCAGTGTGTCAATGACTGCAGTTTGATTCGTTACTAATTCTACAACTTCTTGTGCTAAACGATAAGAAATCACTTCTCCATTACGCGGTTGACAAATAATGACTTCAGCAACTTTTGTGTTTAACGATAAAGAGACTTGTAAGTAGTTGTTAGTAATGTGTTTGCAAATATAGTTGAATGAAGATTTGAGAAATTGAGGATTACTACTGGCAATTATACAAGAGTAGTGATCTAAAATAAATACTTCAGCACATAATAACTGTGCAATTTTTTCTGCAACTATTGCGATAACTTGTTCGAATTTTGTATCGGTATTTAGCAATGCTTTCATTTACTAATCTTTAGAGGTAACTATCAAACCAATCACTTGTTGTAAATAACTTTTTTATACCTCATAAATCAATAAAATTAGAGTGTTATCAGTATAATTGATACTATTGAGAGATAAAGCTATAAATAGGAAACTAAACTTTTGATATAAAAACATCTTTCTTAAGTAGGACTTTCTAGTGTAATTATAATTACACTAGAAAGTCCCCAAAGTACTGAGTTCATTCATATTGACGTAGAGGTTGGTAACCTGGGCAATTCTTTAAAAAATTAAAATTGGTAGGTATAGCCATTGAACCTTTCTTGGACTCAATCAGTCTTATAAGTACAAGCAACGCAACAGTGTGGATTGGAGACGCTTTAAGTGTTAGTTGTGCCAACCAATGTTTCAAATGACGGCCAATTTGAGGGCAAATCAGAAAGCGAATGTGATGCTTACCTGGTGCAACAATGTCTCCGAGGTAACTCCCAAAGCTTTCGTCAGCTTTACCGTCGCCATCAGCAGCGAGTAAGGTCAATACTCTATCAACTTTGTGACTCATCTAGTCTGGACGATTTGGTGCAGGAGGTTTTTCTAAGAGCTTGGAAAGGGTTGCCTAAGTTTCGTGGCTCAGCAAAATTCTCCACTTGGCTATATCGGATTGCTTGGAATGTGGCTTCTAACCAACGGCAAAAGACGATTCAAGGACGGACTCAATTTCAGGCCCTTACCGAAAAGACTTCTACTCAACAGGATGCCCCAGATCTGATGGATCTACACTATCAAGACCTAGTACAACGGGGACTAGCAACCCTCAGCTTTGACCATCGTACAATTCTGGTTTTGCACGACTTAGAGGAAGTGCCACAAAAGGAGGTTGCCCAAATATTGGACATTCCTGTGGGGACAGTCAAATCACGTCTGTTCCATGCTCGTGCTGCTATGCGTCAATTTCTTCAACAACAGGGATTACAGCTATGACATCATCCCCTAATGATGAGCAAGACTTAAAACTCGTTAACTTTCTCCGACAACATCACCCTGAGGTTCCTGTAGCCTCCCCAGATTTAGAACGGCGGATTCTACAAGATATAGAAACATTACGTACAACGTCTATACCAATTCAGCGTCGCCGTTCACCAGTTTGGTTAGTTCCATCTGTCATTGCTGCTGGAATGGTAGCTGCTATTGTTGGGTACCATAGCTTAGTTCCTCCTTCTCCCACTCCTGCTGAACTAGCCAAACTGGAAAGATTTATGGAAAACAATTGGCAAGGCACTGTTGGTGATCCTCCAGAAGCAGATGTCTTTTCTATGACTGATTCAATAACAGATCCGATGATGAATTAAACTAAGTGACTACCAAATAATTAGGAGATGAGTACTATGTTACTGCGTCGTGTTGCTACTGTGGTGGCGGCAACCATTGCCCTCAGTGGTATCAGCGCTGTTGCTCTGCCAACTTTTGTTTTACCCCAAGCTGTTGGCCAAAGTCCCACAACTGCCCCTACCCCACGTCTGAAACAAAGCCCAGCCCCGTCTGGATGGCTACAAGAGTTAAATCTGACACCTCAACAGGTACAACAAATCAAAGCAATTCGCAACCAATCCAAAAATCAGCTTTCTCAACAAAGACAGGCAGTACGCCAAGCACAGCAGGATTTAGAAGCCCTCATGGCAGGCTCAGCCTCTAAAGACAAAGTGCGCGATAAATACAACCAACTGAAAAACCTTAGGCAGCAACTTTCTGATACTCAGTTTGAAAATACGCTTGCCATTCGAGAAATTTTGAACACAGAACAAAGGCACAAGTTTACAGAACTTATGTATAAGAAATAAGAATTTTTTGAAGCGCTACAGTTCTTCTTCAAAAGTGATTCTATGAATATTAAACCAAAGTTCTTTATATTATCACTGTTTATTTTACTGGGTGGAGTTAACCCCAGTCATGCCGCCTCTAAACCTGTTGATCCAAAGGTATTGCATGTTATTAATCGCCTCAGTTTTGGACCCACTCCTGGAGAGTTACAAAGGGTAGAGTCTATTGGTGTAGAGCGCTATATCCAGGAACAACTCTCACCTGAGTCTATCCCTGAATCACCAACCCTGACTGACCAACTGTCACAACTTCAAACTTTGAATCTCAATCCTGTTACCTTATATAGAGAGTCTCAGCCAATCCACCTAGGTAATCAAAAGCCAACCCCGGAAGCAATGAAAGCTGCCCGTGAAAGAGCTCATTTGATTATGCAACAAGCAGTTCAAGCACGATTATTGCGAGCTGCAGAAAGTCATCGGCAACTCCAAGAAATGATGGTGGAATTTTGGTACAACCACTTTAACGTATATGCGAACAAAGGACCAGACAGATTCTGGGTAGGTTCTTATGAACAAGAGGCAATTCGTCCCTATGTGTTAGGTCGCTTTCGCGACTTGCTTGAGGCAACAGCACGCCATCCTGCCATGATGTATTACTTGGATAATTGGCAAAACACTGCTCCTGGTAGCCCAGGTGCCCACGGCAGATACCAAGGTTTGAACGAAAATTATGCCCGTGAGTTGATGGAACTACATACGCTAGGTGTGGATGGTGGCTATACTCAGCAAGATGTCATTACTTTGGCACGTATCTTGACGGGTTGGGGATATCGTCCTCTCAATCAGCCCACTGGAGAAGATGGTTCGCCGTTTTACTTTGACCCGAAACGACATGATTTTAGCGATAAAGTTTTTCTCGGTCATACAATCAAAGGCAGTGGTGCCTCTGAAGTAGAACAGGCTTTGGATATTTTAGCTCGTAGCCCTGTTACTGCCCATCATATTAGCTACCAGCTAGCACAGTATTTTGTCAGTGATCATCCTCCCGATAGTCTAGTAAAACTTCTCCAAAAGCGTTTTATAGCAAGTGATGGCAATATTCGTGAGGTTTTGAAAACTCTGTTCCACAGTCAAGAATTTTGGGACTCAGCAAACTTTAATTCTAAGTTCAAAACTCCCTATCAATATGTAATTTCCGTAGTTAGAGCAACAGGCATGCCAGTGAATAACACTTCTCCAATGTCTAGTATGCTGCAACAGCTGGGAATGCCACTCTACAGCTGTTTGACTCCGGATGGATACAAAAACACAGAGGATGCATGGTTAAATCCTGATGCGATGACTCGCCGCCTCAGCTTTGCGACGGCTGTTGCTAGTGGACGTGTCCCACTATCAGCAGTACTGAAAAATCAAACTAAGACTGACTTACCTGTGATGCGATCTGCAATGCCAGTCAATCAAAATCAGATTCGGCAGCAAAGCCGTATTCAACCTGTCGATGCATCACAACTAGCAATGACACTCGGCAATTCTTTTTCTAACCAAACTCAAAGCGCGATCGCATCTAGTCCTCCTCAACTACGCGCCGCATTAATGCTGGGCAGTCCAGAGTTTATGCGCCATTAGTACTCTATATTTGTTTTTAGTTTTTCTACTCCTATGCACCGACGTGATTTTCTCCTTAAAGGCGGCATTTTTACAGCGAGTGCTCTCACAGCTATCGGAACTCATGCTTATGTAGCCAGATCTGCAAATCCTCGAGATGATCAAAAGCGCTTAGTCGTAATCTTCTTGCGGGGTGCAGTCGATGGATTAAATATAGTTGTTCCCTATGCAGAAAATGCTTACTATCAGGCGCGACCAAAAATCGCTATTCCTCAACCAGGTCATCAAGGAGGAGTTTTGGATTTAGATGGTCGTTTTGGTTTGCATCCAGCATTAGCTCCCTTGATACCTCTGTGGGAGCAGGGAACTCTTGCTTTTGTTCATGCAGCTGGTTCTCCCGATCCTACGCGTTCCCACTTTGATGCTCAATATTACATGGAGAGTGGCACTCCGGGGGTTAAGAATACTACAGACGGTTGGATGAATCGTTTACTTAGCATTTTGGCTGGACGTACACCTATCCAGGCAGTGACTGTAGGTGAGACAACACCTCGGATTTTGTCTGGAAAAATATCTATAGCAAACTTAGCATCAGGTAGGAATGCAGATAAACCATTACCCCTGGATCGTCCGCAAGTGGCAGAGGCGTTTGATAAACTTTATTCTGGTAAAGATGTTCTAAGCACAACCTATTATGAAGGACGGATGGCTCGTCAAGCACTGAAGAGTGACCTTGATGAGGAAGCGAAAATGGCGAATAATGGTGCACCCTTGCCTTATGGTTTTGCAAGGGATGCTCAACGATTGGCAAAACTGATGGTGAAAGACCCTAGAATTCAGTTGGGCTTTATGGATCTAGGTGGTTGGGATACTCACGTTAACCAAGGTGGTAGTACAGGACAGCTAGCCCGTAACCTCCAACAATTAGGAAATGGGTTGGTCAGTTTAGTGCAGGGGTTAGGTTCAGTGTACCAAAATACAGCAGTTGTGGTCATGTCTGAGTTTGGTCGCACTGTGAATGAGAATGGCAATGGTGGTACTGATCACGGGCATGGAAATGTTATGTGGATTTTAGGTAGCAAAGTCCGCGGTGGCAAGATATATGGAGAATGGCCTGGTTTATCAGCTAACCAACTTTATCAGAACAGGGACTTAGCTATTACAACAGATTTTAGAGATGTGATTGCTACTTTGTTAGAACGTCATATAAATTTAGATGCAGCAAAACTGAATCGAATTTTTCCAGATTACCAGCTTAAAAATAATCTTGCACTGATTTGAACTGCCCTGCTGTATGGGCTTGCAAATGGTATTTTGTACTATTGCAATCGCTCCATCAAGGAATGAGCAATTCGTTTGGCTGCTCCTGGTTTACCCATCCGCCGCATCCCATTTTCAGCAATTATGTGCAATCTGTCTGGATTGGCGAAGAGTGCCCGCACCACGATAGCAACTTCGTCAGGTTGCTCCACTAATATCACTGATTCTCCCAAAAGACGGCTTTGTGCTTCTGCAAAAGCATAGGTAAATTGGGGACCACTGCCAGGAATGGTAATTGCTGGTTTTCCCAGACCCACAAATTGCTCTGTTGCTGTTCCTGCCATAGCGATCGCCAAATCTCCTAGATGTAAGCACTCATTGTAGGCATTTTGTGTCAGGATAAAGTATGCATTTTTTTGCTTGAATGTTAATGCATCCTCATCGGGAATCTCGATGGGGATTTCTGTGTGGGGACGCCAGCCTTGTGATTCGAGTATTTGCCGCATACTGTCATAGTGTAAACTGGGAGCGATCGCACCCAAAAATATGACCTTTCTAGAGGAGTGCTGCACAAAATCTTGCTCTATGAATAGTGCCATTAGAGAAGACACAGCGATCATAATCAGCTTCCAGTTAGCGTATGCTTCTGGGGGACGGGAACCAGGTAAGAGAGTGACAACTAAAGGTCTATTTAACTCTTGTTGTTGTGCTGCTGCACTATAAAATCTTGGAGTAGGAAATTTTGGTTCCAGACCATCCATCATGGGGTTGCCCAAATCAAAAGCAGGAATAGCCCATTTTTTTAAGATCTCAGTGGTTAGGGAGTCTCTGGGAAATACAGCCTTACATCGGGACCCACTCATTAACCAGCGTTCCCAAGGATGATAAACTGAACCAGAGAAGTTTTCTAAACGAGTAGCTTTTGTTTTACGACGCAATCCACCAGATTCATCGCGTACATAATACTCTGATTTTGCTGTACCCACAAAAGCGTAGTTTACACCACTAAACCATGCATGTAGTAGCGGTACTATATCCCCTACTGCTAGGATGGAGGCCTGATTGCCTAACTTTTTCTGAATATTTACCCAACGACGGATAGCATTGATTTGCTTGAGTGTGAGTTGCACTAAACCACCACGTACATCTCGCATGAATTGGCGTCCATCCATATAAATAAAACCACCAGATGGCATGGTGCGCACTGAACCTATGAGAGGAATATCTAGCTGTTGGTAGGCGTGTCCTCCTCCTACTAGCGGCAAAGCGAAGATGTTAGGTGGGTTCGTGTTTTGCTTGAGTTCCGAGACAATTCGAGTTGCAATTAGATCCTCCCCATGACCATTGCTCAAAACAAGTAACTGTAGGCGAGAAGTTTCAAGGTGAACGTTAGAGGTTACGGATAAAGGCGAGAAGTCACTCATGAGATACAAAAGCTGTTAACTAACTTTTTAAAGTGGGGAGGTAAGTGATAGTATAAATTAAATCATTAGCCAGAATTGATTGTTATATTCAGCACACAAGCAATGACTAAATCCCAATTAATTACGTTACTTTTTTCTCAAGTTTAAGAAGCTGCAATTGATACTTTAGCAACTTTGATAGCTATCAACTAGTTTACGTATTTATCAAACTTTAGTCTTAGCAAGAGCAAGCTAAAGACAGCTGCAACTGTCATCATGATCAGCACATTCCTGAGTATATTATGGAAAAGAAAAACAGTCAGTGGTAGAAGGTCGTTCAAACATGTTGAGTCGTAAACCAGATTTGATATCCGTCAAAATTCAGGGTAGACTCAAAACTCAAGACCAGAGTTTTCTAAGCCTTCGGCTTGTTTCAAAACTCCGTGCTTTTCTACTGACTCAGCAAAGCCAGTCGTATACAAGTTTTTTTAACTTTGTTAACGACAATAAAGTGCTAGCTCACTATGGCGCTGGTTCAACAGGGAATTCACCTAACTCTGGACATCAGAGCAAGCAAGTGTCCTCCTTAGAACTCAGAACTTAAAACTCTCTATGCTAACTGGTACAAGCTTACAGGGTGGAAAATATACTCTAGACCAGGAAATAGGGCGGGGTGGTTTTGGTATCACTTTCAAAGCTACGCATCATTTCTTGACTCAAACAGTGGTTATTAAAACCCTCAATGAGAAACTACGACAGCATCCTGAATTTACTAAGTTTGAGCGTCAATTTCAGGATGAGGCAAGACGCTTGGCTAGTTGTATCCATCCCAATATAGTCCGGGTGAGTGACTTTTTTATAGAAGATCGACTGCCTTTCATGGTGATGGAATACATCCCCGGA
>JAJPJF010000218.1 GCA_021324415.1 Nostocales cyanobacterium Centralia_MAG_434
CTGGTAATTCAAAGTTGTTAGATTTCATAGTGCCAAACGTCTTCTTCTTTAAGTACTATCCGATGTAGAGGGAGACGTTGAATCAAGCCTTGCTCTTCTAGGTCAATTAGGACACGAGTGATGGTCACACGAGTGGAGTTCAACATTTCAGCAATGTCTTGATGAGTTAGGCGTAAATCAATGAGATGTCCTGTTTCTACTTCACGACCAAATTTTTTGACTAACCAGCATAAGAGCTTCATTAACATCATTTCCACTGTCTTATAGCTGCGAATTACCATTAATTCTTCAGCTTGCTCAATATGAGCAATCAGGACCTCTGTGAGTGGGTACAAATCTTCTAATGGAATAATTGTTGCTTCTACTGTAGTCAGGCATTCTATTTGATAAGGTTCAACCCTAGACAAAGCTCTGCCAACAATATCTCCAGTTCCCCACACTCCTAGCATGACAAGTGTACCATCTTCATGCCATGTCATATTCCGCACAACCCCAGTCTCAATTCTCCAAAGACTATTCTTTTTTAAGGGTAATAGTGAGCGGGACTTAAAGTACTTTCTGGTATTTTCACTAGAGGAAGTTGGAAAAGGGGATGAGGAAAGCATTGTCTTTTAAGTCCTATTTTCCTATAGATACACCGTAGTTTACATCAAAACATTCATTAAGTATATCATTGAGATGACTTTTTTAGTAGCTCTTAGCCTTTAGATTGTGGGATATAATCAAGCGTGCTAACAGTATGCACCCTTCGAGCTATGCGTCAAAAGTCTACAGACTAGTTGTACCGAATACTCAGGATACAGGGTAGAGCATTGTTATTGATGCCTACTAATTTGGTAGTATACTAAAAATTTTGGTAAATAGTTAAGATTATTTTATTAACTTATTAAGCTAAGATTATACAAGACATTAAAAGTGTATGTAGAATTGCGTAGTTCAACAAATTTCCAAGTAGGAGACAGGGTTTTGATTTTACGTCCCTTTTACGTGACTGGTAAAATAGGGATCATTTGTGATGTGGAAAATAGTCAACCGACACGATGGATTATCAAAGTAGACAGTCGTGAAAGTGATGAAAATATTGTTGTGTCGCTGAGCGCAAAAGAGTTTCAAGCGCTCAGCAAGGATGAAAAGGTTGATTAAGTCTTCTCATTACGAGAACAAATCTACCGCCCATATCTCTATAGGTGGCTTCACACATACTGTGCTAGAGTTCTCTCTAAGATTGCCTTTGGTACTGCACCCACAACGGTATCAACTTGCCGACCATCTTTAAAAATAATGAGTGTGGGAATGCTACGGATGCCATAATGGCTGGCAGTAGTGGGGTTTTCATCAGTGTTGAGTTTTACCACTTTTACTTGTCCTGCATATTCAATTGCAATTTCGTCTATGACAGGAGCTACCATTCGGCAAGGACCACACCAAGGTGCCCAAAAATCTACTAACACGGGAACTTCACTGTCAAGAACTTCTTGCTTAAAAGTTGCTTCTGTTACAGCTTGAGTAGATGACATACACACCGTCCTCTATTTAATTCATTATTTCGGTATAATCGAATAAATAAAATATAGTCGATTTTATGAGATAATGCAACTATGAAATTCCTTTATCACCCAGACCAAAAAGACATATCTTTGGCAGGAGTCCTATATGCTTTGGGCGATCCCGTACGACTCGAGATTGTGCGGCTATTGGCAACACAGGGGGAACGCTGTTGTGGTGAGTTCAATTTTGCGATCGCCAAATCAACCATGTCAAATCATTTCAAGATTTTACGAGAGTCGGGAGTCCTCTTGATCCGAAAAGAAGGAACGCAGCACATCAATACACTGCGACAAGATGATTTAGAGGCTCTGTTTCCAGGATTATTGGATGCTGTATTGCGATCAGCTAAACCCTTGATGAGTCAACAACAGTCAACAGCCAATTACAAGTAGGGTACGTTGGATTAGACAAAGTTAACTAGTGAGGATTGTTCTTTCTTTGTAATTAGTCATTGGTCCCTTGACCTTTGTCAATCAAGGACCAGTAACTAATAGTAGTGTCAACTTTGACGGCATTTGCCTGATGGACACCAACGGTAGAGCAAGTATTTATTCAGCGCATCATCTTCTACAACTACGATATACTCGCCGTTTGAGCGTTTAAACGCACTGTTGGCATTGGTGATATCAAGCCAACTTTGAAAAAACACACCTTTAGGTTGAAGAGCACCAACTCTCCGTCCAGTCTCAAGATTGTAGATACTTGTTACTCCTTTTTCTCCTGTGGGAGTACGAGTACCAAAGCTAGCAAAGGCATAGTCACCAGCCCAAGAGATTGACTGATAACCGACGGATTTTTCAATATCTTCTTCTGGTTCCTTCCCATCTGCTGGATTGCCCCCACTCTTTGGAACTTTTATATGAGGAAACATGATTGGATAGCCACGATGCACACTACGTGAGCCCTTAAGCCATCCATCCCAGCGATACATGGTAGAGCCAACCTGTCCCCAACCATATAGCTTTGGTTTGGCATTGCTAAAACCGGTAATATAAAGGACATCCTTAGCTACATCGTAGTGAATGCGTTCTAAAGCGTTGATATCAGCAAAGGGTGGATGGAAACGCTGGGTGGCATTACTGCTATACTGCAGGTTTCCTTGACTATCGACTCCTTGAAGTTTGTACATGACGATGTCACGTCTGCTATCTTCATCTATACTCCAGATGTTACAATTATCGTCAACATGTGTGCCCCAAGAATTATGCATGTCAACAGAGGACAACGACATTGGTGCAAAGATACCGTCCTTATCCATCTTGAAGCCTGTCATTCCTGGTCCGTTCTGTCCAGTGCCAAACAGATATTTGTGACCAAGGCATTTCTTGACGTAAAGTATGCCATTAGGTCCTACTGCATAATGCGCGCCTTTCTTTGACTTGACTTTTGCTGGTAAGTCAAATTTTGGACTGTTGTTGTCTATGTAATAGACAGTAGCACGTCCATCATTGGGATATTTAAAGATATTAATTGTAAACTTGTAGGGAAAGCTTCCTGCTTCCTGACCAGGCTCTGTTTTAGAATAATTCATTTTGAACATAGCGCTGGAACTGTAAAAGTCCTTGCCATCATTGGTGACGTCTGCAGCCGGATTGGATAACCAACCCATACTGTAAACCTGCCAGAGTAAATGACCATTAGGACTAAGACAACGTATCCAACCACCACCCCCTACAATCTGTCCACCAACACAGATATTGCCTTTTGCATCCATGCCAACGCCATTCAATCCATAAAAGCGTAATGGCGCAACCACTCCTTGGGGTTTGCCAGGAGAAAAGACACCACCTTCTTCACCAAACGTTCTTACCAATCGGGGATGACAGGAACTGACGTCATAAATGCGAATATATTGTCTTGGTCCATTATCCGCTACCATCAACTGACCATTATTTGTGACTGCTAACGCATTTGGCGTTCCAGCATCAGTGATTTTACAGCCAGTTTCTTCTTGAACAACGCTCTTTCCTCCAAGAAAAGTGAGGTCTTCAATTTTCCAATGTTTGCCATGTATTTCTACTCTGTATGGATCAATAGTCTCCTTGTGGGTGCCTATGCGTTTACCATTTTTGTAAATCGACTTTTCTCGTCCCTCATGCCATTCGTCCCAGCTTGCCTCAGTCAGAACACTACCATCAGGTTTGACAATCAGTTTCTCAATCCAGCTTTGAACTGCAGTGTTAACATCACTGCCTGTATTGCCAAACCAGCTTGTACGATAATTTGACACAGTCGCATCTGCCTGTATTGTTTTAGAAGGTTGAAGCATCAGGACTAAGAATGCAACAAGAATTACGAGCATCCAAAAGGGGATGAGATATTGCCGTCGAAAAAAATAAAAAGACATTTTTATTTTTCCTGGTTTGTCAAAACAATATTAATTCCTCTCACAGAGATCTTTTGTAACAATACAATTTATATTCCGAAGCTTTGGACGTTTGTCGAGTATCGATAGTTCCTCTCAAACACCGACTCAATAATTCCAGAAACTGATGGTCCTGGAGTTGGAACAACAAAATTACCAAATTTTCTGGCATAAAAATCTTAACTTACTAAATTAACTTTCTAGCCAATGACCTCCTGAGTCATTCCAATCTTACTTATAAAAGATTGGTTTTCCTGATTCAATCCAATAATGGTGATATGCTTATCTAATTTTTTATAGCGATCAATTACCTGAGAAATTGCAGTGATAGCAGCATGATCCCAAATATGAGCTTGCTGAAAGTCAACCACAACTCTTTCTGGATCGTCAACATAGTTAAATGATTCTACAAATTTGGCAATTGAACCAAAGAAAATTTGACCTGATATTGTATATATTTTTGCGCCACTAGTATCAAAGGATTTGACAACTTTGATTTGGGCTACTTTCCAGCTAAATATCAAGGTGCTCAAAATCACACCCACTAACACACCTTTAGCCAAGTCGTGAGTCCATAAAGCGATCGCCATTGTAAAAGGCATGATAACAGCATCACTTAAAGGCATATTACGTAACGGCTTTAATGATTTCCAATTAAATGTTTCAAAAGCTACCATAATCATGACGCCATTCAATGCTGCCATTGGTATCTGCTTAACTATATCTCTCAAAACAAAGATGAGAACGAGCAGAAAAGCACCAGAGACAAAAGTTGATAAACGTCCTCTTCCACCAGATCTAATATTGATAATTGATTGACCGACCATACCACAACCAGCCATGCCACCAAAAAAGCCAACTACGATGTTGGCAATACCTTGGCCTTTAGCTTCCTGATTTTTAGAACTCTTGGTATTTGTTAGCTCATTAAGTAACTCTGCTGTTAACAAGGATTCTAACAGACCAACAATGGCTAAGGTTAATGAATAAGGAAGAATAATTAGGAAAGTCTCTAGCGAAATACCAACGTGGGGTAAATGAAAAGATGGAAGTGTACCTGTAATATTTCCAATGTCTCCTACTCTTCGTAGCTGAATATGTGTAGTGATAGATGTAATAGTCATAACAATAATAGCAACTAAAGGTGATGGTACACTCTTAGTAATACGTGGAAAAAGATAGACAATAACTAAGGTTCCTGCCACCATGAGATATGCTGCTAAAGGTTGCCCAGTAATTTGTTTTATCTGAGCTACGAAAATTAATATACCTAAGGCATTAACAAAACCAGAAACAACTGATTGAGGAATAAAACTAAAAAATCTACCTAATTTAAATACTCCCATCAAGTATTGAATAATTCCTGTTAGGATTGTAGCAGCGAACAAGTACTCAACTCCATATTTTTCTACTAATGAAGTCATGAGTAATGACATAGAACCAGTCGCAGCAGAAATCATTCCTCGTCGTCCGCCAACAAGGGAAATCATGACTGCCATACAAAAAGAAGTATACAGGGCAATCATTGGCTCTACTTTAGCTATGGCTGCAAAAGCTAAAGATTCAGGAATTAGTGCCAACGCCACGGTGATTCCTGCTAAAACATCACCTCTAATATTAGAAAAAGCTATGCTTTTAAAATTATTAATATTTAGCTTTTTTCTAATTTTAATGTTTAGCTCTTTAGCTCTAGCCTTAATAGAAATCACTTTTGTCTCCATTTCAAACGTTATGACTTTTTATGGAATATAGCAATCCTATTTAATTAACAAATTGGTTAGTTCCACCAAACCTGCTTTCCTAAAGAAACCGGGTTTTTCTATGTTTGCTATTGATTTAGGATTGCTATATAACATTCACAATATTTAAATGTAAAAAAAATACATAAATAAATCTATAGGGTTTACAATTACTTTATAAAAATCTTTTAATCTCGTGATTAATTATTTTTTTTATGAAGCTTACATTCAAGATTCACAGAAATCTACAAACTTACTACGTTTAACAGGACATATGGAATCTCTAGAATAGAGCCATTGCACTGTAACGTCTCTATAGGCGTATTTTTTTACTCTGATGACTTAATAAAAATAATGTTCCCCTCTGCTCCTTTCCTCTGCCTCTTCCTTAAGGGTCGTGTTTACACGCTGCAATAACACACAATTCCACTTACAGCAATTTTCGATGCTATTGATTATAGGTATAAGAACGCAAGGTATTGCATACTAGCAAAGCTCGCTCGGAATGAGCCTAGGTATTTGAGTTATCCGTAATATTGTAATTCATGTATCATATTCCGACTCTAGCACGATCTACAATTGGCGAAGTTGATTTTTTTATATTTGATTTGAAAATTAATTTTCAAAAGGGAGAAAATGAAATGAATTCTAAAAAGTCTAGTGAGAAAAACTTACGGGACTTAGAAGAAATTATACAGCAGTCAATAAATGATATTCTCCAAAAGTTTATTGATGAAAAACTAAAAGATTCTATAGAGGTCTCTATTAGAGAAGTCTTAACTGATTATATAGTTAATTCTATTGATATAGACGACCCTAAACAAATTATACGTGTATATTATAAGAATACAGCTGCTATACAAGAAAATAGCAATGCTGTGCAAAAACTCCACGATATAATTAAACAATATTTAGATAAGATTCTGATAGAGCAGCGTCAGAAAGATGGAGAACTTACAAGAAAAATCAGTGCTTGGGAACAAGCTGCTGTGGATTTTTTTATTTTATTAGAAAGAGCAATAGATTGTGAATCGGATGACAATCGAAGGTCCATAGAAAGAATTGTATCTGAGTTTGAGCGTACAGTAATTAACCTTGGTTTAGAACGTATAATTCCACACAATGATGAACCGTTGAATGAAAAATTTCATGAAGCAGTAGAGGAAGAAGAATCAGATACACTACTAGGAAATATCCTTAGATGCAGTAATTGGGGTTACAGAATTGGTGACAATGTTATTCAAAAAGCAAAGGTAGTTATCGCAAAAGCACCTACAGAGAAGGCAATAGAAGCAGAAGAAAAGCAAGTTTCTCTTAAGGATCAGCCAACAATAGGTACAGAAAACTAAAATGACAATGGAGTAAGCGATATAATGGCCAAAGATTATGCTATCGGGATTGATCTAGGTACATCTACTTCTGAGATTTGTGTATATCGTAATAATAAATCATTCCCAATTCCTGATCCCAAGACAAAGCAGACAATTATTCCATCAATTGTTGCTATTAATAGAAAAGGTGAATTGTTAGTAGGGGAAGATGCTCGTAGTTGGGTAGATGTGTCGGGTCGGGGTATTCGGGAAGTCAAGCGCAAGATGGGGACTGGGGAGATAGTCAGGCTTTTAGATAAAGAGTATAGACCTGAAGAAATTTCTGCACTGATTTTACGCAAACTTAAAGAAAATGCTGAAGAAGCATTAGGAACATCAATTCGTGAGGTTGTTCTTTCTGTACCTGCTAATTTTCCCGATGCTGCACGACAAGCAACACTTAACGCTGGTGAATTAGCAGGACTAAAAATCATTCGCCTCATTAATGAACCAACAGCAGCAGCTTTAGCTTTTGGTATTCAAAATATTGATGTAGAAGAACAACTTGTAGTTTTTGACTTTGGTGGCGGTACGTTAGATATTACCGTGTTAGAAATGATCGCAGGTGTACTGGATGTTAAATGTAGTTTTGGTAATTCACAATTAGGCGGTAAAGATTTTGATGAGATAATGATGGCACTGTTAAAGGGGAAATTTCAAGCAGGAAATCCAGATGCAGAAATTTCTCTTAAGGCTTATGGAGCACTTAAAGAAGCAGCAGAGAAAACAAAAAAAATACTTTCTGACTCGTTTTCCCATTGTGTTAGGATTCCTTATTTTGCTATTAGTCATGGTGAATCTGTTGACTTAGAAGTGGAAGTGACGCGCCTTGAATTTGAGGAGGCGATCGCTCCTTTATTAGATCGAGCGCGGTTATGTGTGCGTCAAGCACTCAATGCTAAGAAACTACGTCCTAGTGCAATCAACCGGATACTCTTAGTGGGAGGGACAACTTACATTCCTGCGGTACGCCAATTGGTTCAGGAGATGTTTGCTAAAGACGGAAAAACTCCAGATGTAGGTTGCGACTTAGCTGTTGGTGTTGGTGCATCTATTCAGTCTGCCATTATTCAGGGTTTAATATCGAATGACTCAGGCATTATTCTCACTGATGTTGCTCCTTTTGGATTGGGCATTGAGGTTGTCAGTGAAATTGGCAGAAAATATATGTTGACCTATGAACCTTTGATTCAGCCTAATACAACAATCCCTTATTCCACTAATAAAACTTACTCTCTGTTAAGAGCAGATCAAAAGCGGGTTGAAGTTCGTCTTTATCAAGACAATACAGGTAAAGCAAAGCTTGCTAATGATGCCATTGATACCGGCATAACAGCAGAAATTACTGGCATTCCTCCAGCTCCTAACGGCAGTCCCTATCCGGTAAAAGTCGAGTTTTCTTATGACGTCAATGGCATAGCCAAACTTAAGGCTACGATTCCTAACATCAATAGAAGCGTAGAGTTAGAATACGCTCAATCTAGCATACGCATGGATAGTCAAGACATAGCTGATGCAAGTTTTCGCCTCAAAGAATTATGGAAGCAGAATGCTAAGGCAAAGGAATATGAAGGGTTAATTAATAAAGCAGAACGGTTTATGGCAAATATCCCTCCTCAGGAAAGGTCACCACTATCAGATATTGTTATGGATCTTAAAAAAGCGTTGATGAATGACAACATTCAACAAGTACAAATAGCAGGCGATCACTTAGTAGATTTCTTGTTCGACCTAGAAAACAATATGGAAAACTAATTTCAGTTCATAGTGAGCAGTTCTCCAAAATTAATAGAAAAATGACATATGAACTTTATCAGATGCTGGAAGTATCACCTCAAGCATCAGCAGATGAAATCAAACGAGCTTACTTTCGGTTAGTTCGCAAATATTCCCCAGAAAAAGATCCAGAAAAGTTTAAGCAAATTCGAGGAGCATACAACACGCTTTATGATGCTCAGACAAGGCAAAATTATGACTCTCAGCAAAAGTATGGAAACCAGATTCCTGATTTGATTAACCAAGCTGAAGAGAAAATGAATCAAGAAGAATGGTCTAGTGCTATTTCTTTACTTAAGGTTGTGTTAGGTCTAGCACCAGCAGCAGATACGGCTCGTAACTTACTTGGTCTTTGTTACATTCATCTAGAAAATTGGGATTTTGCGGTTAAAGTTTATCGGGCATTAACTAAAACTAACCCAGAAGTAGCAATTTATTGGAGTAACTTTGGTCATGTTTACAAACAGCATGCAGAGTCTTTAAATAAAGAAAATAATTTTTACTTGATACAAGAAAATCTTCAAAAAGCACGTGAATGCTTTCAGCAAGCGATCAGGCTGGAATCATTTAATTCTCAATATTATTTAGAGATAGCTCGTACTTATTTTGAAGAAAAGAATTATATTGAAGCGATCGCTTGGGCTGAACTAGCTATTAGTGCCGACAGTAAAGCTGATGTTTATGATTTTGATGCTCTCTTCTTTATCTGCCGTGCTTACCTTTTTAATGGAGAGTCATACAAGATAAAAGAGATAGAACAAAGAATGATATCTTTGTTGCCTGATACTGAAGAAATAAAGTTATATGCAGCAAATCGATTTGCTAGTACAGGTTTAGAAGTAGCAAAAGTTGGTGCAAAATATGCTGATATCAATTTATTGACAGCAGCAATTCATTTTTTGGAAGTCGCTAAAAATTTTGCTCCTAACGATCTAGATATTAAAGAAATCTGTGAACGAGTTGAGGAAATGCTCACACCTCTAAAGGAGTACGAACTTATCAAACAAGATAATCGGCTTCTTGAAGGATTTCAAAGACTTGTAGCATTTTGTTTAGCTGATTACTTTGGTCTTCATAATTCTGACCAAGAGAGAAAAAGCGATCTTGATGACATCATTGCTACAATTTTTACTGCTACTCCTACAAATATTCTAGATTCAGTGATAAGAATTCAGTCTCAATACCCTGTCATACACGGGTTGAATCAAGATTTATTTCATCAAATTAAACAGACATCTGAAATTTATCTTGAGTGAGAAGTTATGCAAAAGTTAACCTTTATCCTCGAAGTTGTGGCTGTACTCACCACACTTGCTAGTTGTAGCACCCTGACGACTAACCAGTATGAAGCTACAGCATTGACCACTTATACTTGGCAGGTTGAATATGCCGAAGACCTAGCTAATAACAAGTTGCCACGCTTTGAAACTTTCGCCACCACTTCCTTGCTGAATACTAATGGAACAAAGCCAGAAGCGGCAGTCACTGGACCTGATGACCAGGGTCTATGGTGGCCTGCTTTACCTCCAAGACCTTCTGTGGATGAAGTGGAACAACGAAAACAACCCCAAGAAGAAGCAAGTAAGCCCGAATTGTTGAAGAGTGTACAGTATCGAATGAAGTATGCTGTAGGCGACCAGCAGAGAACGCTACCAACAAACTACCAGGTTTATCGACAGGTTGTAAAGGCAATAAAGTCTCACACTCCTTTACAACTGACTTTGGGGGTCAGTGATAATTCGGTAGAGAAGGCTGAACCAAGTGGCAACTAGTATGATACTTGCTATGCTTAACTAACTATATTAGAGTTGATGAAGACAAAGAACCCCATTCTTCAAGTAATAGGGTTCTGGCTGGTGCTGATAAAGAAAAAAGACTGAGGAGTTTACAAAAGAAGTGCTCGCACAACTCATGAGCTGTGCGGTCATTGTTTGTGATTGGTAGTGCTTTAAGTGCTTTAGGTTGCAGGCAATCCTCTAATTAAATCCCGAATAACATCTGTTGCGAGTCTACCTGTTTGCTTACACATATCTTCTAGTGTTTGTGCTTCCTGTTTGGTCAAGTTGACGGTTATTCTCTTAGCTGCCCACTTTTTCTTCATGATCCTCACCTTTATGTGATCACAGTCACTGCTATTGTTTTTATTTTACGCATAAAACGTGACAGCAAAGTGCCTCCTGTTTCAAGAAGAAGTAAATTTTATTGAGATGAACTTAAAATATAGAGGGAAAACTTTGTTAGATTGCTCCGTTGGAAGGGCTTTCACACCTGTTCATAGGAATCCCAAAAAATAGCGAAATCTGTACGACCCATGACCAAAGCTTGAAATCTTTCATCCTCAATGATTTTTTCAAAGTCGGAGTCAGTTTTTGCCAATTGTTGACATTGAGGATTTAGCTTGATGGCTTTGTGCAAGTTCTCAATTGCTAGATCCGCATTTGCTTGTAAGCCATAGCAGCAAGCCTTGTTGTACCAGATATAATCATCGTTGGGTTTGATTGAAAGTGCGTGTTCGTAAGATGTAATCGCCTCCTCATATCTTTCCAAACAGGCCAATGCTAATCCCCGATTGTTCCAAGCCTCATGTTTGTCTGGCTTAATGGCAAGTGCTTTGTCGAAGGATGCGATCGCCAGAGCATATTTTCCTAAATTCCTGAAAGCATTGCCTCGATTGAACCAAGCTTCGTGTAAGTCGGGTTTGAATAACACAGCTTTCTCAAAGCACGTAATGGCATCATGATATCTCCCTAAAGAGAATAGCGAGTTACCTTGTTTGTACCAGGCTTCGTGCAAGTCAGGTTTAAGCAACAGCGCTTTGTCAAAAGATATGATTGCCTCCTCCAAGCGCCCTAATTTCTGTAACGCAACGCCTCGGTTAAACCAGGCTTCGTGTAAGTCAGGTTTAAGTAACAGTGCTGTATCGAAGGATGTGATCGCCTCTGCAAATTTTTCTAATTTCCGCATGACAATACCCCGATTATTCCAAGCAGGGTAGTACTCAGGTGTCAGTGAAAGAACTTGCTCATAGGATGCGATCGCTTCTTCATGTTGTCCGTCTTCATCCAATGCATTCCCTCGGTAGTACCAAGCCAAGTGATCATCAGGTCTGACCTCTAAAACTTTATTGTAAGCAGCAATGCTCTGTTGATTTTTCCCTAATTTGCCCAATGCAATGCCCCGATTTCCCCATGCTTGAAAATAATCTGGTTTTTTCTCAAGAACTTTATCCCAACAGGCAATTGCTTGGAGAGTATAACCAGCTTGCGCTACCTTAACACCAAAATTGAGCAGTACACACAGCATTTGTTGTGGACGGTGATCCGTCAATTTCAACATTAAGTCAGTGAGGTGCAAAATGTATTCCTTGGCTTCCACATGCTTACCCTTGGCCTCTATTTGCCCATCTCGAGGCTGAAGAATGCGTTCAGCACAAATTAAAAAGTTCGTAGCAACACCAATCTGCCAACGATACCAAAGCCGCTGCCATAAATTCCCTCCTACTAACATCTGTGCTGTTGCCTCTACCGTAAAGCGATAGAGTGGGATGTTAAATTGCCGTAGTAAATCGATAGCATCATAAACATAGCAACTCATCGGGTATCTTGCTACTGACTCTTGATAGCGCCCCTCCCATGTTTTCCCTAGACTTTCTCGATAGGTTTTGGAATTTAAAGGCAAACCATCATTCAACAGACGCTGGAGATTCTCAACAACATTTCTAAAAGTGGCATCATTGCGCTTAGCTAGTTCGGGAAACTGTTCAGGCTTTGCCAAAATTTTGATTTTAGGAACAGTTGCTTTCAACACCTCAACAATTGCTTGATCTTCTGGTTCGGGCAATTCATAAGTCTTAAATTTTTGCCACAGCTTGGGGTATTTGTCCCACTGCAGCTTTTCCCAAGAACTAGCTTCCTCTGGGTATTCTGAGTGCGTTTCATTCCGCGCTGTAGCAATCACACGTATTTCTGCTTTACCACAAAAAGATTCATACCTTGTCAAAGTATCAAGCAGTCTTTCTTGTAAAGGTATCGTAAAGCGTTCCACAGCATTTTTCTCTGCCTCTGGGGAGATCTCCTCACGGCTACGATACATTTTTTGGTTAAGGTCATCTAAGAAGAACAGTAACTTGCGGTCACTTCCAATCAGCTTTGGCATTCGTGCTGGAGTATCTAACCATTCATTCGGCTTCAGATAAAGAACTGTCCAGCCTATTTGGTTGAGATACTGTGCCAGTTCTGTTGCTTCTCGTGTTTTTCCCAGTCCAGTACGTCCTAAAATTAACACCCACCGGTATTCTTCAAGCTGCTGTTGTAGTTCCTGGCGGATGTTGCGATATTTCACCCGGTTTTGGTATGCTATGTTGCGATCTGCCAACGGGTCATTATCATCACCACCAAGAATTCGCCGCATCAATTCCTGGCTTTGAGGTTTAATCACTTCAAAAGGGAAAGTTGAGGGCGCAATTCGCAGTTGACGATGTCTCCAGCGCAGCCACCAAAAGCAGCCAATGATAGCAGATAAAATAGCGGGCAATCCGCCAGAAAGTAAGTTATCTATGAACTCTTGGTGATGCGTATAAAATTTCAGAAATAGCTGAAGAATGTTGAACACAGAGTTGATTCTTCAAAAGCAGACTATTAAGAGAATTTTAGATTTACGCAAAGAGTTTGTGTGTTAACAGTTAACTATTGACAGTTAACTGTTAGTATCCTAATCACCAATCAACTCAACTGCATCTCGCCCATCTACTTCTTGTAAGTAAACCTTGACAATCTCTTCTTTTGCAGTTGGTAGTTTCTTGCCAATAAAATCTGGGTGAATTGGTAACTCACGATGACCCCTATCTACAAGCACAGCTAAACGAATCACCTCAGGTCTACCATATTCGTTTACAGCATTTAAAGCAGCACGAATTGTCCTTCCTTTGAAAATGACGTCATCTACAAGGACAACAGTTTTTCCTGTAAGGTCAAAAGGTATATCAGTTTTAGCAGGGGTCCGCAACCCAATTTGGTCGAGGTCATCTCGATAGAAAGTGATGTCCAATGATCCTACCTCTATTGGAACACCTTCAAGGATCTCAATTTGACGCGCTAAAAGCTGAGCTAACGGCACACCTCTTGTATGAATGCCAATGAGCACCAAGCTAGATAGATCACGAGTTTTTTCTACAATCTGAGAGGCAAGACGAGTCAAGGTACGACGAAGTTCTTCAGGCGAGAGAATCTCAACTACTTTGACAGACAGTTTCATGGCGCAAAACCCCTGAATATCAGATTCTACCATATTTAACAGGGAATGGAGAGCAAGTCGGCAAAAAGATAGCTTCTCTCTTTTCTTTCATTTTCCTCTTTCTTCATCCCCTATACTCATCATTACAAAAAATTATTGGAACCCTGGGGTGTGTTTAAATAGCATGTGGAAATCAAGGACGGGAGTAGGGTGAGCAGAGGAGCAGAGGGGACAAGGTGGACAAGGGGGACAAGGTGGACAAGGTGGACAAGGGAAGGGGGACAATTAACTCCTAACTCTATTCCCCACTCCTTACTTCCTCAACTATTTATCCTTAAATGTCCAAACACCATCATCCCAGTCATCATCTAATGGAGGTTTTTGCAGCCAGTGTTGACAACGTCGTAGATGCAACATTGCGGCTTTGTCGTTTTGATTGATCTCTAAGACTTTACTGAACTCAGCTTCAGCATAGGTAAATTGGCGATTCAAATAATACTGACGCCCTTTGTGATAATGCTCAAGAACTTGTTGTTTGTGGCTACCCATGGAGTCGGAACGCAAGCCGAGAAGTTCATATATGGCTACAGGTTCATTTCTGCCCTTGACGCGAATGTAATCAAGTTCTCTTGCCCAGATAAGATCTTTACATGGTTGATAAGTGTTATCACTTAGAATAATATCACAGCCATACAGCTTACTAATACTTTCTAGCCGGGAGCCAAGATTCACACCATCGCCAATAGCTGTAAATTCCATCCGCTTGCTAGAGCCAATATTGCCACTGATAACTGTGTCAGAGTTAATACCAATTCCTATATTAATTTTTGGTTTATGCTCTGCGTAACGACGAGCATTAAATTCTTGTAAGCGATAGCGCATTTCTAACGCTGTTTGCACAGCCATCCAAGCATGTTCCTCTAAAACGAGGGGAGAACCATAGACAGCCATGATGGCATCACCAATATATTTGTCAAGGGTACCTTTGTATTTAAAGACAGCTTCTACCATTGATTCAAAATATTCGTTGAGCATACTCACCACTTCTTCTGCTTCCAAGTTTTCTGTCAAAGTGGTGTAGCCACGAATATCAGAGAATAAAATCGAAACTTCTTTGCGATCGCCTCCTAGTTTGGCATCATCCAATTTCAGCAATTCTTCTGCTAATTCTTGGGTCATGTAGCGATACATCGTACTCTTGAGACGCTTTTGATCACTGATATCATCCATGACCACTAGTGCTCCACGCACTTGATGATGGTCGTTAGCGTCAGCGATCGTATTAATAGATAAATTAACGCTGTGTTGCTTTGTGCCATTTGCTAAGAGTATGCGGTCAGGATAGTACTGCTCGTGATGTTTGGAATCTGATGAACTTAAAGCTGCTTCACACCACTTGCTAAAATCACTATCTTTAACACGGATGATGTCACTAATTAATTTACCTTCCAAACGTTCTTCTGGTTTTATACCCAGCAAGTGCTTGGCACTTTCATTTGCAGCGATGATATGACCACTTTTATCAGTAGAAATCACCCCATTGGAAAGACTACGGAGAATATCACGTTGCATTTGTTCTTGTTGCTTAACTGTGGCGAACAACTGAGCATTTTGTAACGCGACCCCTGCTTGAATATTAAAAGCTTCCATGAACTCTTCGTCATTGCTATCAAAACTCGCTTGGAAGAATTCTGGAGCTTTTGGCCATCCATTGGGGTTATAGGGAGGAAAATCCCCTAATTTCTTTTTATTAACTAGCTGTGTAACGCCAATCAGGTGTTGATCGGCATTAAAAACGGGCATACAAAGTAGGCTACAGGTACGATAGCCATTTTGTCTATCCATTTTTTTTGCAGTCTCAGAGTCTGGATGCTCGTATAAATCAAAGGGAATATTTAGCCTTTTACCTGATGCTGCAACCATACCAGCAAAACCCATTCCTACTGGTACACGCATTTCCTTGGTTGAGCCATCGTCCTGATGAATTTTGGTCCAAAGCTCTTGTTTTTCTTGATCTAATAACCACAGGGTACTACGGTCAGCGTTCATCAGTTCTTTAGCTTCATCCATGACCCGCTTCAGTGTTTCTTCGAGATCAAGACTGCTTTGACTCAAAGACTTAATCGCCTTCATCAGCGCTGCTGCTGCTCTTTGTTTTTGGGTTGCCACATAAAAAGAGCGTGAAGACTCTAAAATTAGCCTAATAGAAGGTGCAAATTCCTGAAATAACTGTTCATCAGCACGAGTAAATCCCCTCAGATCAATCTTTTCTGAGACGGGAGCTTGTGAGTGATTCGAAAATTTTAACTTATTCAGCAATTGCACCACTGCAACCAATTCTCCCTTTTCGCTCAACAGTGGCAAAGCTAACATTGTGTAGGTGCGGTAGTCAGTTTTTTTTTCTTGTTCTTGGGCAAAGCCTGAGCGTGGGTCATCATAAAAATCAAAAGGGATGTTGATGACTTTCTTGTAAGTCGCAACTTCACCAGCAATCCCTTTATCCGCTGGGATACGGATTTCTAGAGAGCGACCACCCTCTGCTTCAGCAAGAATTGACCAGAGTTCTTTTTTTTCTTCATCTAATAGGAATATTGTCGTACGGTCTGCTCCCAGTAATTCCCCTGTTTTCAAGGTGATGGAGTGCAACATCTCTTGCAAGATAGTTTCAAACCCTTGAGAATCTAGCATTGACAGGGTTTTACTGACAATTTTTAATTTTTGTTCAACTTCTGCTACGACCTGTTTAAAAGTGTCCTGAGTCAGAGGTGCAAGCAAGCTAGATATAGTTCCTTGTTGTCTGGCAAGAGTACCCACAGGAGTATTGTTGTACTGTAGGTTACGGTTATCTGGATAGCCAACACCAATAATTAAATCGGCGGTCTCACTGCAACTAGATTGATAAACTGACATAACTGCTTTGTGATCCGGGATTAGATTTTAGGAATGTTTAAACATGCGGTTTTATATGCAATGCAAGCTTTTCTACCATTCATTTTAGTGTAATATTATTTACATTTTAATCTGTTATTGGGTCAGCGTCATCAGCATAAAAAAACAAGGAGCATTTGCCCTAAAACTCATTAATATAAGCGAAAAAGAAGAGATATGAGAATAGTTTAAAGCTTATATGTTTTTTTCTTTAAGCCATAAAAATACTTAGCTCACGCTGTGTTCAATCATAACTGTAGCTATAGGCTCGGATATTGGCCGAAGTATTCTTCTGTCCGACTTAGCTAACTACTTGTACTATTTACAAGAGGGCAACCTTGTGGCCCATTTTATGAAGATGCGCATCACTCCTTCCAAGGGTGATATGCGCTCAAATAAACTGTTGAGGCTGTTGTCAAGAAGGCACAATAACATGGCTGAGTCTCTTAAATTTGAGTACAACAGAAGCGATCGCCCCGGAGATCTGGTCATTGGTCTGATTGCGTCCATTGTCCTGCACTCTCTTCTATTTATTGGAAGTAAATATTGGCTTCAAATTTTTAAAGCTGAGGAAAAACCACAACCAATTCCAATTGAGTTTGTTGAGGTTCCTCCCAATCAGACAAAGACTCCCCCAAAAACCTCACGAATGTCTACTAAAGATTCTGTTGCAGGTGGTAAAGCAAAACCAAAACAACCCATTTCTGCTGCTAAATCCGCAGCACCATCTGTACCGGAGTCCTCTGCTTCAAGTTCTAAAAACTTCTCCGATTCTCAACCAGCAGAGGAATCACCACCTGAACTCACCCAACCCACAGCTGTATTACCAAGTCAATCGCCTCAAAAATTACAACCCAAACCTCCACAAAACAAAGTTGTATCAGATACCACACCACTGGTCACTAAACTAAGGAAATTAACAGTTGCACCCACCACACCCCCAGAACCCAAACCCCCACAAACTCAAGTTGTACCAGATACCACACCACTGGTCACTAAACTACGGAAATTAACAGTTGCACCCACCACACCCCCAGAACCCAAACCTCTACAAACCAAAGTTGTACCAGATACCACACCACTAGTGCCGAAACCGAGAAAATTAGTAGTTGCACCCACCACAACCCCAGAACCCAAA
>JAJPJF010000389.1 GCA_021324415.1 Nostocales cyanobacterium Centralia_MAG_434
TAAACGCCAGTTGCTACAACGGGGGGAACCCCAACGGACAGTTCGCTCAAGTCGGGAGACCCGCCCACGCGACTGTCCTCCGCAACGCACTGGCTCCTCCTAACTCCCCATTACATACACAAATGCCTATCAAAATTGAGCTTTTAAGTCGTTATCAATTGCGTCTTAAAGTAAATGACGTATTACTTTTACCCGTTATCGAAATAAAACCTGCTGCAAGTTATAACTTCTCTCATATTTCGCGCATTGATGTTTCTGTCAGTGGCACACCAGAAGAAATGGCTTCTCAGATCCAATCTGTTTACAAAAGTGTCAATTTTTATAGTACAAACAAACTTCTTAGACTCTCTACGCCACAGCGATTAAAACAAATTGATTGTAAGTGGGATAAGCCCTTGCCAACCGGCGTTAACTGTAATCTATTAGTGACTGTAGAGTATTTTGACTCTGATGAGAGGAGTGGTGAACCAAACTTATCTATCCCTAAAACTACTAGAGCCGAGTGCAATATATGGACTGCTGGAGATCCATTCACATCAATGTCAACCAATACACAACAACTTGAACAAATTCAAAACAATAAAAAACTAGAAATCACCTATCCAGGATGGTTCGCAATTGATTTTGGGACTTCTAATTCTACGGTCACACTCTACGATCCAAAAGTGATTGTGACTCCAGATAGTTTACCGACAGAGCAAGAGATAAGGTTACGCGATCGCTTAGCAGCGTGGATCAATCAACGTCCTGTAGAAAATGTACCAGGTATTAGTCGCGATGCTTGGGAGCAGGAATGGCAAAGGTTTCTCACTCAATTGATTTCAAACTCTGATTTAACTCCTGAGCAAGACTCATACAAATCAACATCTACGATTGTCAATAAAATACCACCATTACTAGGTGAACAATTATTTCTCGGTGTTAGTAGTACCGACTTATTAGAAGCTATAAGGCAGGTAGAAATTGGTTTAAGTAAACGTCTAGGATGGTTTCGTCGTACTGCCAGCAAAAGGTTGAACCAAATATACCACGAAGTCTTTCGTGTGCCACCGTTAGAATGGCAAAGTTTAATACCAGTAGAGCTGGATAAAGACCGACGTTTAAATGAAATTACCAGTGAGTTAGAAGTCGTCAGTTTAAAACCTGCTTTACCAGAAGATGATCCGGAAAAAGTCAAAGTCATTCTTGGAGAAAAAGCTAGACAACACAGACTCAATGCGATTGGAAATGGCGAGGAATTTGAAGGCAGGTTTCTTCATTCACCTAAACGCTATTTTGGTCAAGAACGCTCTTTCCAAGTTACGTTAAATGGTCAGCAGGACACCATTGAGGTTAACAAGTTATTACAAGCTGCTTATGCTGAATTAATAGAATTAACTGAAGAGTATCGTCAACGTCACCCAGGTAAGTGTTCTGAAGGCAAATTCTACAGAGCAGTCGTGACTTATCCGACAATTGCTTCACCATTTATACGCCGAGAAATAGAGAACTTGGTGAAGAAATTGGAAATTGAAGATGTGCAAATGGCTTATGACGAAGCAATATCGGTAGCTATCTTCTTTCTGTGGCGTGAATTTGGCGGTGACTTGAATGTGGGGATCGAGTCTTTCAAAACCCGATGCCGTTACGATGGGGACAAGTGGTGGCAAAATGTCCTCGTTTTAGATATTGGTGGTGGAACCACTGATGTGGCACTTATTCGCCTGACACTGCAAGAAATTAACCCATTTGAACCTGGTGAAGACCGAGGCGATGGCGGACGTTATTATAAGCTAACTCCCAAATTGTTAGGTTCTTCAGGTCATTTGCAGTTAGGTGGTGAACTTATCACTCTCCGACTTTTTCTGTTGCTAAAAGCAGCCATTGCTGACTGTGTGCTAACAGCAGTGACCGAGAAACGTTTAGCAAAAGATATCTTGAAAGTACAACTAGAAGAATTAAGCGATCGCTTCCTCTATAACGGCACATTTCAGTCTGGTTCATTGTTAGCATGTGTAGATAAAGAAATTCGAGAAGGTGACGCTTATAAAGATGCTTTAAATACAGCCGAAAAAGTGCTGCCTACTCGTTGGAAAAACTCAGCATCTCGGGTGCAAACCTTTTACACACTTTGGGAACAGGCAGAAAATGCCAAGATTAGACTAGGTCAAAAACAGTCACAAGAAACTCCCAACCCAACTTTTGTTCTCGACGGACAGAAAATTTCTGAACTGCTACTACAAAATGACATTCAATTACCGAACGAGGTGATTGATACTTTAAGTGTGACTTTAACAGTAGAGCAATTTGAAAGAGCAGTATCTCCAGTGATTCAAGAAGCTGTAGGTATAGCCAAAGGTTTGATTGAGAATGCACTATTAACCAAGTCTTCTCATTGGCAAGATACTCAAACAGATAAAGAGCAAGTTGATTGGTTAATTCTATCTGGAAAAACCTGCAATCTAGAGTTGGTTGAACGTGAACTATACCGTGTATTTAGTCAGTCCAACTATTTTGTGTGGAACGAAGAACGAGTCACTTTTGAACCCGAGTATACTAAGCTAGCAACATCTGCTGGAGCTTGCTTTGCTGAGAAACTGAGACAACTTGGTTTCTCTCCAAAAGAGTCGAAAGAATTGCTACGCAGAGGAGCAAACCAACTTTATATAGATGTCAAAAACTTGTTCTACTTTCTGCCATGCTCTTTTAAAAGAGAGGTGATTGGCGGAAGCTTAGATCCGATTTTTCAAGCCGGTCAAGAACTATATCAACTGTCATCTAGCGATGCGATCGCAAAGTATCGCAGTAGTTGGCAGGGAATGCAGTTGACAAATAACATCATACGTCAAGACTTTGAGAATATAAAACCTCAACTTTGGGGGAGTTATAACGGCGATGCTTTAATGAAAAAATTGGGCATACATGAAGATGAATTTAGAAATCAAATCAAAGTCCAGTTTGAGATCAATCAAAAGCTTGATATTGACTTGCTGCTTTGTCGGGGTAATCCTTACTACTTAATTTCTGTCAATATTCCCTGTCTTGATGCTGGCAAAGCTATAGGAACAACATCGGTAATTTCTGAGGATGGTCAGCTACTATGTGATATTGCTGTCAACGTTGCCGAATCAGCAAATGCTTTCAAAACCGATGCTCACACTGTCGTATTTTCTGCTGAAAAAAACTACAGCAAGGACTTGAGAATTTTTCGCTATGACGATAGTGCTATGCATCCACAAGGAATGGGTTTAGTGACGGAATTACCTCCTTTTCCTGTCAGTGGTAAGCACACTTTTTATTTTCAATTTCACAATCCAAACTCCAATCAGTGGGAACTCATTGGTCAATTGCCTGAACCAAAAGTCAAAACTGAGTATCCTTGTCGATATTATGTCTCTCTTAGCGACAAAGGTATTTTAAGAGTGCATGCATTTGAAGTTCCATACTGGACATCAACAAATCCAGAATGTCTTAAACAAGAAGGATGTGTTTTTCGAGACACCCTGCAACCACAACCTAATGATGTTAAGGCAGAACGTGACCCATTTTCTGGAGAGCATTAGTCATGAAGCCGGAGAAAGGAAACATGCAGCACCTTAGCAAGTTGTTAGAGATTGAAAACTCAAAGTTAGCTTGGGTACTGCGGTTAAGTTTGTGTGGGTTGCAGACTCAGTTACAACAAGCACTCAAAACGGCTACCACAGATCCAGGAAGCAGTGCTTGCCAAGAGCTATTGAGGGAGCTAGATAGACTTCTAGCATCAACATCTAGACAAGAAGAATCCGCGAACAAGGAAACAACCTTATCTAAGCAGGATAATTCCTCATGGGATGATGTGTTAGAGCCAGTCACAAGCGGTGAATTAAAACTGAAACGTATTGGTGAAGCAATACTAGCTGATCGAGAATTGTCGAACTATATTGACCAGTACCAATTTCAGAGTAGTCATGATGCTGATTTATGGAACGAAATACAACGGTTGCTGTTGCGTGTCCCTGAAAAGTTAGCTCATGCTTGGCGAGAGTACACTTTGGTAGAGGTGAGTAAATTGGACGTAAGAGAAAACAAGCAATTGCTCTCCCTATTACCCTTTACTCGCAATGAATGTTTATATCCTGGCTTGACTGGAAAAATTAAGGCTATCGGTTTGTGCTTATCGGACCAAGCTAATTTTGATCAAAGGCTGATGGTAAAAACACGAGGTGGTGAACTTGATTTTCTTGCAGGAGTTGTTTCTAGTTGTCTCAAATTTATTGAACTAGACTCATCTTTACACCACGCTCTCAAAAGTGTAGAGCGATTTGGTATTAGATCTCTAAATATAGAGTCAGAGAAGTCTAAGTATGTTGCAGCACTGATAGACCGTTTCCACCGTGTACAAACAACTGCTGAAAATCGAGATCCAGTTATAGCTTTGCGTGCCAGATTAGACTTAGATGAAGCAATTCACTCTTTGGTGTACGTACCCCCGTGCGATCGCTACTCTTGGTGGGGGAAGCTGCAGCAAGAAGCACGGCGGACCCTTGATCCGGTTGTTGAAAGTGTCCGCCACGCTGGTTATCAGGCACAGATCCGACCATTATGGGGAACCTATGCCGATGTTTTCAATTGGTCAAAAGATGATTTGCAACTAGATGTTGGTGGCGTACCCGGAGAAGTGTCAGCGTGTCTAAGAGTTTATGCCAAAATTAACGACGAAGTGCTTCCAGGACGTGTACTTTTCCGCTCCTCATAGGATGCTAATTTGCTAAGTTTCTGGGGCGGCTGATGCAGTTTCTGCTGGGGTAATCTCAGGTTGGGGTTCTGGTGTAGTTTCTGGTTGTGGAGACTCAATAATGACCTCAGGTAATGTGGGAGAAACACTGGGAGATGGTTCAACAGTGATTTGTGGAACAGGCTCCTTACCTGTCCTACGTTTAAAATACTTCCAAAAATCCGGTTTCTCTTTTTGGGGAGTAGCTTTTTCAGGTAAAGTTGTTGGTTCTGGTATTGAGGTAACCTCAGGCTGAGGTGCTATGGTAGTTTCTGGTTGCGGAGACTCGATAATCACCTCAGGCAATGTCGGCGACGAACTTGGAGAGGGTTTCGCAGTTGTTTCTGGCGTTGGTTTCTTTTCTGCAGGAGGTTCCTCTTGTGGTACTTCCTGAGGTTTGGATTCAACAGGCGGCTGTTTTTCTTCCTTTAGCTGAGTTTTAGGTGGTTTTTCAACAGAAGGTGTTTTAACAGAAGGTGTTGGGGTAGGAGTGGGTGTAGGCTCAGCAACTGGTAGTTTGGTAGTGTAGTTGGGATCGGCGATCGCACGAACTTGATCAGCTGATAATTCCCCTCTAATAATTTTAGAGAGAGTATCCTTACCTTTAGGTTCGTAGGTAATGAGTCTGACTGTGGTATTGAAGACATTTTTTACTGGATTACCCTGCTCATCAAGAAATTCCAGTTTTATCCAGTTTTTACCACGCTTAAAGCCTTTAAGATAGATTGCTTGCCAACGATCAAAAACAAAGCTTTCGCCATTTATGGTAGAGCGGATACGCCAATCCGCAATTTCGTCATTGGGATTGTCTTGAGCTACTAAGTGGAGTGGGGCGTTAGTGAGATAGAAGTCCAGTAGAATAGGCTCTGCTCCGTATTTACTCTGTGGACTGTTATAGGTCAGCAGTGGTTGAGATGAGTCAGGGTTGTTGTCGTCAGTTTTCGTAAAAATGTGAAATGTTGTCTGACTATAAGCACCTTCATTTTTAAAGCTTTCACCCCAAGGATAAGAAGCAAAGACACGTAAAGTATGAGTTCCAGGAGACAGGTCTGGCAAAACCAATGGCTGGCTCACATCATAAAGCTCTATTGATGGTTCATTATCAACAATGACTTGTAAATGAGGACCAAGATCTAGTTGCTGATCTTTAAATAAGGGTAAATCTTTAACTTGGATGCGGACTTTGACTGTATTGTCTTGGAGTGTTTCATCCGTTTTGGGCGTCAGTACTGTTACCTGCGGTTGATAAACTTCTAAAACTTGCCGGAGTTCTTGGATTGCTGCTGGCGGAGAAACCTCTGATATTTGCCTTGAAAGTTGAGTTTTTTCTTCTGGCAAACTGCTAACAGGTTCTTGGCTGACAGCTTTCTCACCACAACTAGTTAAGCTCAATACCAGTACCAATGCCATTAACGACCTGAGGATAGCAACTGCTGTTGTCCGCCACGAGTTCATGCTTTCTACCCAGAAATTTTTAGTAAACAACTGACAGATCATTTATTTTGGCTCAAACTGTCCCTAGCAGACTATAGACCAAAAGATGAAATCTTCTGACTCAAATTTTTAACTTTACAAGAGGTTTATCTATGTAGATTTGTGATTAAATCGATGTGCTTAGGCATATATACGCAAATAAAGTTAAAAAAATAACTTGTGATTTTATGAATCCGTGTATTTTTTCTAGAAAGTTTGCGAATTGTTTCTCTTTGTTAAATAAATGAAGAAACTATTGACTTTTTGGCAAAGATTTTAAACGCAAAGAGTAGATAATACAATTGCTCCAGGGATTTTGAATTATTGTTAAAATGTTTCCAACAATGTACAAGATCAGACTTTATAATTCAACGAGAAACCACTATCCACATACGGTCTTCATCGCGTCTCCAGATTATCTACTGGAAAACGTGACTCAGGCTTAACAAAGCCACGAAGACAGCGGGTGGAATTTATTAAATTCCTCAATCCTTATCAAGAGAGGAGGTCGAATGGTAAAGAGTCCTCCAGAGCGTGAGGAGAAAAAGGCTAGAGTCGTCGTCGATAATGATCCGGTTCCTACCTCATTTGATCTGTGGGCAAAACCGGGTCACTTTGACCGATCTCTATCCAGGGGTCCCAAAACCACTACATGGATTTGGAACCTTCATGCGCTCGCCCATGATTTTGATACACATACAAGCGACCTAGAAGATATATCCCGCAAGATCTTCGCAGCACACTTCGGTCATTTGGCCGTCGTGACTCTTTGGCTGAGTGGGATGATTTTCCATGGCGCTCGTTTTTCCAACTACGAAGCTTGGCTAAGTGACCCTATACACGTCAAGCCTAGTGCGCAAGTCGTCTGGCCTATCGTTGGTCAAGACATTTTGAACGGAGATGTCGGTGGTGGCTTCCACGGTATTCAAATCACCTCCGGATTTTTCCAAATTTGGCGCGGCTGGGGTATTACAAATTCATTCCAACTCTACGTCACCGCTATTGGCGGCTTAGTATTGGCAGGTTTGTTCTTGTTTGCTGGTTGGTTCCATTACCACAAACGTGCTCCTAAGCTGGAATGGTTCCAAAATGTGGAGTCAATGTTGAATCACCACTTAGCAGTATTGCTAGGTTGTGGCTCCTTGGGATGGGCAGGTCACTTAATCCACGTATCCGCACCTATTAATAAACTGCTGGATGCTGGTGTGGCTGCTAAAGATGTTCCCTTACCCCATGAGTTCATTCTGAACCGTGACTTGCTCATTGAACTGTTCCCAGGCTTTGCCAAAGGATTAACACCTTTTTGGACTTTGGACTGGGGTCAGTATGCTGACTTCCTAACCTTCAAAGGCGGTCTGAACCCAGTTACAGGTGGTTTGTGGTTAACTGATATTTCCCACCACCACTTAGCGATCGCGGTACTATTCATCATTGCTGGTCACCAGTATCGTACAAACTGGGGTATTGGTCACAGCATTAAAGAGATCCTCGAAAACCACAAAGGTCCCTTCACTGGTGAAGGTCACAAAGGTCTCTACGAGAACTTGACCACTTCTTGGCACGCTCAATTGGCAACAAACCTTGCCTTTTTGGGTTCTCTGACCATCATCATTGCGCACCACATGTACGCAATGCCTCCCTATCCATATTTGGCAACTGACTACGCTACGCAGCTAGCAATCTTCACTCACCATATTTGGATTGGTGGCTTCTTGATTGTTGGTGGAGCTGCTCACGCTGCCATCTTCATGGTGCGGGATTACGATCCTGTAGTTAATCAAAACAATTTGCTGGATCGCGTCATTCGTCACAGAGATGCTATTATCTCTCACCTGAATTGGGTAAGTATATTCCTTGGCTTCCATAGCTTTGGACTATATATCCACAATGACACAATGCGTGCCTTGGGTCGTCCCCAAGATATGTTCTCGGATACAGCAATTCAGCTACAGCCAATCTTTGCTCAGTGGGTACAGAACCTACACACCTTAGCACCTGGTACAACTGCACCCAATGCATTAGAACCAGTTAGCTACGTCTTTGGCGGTGGACTTTTGGCTATAGGTGGCAAAGTGGCAGCTGCACCAATCCCCTTAGGTACAGCAGACTTCCTGATCCACCACATTCACGCCTTTACTATCCACGTCACTGTCTTAATTCTGCTCAAAGGTGTGCTGTTTGCTCGCAGTTCACGCCTAATTCCAGATAAAGCAAACCTAGGTTTCCGCTTCCCATGCGATGGACCAGGTCGTGGTGGCACCTGCCAAGTTTCTGGTTGGGACCATGTATTTTTGGGATTGTTCTGGATGTACAACTCCCTGTCAATTGTGATTTTCCACTTTAGCTGGAAGATGCAATCTGATGTGTGGGGAACTGTAGACCCAGATGGTACTGTGACTCACATCACGGGTGATAACTTCGCCCAAAGTGCGATTACGATCAATGGCTGGTTGCGTGATTTCTTGTGGGCACAAGCAACACAAGTGATTAACTCCTATGGCAGTGCGCTGTCAGCATATGGTCTACTCTTCTTGGGTGCTCACTTTGTTTGGGCATTTAGCTTAATGTTCCTGTTCAGTGGTCGCGGCTACTGGCAAGAACTTATTGAGTCAATTGTTTGGGCTCATAACAAACTAAAAGTAGCACCAGCAATTCAACCTCGCGCTCTGAGTATTATTCAAGGTAGAGCTGTCGGAGTGGCTCACTATCTCTTAGGAGGTATTGTAACCACCTGGGCATTCTTCCATGCGCGAATTCTCTCACTGGGTTAGCAATTAGTTTTGAGAGTGGTTAGTTGTTAGCTGTTAGTTGTTAGTTATTTACTCTGAATCTAATCTCTAACTCCTAACTCTAACTCCTAACTCTTGTGAAAGCTGATACCTGATGGCTAAAGGTCCGA